>CAXMSN010000139.1:0-3421 GCA_964196275.1 uncultured Kiloniellales bacterium | reverse complement strand
GCCCCGATATCGTTGACACGATAGGTTTCCGGTGCCCCTGGTGAGGGGCTTAAACCCTTGCGGTTACTAGTGGTGCGGGTGGGGAGACTCGAACTCCCACATCTCTCGATACCAGGTCCTAAACCTGGCGCGTCTGCCAATTCCGCCACACCCGCATGATGCTCGATGATTCTCCCACGAACGGCCCGAGAAATAGAGAAGCCCCGAAGCGTGCGGGGTACCTGGTAGGCCGCCAGGGACTTGAACCCTGAACCTACGGATTAAGAGTCCGTTGCTCTGCCAAATTGAGCTAGCGACCCGCGTCGAGATGCTACCAACGAGTAATCCGTAGCGCCCCGCTCAAATGCTCGTACCCAGGGTTCGCAGCCACGAATATGTGGCTTGGAGCCCACAGAACGTTGGAGTCAGGCTGATAGAGGACCGGAGAGGACGGATCGCACGGTGCTCACCACGGTTTGCGGTCGATCGTGGACGTCACTCCAAGTGAAGCGGAGAATGCGCCACCCGTTGAGTACGGCTTCTCGGTCACGGTCTCTGTCTCGTTGGAAGGCGTCCGCTTGCAAGTGCCAGCGCCGGGAGTCCCACTCGATAGCGACTCGGTAGTCAACGAAGGCAACGTCGAATCGCCGAGTCGAACTCCATGGAATCGGAACCTCTGTCTCGAAGTTACGGATTCCGCCCTCAAAGAGAACTCGGCGAGCGCGCATTTCGAGCACGGACGCCGGCCGGACCTCGCCTGCCCTCTCACCCAGCACTGCCCTCATTTTTGTCACGCCGGGCTTTCCACGCCGAGCGACTTGGTCGAGGACTCGAGCGACTTCATCGTTGGTCACCAGGCGGGAAGCGATCGCTTCATCCATGATCGCGCTGATGTGTCGTGGTGTGAGCGACGCTGCGAGGTCCATGATTGTTCGCGCCGGTGTCGTGATTCGAAAGCCCGGAGTCTCTGTGACATGGCTCGGAGCAAGGTCATCGCAACGCACAACCGTGACACCTGGAAACTGATGCGTCGTTCGGGAGTGGACAGTCACCGTAGGTGGACCGGGTGGGACCCGGCTGATGCCGTGGATCGTCGCTGCCGACGTGTGGGACGCGACCGCAGTCGGGAGGACAGCAACTGCCGCCTGGACCAAGCTGTCATGTCCTTCCATCGTGAGCACCCGGTACCCACCGACCACCATGTGCTGCCACCGACCCGATCCGAGTCGTAAATCGATCTGTCGCTTGGTGAGCCCGGCGTCGAGCGCCTGAGTTCTGGTAACGGCTCCGCCTTGCTTCAGAGCGATTGACTGAATGCGTGCGTCAGGATGCATGCATCGAATATCTCAACCGCGTATGACAGATCACAAGATTGACTCTGTTCTGTGGGCCATCAGCCACATATACGTGGCGTGGAACCCTGGGTTCGCAATGTTCGGTGTCGGTGTGGCTCGGTGCGCTGTATCTTGCTGTGACACATCGGGCTGTGGCGCAGCTTGGAAGCGCACCTGCTTTGGGAGCAGGGGGTCGTCAGTTCAAATCTGACCAGCCCGACGGAGATTGGGCCCTCGTCATCGACGGGGGTCTTTCTCGTTTCCCGTCAGCCGAGCTGCATCACGTACTCGGCGATCTCTTCGCCCCTGGCGTTCGCAAATCCCATCGCTTCGTCGATGACGGCGAATCCGCACTTCTGGAGCACTCTGATCGAACCAGCGTTGTCGGCAGCGACGCCGGCGAAAATGGGTCTCACCGTGTCGAGCGTCAAGAACGCTGTGAGCGCCGCGGTAGCGATCCCGCTGCCCCAGGCGGCACGATCAACCCAGTAGGTGACGTGCCGCTCATCGCTCATCATGAAGCTCCCGATGTTGCCGACAACCGCTCCATCGCCGGTGATCGTCATCATCGTCACCTCATCATTGGTGAGTAGACGTTGCCACCATGAGTCGAAGGCGACTCGGCTGTCCGGATCATCAGATGTGAAGGCGGCCATGTGCTTGGCCTCTGTGTCCCGTGCGAACTCGAAGAACGGATCCATGTCGGAATCGGCCACCGGCCTGAGCTGAACGACTGGTGATGTCACGATTCGCCCACGAGCGACTACGCCGGTCGCTGGGCGTGGACGACGAGATCGATTGCCTCGACCTCCGAACCGTCGATAGACCGCTCACGTTCGCCGAGTTCGATGACTTCCAACCCATCGAGCGATGGAGAGATGAGGTCCTCAGTCCAGAGGATCTCCGGGTACGGAGGGCCGCCGACACCATCAGTGAGATTTCGCAGTGCGTGACCAACTCCGAACAGAGTGCCCCCCGGTGCCACAGCTGCTGCAGCCATGTCCAGCATGGATCGCGCATCAGCTTCCATGAGGTGGACGTAGAACACGATGACGAGGTCGAACGACTGCTTCGGTTCGTACGACTCGACGTCTGCGACCTCGTACGTGATCGGCACATCCTGGCCGAGGAGCCATGCCTTCTCGATCGCGACGGGGGAGAAGTCGATCCCGGTGACGGTCCATCCTTGCTTGGCAAGCCACAGCGAGTTCCTTCCTTCGCCGCACGCAACGTCGAGAGCGGTCCCCACGCTCAGTCCATCGACAAGTGGCGGCAGGAAGGCATTCGGGCTGGCGCTCCACACCAGTTCGGTCTCTGCGTAACGGTGATCCCAGTTCGTGCTGTCCATGGGTACAGGATACGACATCCCGTTGACGAGACCAGAATGTGCTCATGCAAGATCAATGGCATCCGCTTTCGATCCCGGAAGTCCGAGGCCGGTTCGACGCGGTCCCGATTCCGTGGTGGATCGCGGGTGGCCTTGCGCTCGATCTCTTCCTCGGCTGGGAGACGCGCCCCCACGCTGACATCGACATCGAGATGTTCCGATCAGATAGGGATGTGCTCTTCGACGTCTTCCCCGATTGGGATCTCCAGTTGATGTCCGGCGGCGAACTCACCCCGTTCGATCGAGGACGGGAGGTTGCAACGAATGTCTTTGGTGTTTGGGGTCGCCCGAGTTCAGCTGAGCCATGGGCCGTCGAGATCATGCTCGCCGACGGCGACATGACCGAATGGATGTTCCGGAGAGATAACGCGATAGCGCTTCCCGGCGAGCAGCTTGTGATGCGAACTGCCGATGGTGTCCCTTACTGCACGCCTGAGGCGCAACTTCTCTACAAGGCGAAGATGTCCCGGCCGAAGGACGACATCGATTTCACCCGGTGTCTCCACAGGCTGACGCATTCACAGAGAGGCTGGCTCGCCGATGCCATCGCCAGATCCGAGCCCGAACACACGTGGGTCGTGGCGCTCCAAGCGGCGAACGCTGACTCTATGAATGAAGCTTGAGTTCCGGTAGCCTGTGCGACCGTTGCGGGTGTAGCTCAATGGTAGAGCTCCAGCCTTCCAAGCTGGCCACGCGGGTTCGACTCCCGTCACCCGCTCGA
>CAXMSN010000138.1:0-6350 GCA_964196275.1 uncultured Kiloniellales bacterium | reverse complement strand
CATCGGTGGATATCGTCGTGGAGGAACCGTCAGGATTGTTACTGGTTCCATCGAACGGAAGACGCGGCTTCGTCGCATTCTCGTTCGGGCCGCCACCAGGGGAGGAAGCCGTACCCGGGTCAACCAACGCCCCACCAGCGGCGGCACCAGCAGCGGCACCAGCAGCAGCCCCGCCAGCAGTCGCGATCGAATTCCCTTTTTCCATGATGCTCCCTTCGATTCTGGCAACCTTAGCTTCCAGCGCCCGAGCGTGCTCTTTGTGAACGCGGGGGATATGAGTCCTAGTGACCCCCCGCCGGCGGGAGCGTCACTGCGGTCACAGGAGGGACAGATGCAGCGGGGCGACAAATCTGACACGGAGATGCACCAACGAGTCGTTGGGATCGAACACGAATACCGCGTGTCCGCGGCTGGTCAGTCGATCGACTTCCGGGACATCATCCACGACCTTCTGATTCCTGGATGTCGCATCGATCCCGGTGACACACATGCATACCGCACCACCACCGGGCTGAAGATCACGTGCGACGGCCCAGAAGCCGAAATCGCGACACCACAGATTTCGCTGTCATCCGGCCTCGTCGACAACCTGGCAGCGTGGACCGGACACGGAGCACGGCAGCTCCTGAAGTCGGTTGGAGATGCCTACGGGCTCCAGGGAGTCTCGACCCACATATCGGTTTCCGTCGACAACGATCGCGCAGCGAGGGCATCGGGCATGTTCTCGCGGACGTTCGCACCCGCACTGATGCTGCTCATGGATGCACCGTCGTCGCCCGGACTTCTCGTAAGACCTCGGCGAGGGCGACTCGAGTTCGGTGGTGAATTCGTGACGGGGAATCAACTCGCCGCGGCAGTGCTGCTCGCGGCCGGCGGAGCCATCGTGTCGGAGAGGGCCGCTGGAAGCTTCCGCGCCAAGTCGAAGCTCCCGCCGCCCGTACGAGTCGATGTCGTGAGCGCGGTGGACCGATACGGGTGGTACGTCGGGAGAGATGCGTTCGGCGTCGATCTGTATCGGATTGGGCGGGACACGGTTCTCAAGCGCGAGTTCATCGGCACGATCACTGCGCAAGAATGTCTGGAGTCGTCATGGGCCGCCGCCCGCACTGCACTTCAGGGGTTTGTAGATGATGAGGACTTCCTTGTGCCTGATGACATCGTGGCTGGTCGCGCCGAATTGCCGATGGAATCAGGATTGAATCAGTGTCCGCCGGCCTCGACCCGGTCCGTGCCCCCGGTACCGCTGGGCGTTGCGATGGCCGATGTCCACACTCCGGACCTCGTGCTGCGTGCGGTCGCCGCGACCTGGGACTTCGTTGTGTTCGCGACTCAGGCGACTTTCGAGTCGTTCGTTTCGGTACCGGTCCCATCGCTCGATAGATTTCTGAAGGACGCTGTAGCCGGTGATTGGGATGAGAGGCTCATGGCGTCGCGCGACTCGGTGGACTCGGCACGAATCCTGAGAACGTTCTTCGATGCGTCGACGATTGGGATCTGGAGCAACTTCGAGTATTCAATGCTCCTTGCACCTCCTGAACGCACCCACGACGGCATAGAGCGTCTAGTCGCGACCCCGTGACGTACCGAAGAGATTCGGTGTGCACATCACACGCACTTCCCAAGACGGCGAAAGCCGCCCAGTCGGGCGGCTTTCGCTATTCCTAAAGAGTCTCAGAACTAGGACTCGTCTCCGTCCCCTGCGCCTTCGTCCGAGGACGAGGCTCCGAGTGACGCAAGCCACTCTGCGGGATCGGATGGGAGGGAGTCGTCTGCGGACGCAACTTCCACGTCTCCGAACAGCGACTCCGCCGTAGGCACCGCGGCGCCAGGGATCATCGGTTCGACCAGCTGATACTTCGGCGAACCGGTACCGGCTGGGATCAACTTACCGATGATGACGTTCTCCTTGAGACCACGCATGTAGTCCGACTTCGCGTTGAGCGATGCCTCCGTAAGAACCCTCGTCGTCTCTTGGAACGAAGCCGCAGAGAGCCACGAATCCGTAGCAAGCGACGCCTTCGTGATACCCATGAGCTCCGGCCTGGCCTCTGCAGGCTGTGAGCCGGCCTCAACGAGTTCCTGGTTCGCATCCCTGAACTCCTGAGCGTCGACAAGTTCTGCCGGCAGCCACGGGCCCTCGCCCGGGTTGACGATGCGAACCCTTCGGAGCATCTGGCGAACAATCAGCTCGATGTGCTTGTCATGGATGTCCACGCCCTGGCTTCGATAGACCTCTTGCACCTGCTCGACGAGATAGCGCTGACAAGCGCGGATTCCCTGAATCTCGAGCACTTCCTTCGGGTCCAGTGGACCTTCCGTCAGCTGGGTACCAGGCTCGATGATGTCACCCTCCTCGACCCTGCGCCGTGCGCGGACCGGGAGGATGTACGAGGCCTCTTCCTCGCCATCGACGATGACGATGGAACGGTCACCCGTGTCCGGATCCTCATCGATTCGCACGACTCCGCCGATCTCAGCGAGCTTCGCTACACCCTTCGGTGTACGAGCCTCGAACAGCTCCGTGACACGCGGGAGACCATGCGTGATGTCCTGACCAGCAACACCGCCGGTATGGAACGTACGCATCGTCAACTGCGTCCCTGGCTCGCCGATGGACTGTGCGGCCATGATGCCGACAGCCGTCCCTGTCTCAACCAATGACCCCGTGGCAAGGTCGATACCATATGACATCTGCGAGATGCCGTGCCGCGACGTATCCGTCAACGGTGAGCGCACCCTCAGTTCGAACACATCCTCAACGTCTTCGAGGCCGTTCACTGCCTCTCTGTCAAGAATGAACCCTGCCCTGAGCTTCCGCCCATCAGGCAACGTCGCGAGCTTGCGTTCTATCTTCGCATCCTCAGCGAGTGCACGACCGAAGATCCGGTCACGCAGATGCCTGACCACGGTCCCGTCCTCCTCGCGGATCTTGACGACGAGTCCTGGATCGTCCGACACCTCCTCGTGGATGATGATCTCCTGGGAGACGTCCACAAGGCGACGGGTGAGATAACCCGAGTCAGCGGTCCTCAGAGCCGTGTCTGCGAGACCCTTGCGTGCACCGTGTGTGGAGATGAAGTACTCGAGCACCGTCAACCCCTCACGGAAGTTGGCCTTGATCGGCTGGGCGATGATCTCACCCTTCGGATTCGCAACGAGCCCACGCATTCCAGCGATCTGCCTCAGCTGCATGATCGTCCCACGAGCGCCCGAACGGACCATCATGTCCATCGGGTTGAACGGATCCGCCTGCAGGGTCTCCTGCATGGCATCCTTCACCTCATCCGTTGCAACGGTCCAGATCTCGATCAGCTCCGACCGGCGCTCACCATCGGTGATCACACCCTTCTGGTACAGGCCCTCGACCTTTTCGGCACGTGCTTCGAACTTGGCAAGGATCTGCTTCTTCTCCGGAGGAGTCTTCACATCCTGGAGTCCGATCGTCAGACCAGCCTTGGTTGCGTAGTGGAAGCCGAGTTCCTTGATGTTGTCGAGCGTATTCGCCACATCCGGCTTGTCGTAGTTGTGAATTACCTCTTCGACGATGGTCCTGATATCACTCTTGACAACGACAGCGTTCAGGTAGGGGAAGCCTTCGGGGAACGCACTGTTGATGATCGCCCTACCGATGGTGGTCTCTGTCAGTCCGTCAGGGCTGACAGGTTCGTCATCGATGAGATCCTTGAGCAGCGGCTTCAGTTCAGCATGAAGCTTCGCTTCGCCAGCGAGCCAACCGACACGCAACTTGATCGGTGCGTGGAGGGAGAGATGCCCAGCTTCGTACGCCATCATTGCCTCGTCGACAGATGAGAAGGCACGGCCTGCACCCTCGGCATCGTCGACAAGTGCCGACAGGTAGTACATGCCGATGATCATGTCCTGGGAGGGAGTCACGATCGGCCTGCCGTCTGCAGGACGCAACACGTTGTTGGAGGACAACATGAGAATCCGTGCTTCTGCCTGGGCCTCAGCCGACAGCGGAAGGTGAACAGCCATCTGGTCTCCGTCGAAGTCAGCGTTGAAAGCCTCACAGACAAGGGGGTGCAACTGGATCGCTTTGCCCTCGATGAGCACAGGCTCGAACGCCTGGATTCCCAAGCGGTGAAGCGTGGGTACACGGTTCAGCAACACGGGGTGTTCCTGGATCACGTCACCGAGGACATCCCACACCTGCGGCCGCCTACGCTCGACCATCCTCTTTGCAGCCTTGATGTTCTGGGCGACGTCGAGGTCGACGAGACGCTTCATCACGAACGGCTTGAACAATTCCAGAGCCATGATCTTCGGCAGTCCGCACTGGTGCAGTCTGAGCTGGGGTCCAACGATGATCACGGAACGGCCCGAGTAGTCAACGCGCTTACCGAGAAGGTTCTGGCGGAAGCGGCCCTGCTTGCCCTTGAGCATGTCAGACAGCGACTTGAGCGGCCTGCTGCCCGGTCCTGTTACCGCACGGCCACGGCGACCGTTGTCGAACAGAGCGTCAACGGCTTCCTGAAGCATCCGCTTCTCGTTGTTGACGATGATCTCGGGAGCCCCAAGGTCGATGAGACGCTTGAGCCTGTTGTTCCGGTTGATAACCCTGCGATAGAGATCGTTCATGTCTGACGTGGCGAAACGGCCACCATCGAGCTGAACCATCGGACGGAGGTCCGGCGGAATGACAGGAATCGCCTCGAGGATCATGCCCTCCGGGTCGTTCTTGCCATCTGCAAACGGCTTGACGACCTTCAGGCGTTTCCGTGCTCGCTCCTGCTTCTGCTTCGACCTCGTCTGTTCAGGGTCGAGATGCACCTTCAGAAGCTCGATCTCCTCCTGGAGATCCATGCGGGAGATGAGGTCCTTGACGTACTCAGCGCCCATGCCGCCCGAGTAGTAGTCGCCGTAGCGGTCGATGATCTCGCGCCACAGTTGCTCTGATTCGACGAGATCGCGCGGCTTCATCGTCTTGAAACTGTCGAAGGCTTCGTCGAGCAGGTCGACCTCGACGCTCGCACGATCGTCGCGGTCCTTGATCTCTCGCTCGACTTCTTTCTTCCGAGCGGTGATCTCGACCGTCTTGGCTCCGGCGTCCTCCATTTGGGCGAGTTCGCCCTCGAGACGCTCGAGACGGCCTTCCTTCCACTCCTCGAACTCCTCGGTGATGAGGACGCGCTCGTGACGCGCGGCCTCTTCGAGGTCAGGGAGATCCTTCGTGCGCTTCTCATCGTCGACGTGTGTGACGAGGTAGGCGGCGAAGTAGATGACCTTTTCGAGTTCCTTAGGGGACATGTCCAGGAGGTATCCCAGCCGACTGGGAACGCCCTTGAAGAACCAGATGTGCGTGACAGGAGCGGCGAGTTCGATATGGCCCATGCGCTCGCGTCGCACCTTTGCGCGCGTGACTTCGACACCACAACGTTCACAGATCACGCCGCGGAAACGGACACGCTTGTACTTGCCGCAGTAGCACTCCCAGTCCCTGGTCGGGCCGAAGATGCGCTCATCGAAGAGCCCATCCTTCTCAGGCTTCAGGGTCCGGTAGTTGATCGTTTCAGGCTTCTTCACCTCGCCGAAAGACCATGATCGGATTTGCCCTGACGATGCGAGACCAATTCTCAGTTCATCAAAAAGTTGTGTCATTTCGTTCTCCCGCTACTCAAAGCTCAAATCGAAATCGGATCGAGGTCCGGGCGTTCAGGTCGAGAGATGTCGATCCCGAGCGACTGGGCCGTGCGGAACACGTCGTCGTCGAGATCCTTCAACTCAACTTCCTCACCCGCCGAAAGCATCTCGACATTGAGACACAGTGACTGCATCTCCTTGACGAGAACCTTGAATGACTCTGGAATGCCCGGTTCAGGGATGTTCTCGCCCTTGACGATCGCCTCGTAGACCTTCACGCGGCCGCGGACATCGTCGGACTTGATCGTGAGCAACTCCTGCAGGGCATAGGCAGCGCCGTACGCCTCGAGGGCCCAAACTTCCATCTCACCGAACCGCTGACCACCGAACTGTGCCTTACCACCGAGCGGCTGCTGGGTGAACATCGAGAATGGGCCAGTTGACCGTGCGTGGATCTTGTGGTCCACAAGGTGGACCAGCTTCAGGATGTACATGTAGCCGACGGTGATGCGTGAGTCGTATGGCTCACCCGATCTTCCGTCATACAACTGACCCTTGCCCTCGGCGTCGATCAGCTGAACACCGTCACGGTTGACCTTGGTGTTCTTGAGCAGGTGGAGGACCTCGTCCTCGTGTGCGCCGTCGAACACAGGTGTCGCAACACGCGTCCACGGTTCAGCACCACCGGCAGCCGAGCTCTCGAGATCGTCGAACGAATCCCAACCCGTGGCAGCCGACCATCCGAGACG
>CAXMSN010000137.1:0-19446 GCA_964196275.1 uncultured Kiloniellales bacterium | reverse complement strand
CCAAGCGTGGCGATCTCCAGCGCCTGACGCGCGGTCATCAGCGAACCGTCCGACTGGTTCGGTGCTGCGTCGAGACGTGCGAGCAGCATCGCCTGCCGAACCTCGCCGAGCAAGTGCGACCCGTCGTTACTCGCCGAGCCGTCGACACCAAGGCCGACTGGGACCCCTGCGGCAAGGAACTTCCGCACAGGCGCGATGCCAGACGCAAGCCGCATGTTTGACGTTGGGCAGTGCGCAACTCCCGTGCCATCGATGGCCATCCGCTTGATCTCGGAATCGTCGATGTACACGCCATGGGCGAACCAGACGTCGTCCCCAGCCCAGCCAAGGTCTTCAGCGTGCTGGACCGCCCGCTTGCCGAACATGTCCTGGCAGAAGGCCTCCTCATCGAGCGTCTCCGCAAGATGCGTGTGGAGCCTTGTGCCTGTGGCTCGCGCAAGGGCGGCCGATTCGGACATGAGTTCGGGCGTCACCGAAAACGGTGAGCACGGAGCCACGACGACCTGGACCATCGATCCAGGCGATGGATCGTGATAGGACTCGATCAGACGCTGGGTGTCGGCAAGGATCGCCGCGTCGTCCTCTACAACGGAGTCCGGCGGCAGTCCCCCGTCGCTTTCGCCGAGGCTCATGGATCCCCGTGATGCCATGAGTCGAAGACCAACGTCTGCAGCCGCATCGATCTCGTCATCGAGCGTCGAATCGTTCGGGAAGAGATAGAGGTGGTCGAACGCTGTCGTGCACCCGCTAAGTGCAAGCTCAGCCAGAGCGACCTGCGTGGAGACACGTATGTGCTCCGATGTCATGCGGGACCATATCGGGTACAGAACGGTCAACCAATCGAAGAGTCCCGCGTCCTGGGCGCCAGGGACCGCCCGCGTAAGCGTCTGGTAGAAGTGATGGTGCGTATTGATCAGGCCCGGAAGCACCACGTGGCCCGTCAGATCGACGACCTCGTCAGCCGTCGTTGGGAGTTCTGCGGTCGCACCGACCTGCTCGATGAACCCATCCACCGCATACAGGCCACCGTCGGCGATCTCGCGCCGCCCGGCGTCCATCGTCGCCAGGACGCGGGCGTGTTTGACAAGGAGAGAACTCACTGCGTCAACCTAGTCGCTCGGCTACGCCTCGCTCCGAGAACGTACCGTCGTCGCCTGCTTCTGTGGCTTGCAGTCCCGTCTCCGACCGGAGGTTCAGGGCTGTACGGCAACCCATTGAATCCATGAGGCTGCCTCATCGAACCGTCCGACCCAGACGCGCCCATGCGCAGGTGTCGAAGGGCTCTCAAGGTGAAAGACCAGATGATGCCCGAGTTCATGTGCGAGGGTCATCAGGGTGGTTGTCCGCCCGAGCCTGATGGCGCCGTCTGGGGGCAACGCACCCCAGCCGTTCATCTCGCGGCTGGCGACTTCGCGCTCCCCGAGGATGTCGACCCATCCACTCCGTGGACGCTCGCATGCACCGGTGTATGGCGACCGCCGTGCGTGGAACTTCAGCTTCGGCTCGGGAACACCAAGCTCACGACACAGGTCCGTCACGATCTCCAGGGCGCTGGCGTCATCGACGGCGATCTCGTCGAGCATCAGCAAGACGTCAGCATTCGACGAGAACTGGAGCACCCGTGCCCAGTGCCGACGAGTCGGTCCCGCAGCTATGCGTCGTGTGGCGATCGGTATCGACATGACACCACGGTATCGCAGCCCTGTGACATTCCCGGACAACCGTTCAAGACATCCTGATCAGGTGCGGTCACACGGCGATCTGGGTGATGCCGCGCTCGATCGCACGCCGGATCCCCTCGGAATCCAATCCGTGCGCCGCTCTCAGCTCATGTGGTGAGCCATAGTGCTGCATCTCAGGGTCGGTGACACCCACCGCACGGATGCGCATCGGACGATCTGACAATGCCGCCGCCACCTGGCTGACCGATGTCCCGGCCAGATACGGCTCAACGACCACGACATCGGTGCCAGTCACAGCCGCTGTCAGCCCTCTGGCGTCGAGCGGCCTCGGAACCGATGTGTAGAGCACGGTCGCATCCATCCCCGTCGTGGCGTCGAGGGCGGCGTCCGCCACGGGGCCAACGGCCAGAATCGTCTGTGCGTCTTCGGACCCTCGGCGGAGCGTCGCGATCCTCCCATGTGTCGTCTCGTGGGCCGACCGATTCGAATCGACCGTGAGCCGCACGTAGTGCGATTCGCCCGATTGGTGAGCCTCCCAGATTGCAGCCTCGGCTTCATCTGGATGGCCAGGTACGTGCACGGTCCACCCGGGCAGCGTCGACATCAAGGCAACGTCTTCGGGTGCCAGATGCGTTCTCCCCGATGATGCGGCATCCCAGCTTCCGCCTACCGAAACGAGCACGGCGTTCACGTCCTGATGGGTCAGGCTGAGCTTGATCTGCTCGAAGGGGCGTTCGATGAGGAACGGCGTGTAGCTCATCACGATCGGCTTGAAACCTTCAAGCGCGAGGCCGCCGGCGACACCGATCATCGCCTGTTCGCGGATCCCTACGTCGATGACCCGGTCCCCGAACCGGTCAGATATCTCGAGGGATCCATGGCCGATCACCGCGAAGACCAGCACGGTCTTCGGATCGTCCTCAAGCAGGCTGGCAGCCACGGAGTTGAATCGGTCGCGCATGGTGTCCATCACGCCTTCCTCCCGACTCGTGCGACGACGGCGAGCGGGCGATCCGGATGCGCAGCGGTGAAAGCCTCGAACATGGCATCGTGGTCCCTCCCGTCGACGACCGCCGTCTGCCATTCTTCGACGGAGAAGCGTGCTTCGATACCTCCTGGCCAGCCGTGGTACGCCGAGTCGTTGTCGATCACGATGGCCGTCAGCCTCCCGATTCCCAATCGTCCGGCCAGCGCGATCGCCTCATGATTCGATCCTTCGTCCAGTTCGCCGTCTCCAACGAGCACGAACACTCGACCCGACCTCCGAGACAGCCCTATCGCCAGGCTGGCCCCGACGCCGAGGGCAAGGCCCTGTCCAAGGGATCCTGAGGAGATCTCGACGCCAGGGACTCTTCGACGGTCAGGGTGGTGGCCGAGGATCGACGTGGACGTCGCGAACTGCGGAAGAAGGGCAGGGTCGAGGAACCCCTTCGCAGCAAGGACCGCGTAGAACGCCATCGGCCCATGCCCTTTCGAGAGGTAGAACCTGTCCCTGTTCGGGTGGTCGAGATCCAGAGGGTCGACGTGGAGAACACGGTCGTAGAGCGTCCAGATCACGTCGAGTGTCGAGGTGGCAGCCTCGGAGTGCTTCTCATCCCCGGTCATCATCGACATGAAGCGGAAGAGATCGTCATACCCGTACGGCTCGATCGATCGGGCGTCAGCAAGGTGATTGGTCGTCGTCATAGGTACACCGTACAACTTCAAGTAAACTTGAAGTCAAGCAACTTCTAAAGGCATCATGGACGAATATCTCACCATCGGACAACTAGCGGCCAGAACAGGTGTCGCAACCTCAGCTCTTCGGTTCTACGAGGACCGGGCGTTGATTTCCTCACAGCGGACGGAAGGGAATCAACGGCGGTATCACCGCTCGATGCTCCGCACGGTCTCCGTCATCAAGGCCGCACAAGAGGTGGGCTTGTCCCTCCAGGAGATCTCCGATGCGCTCGCTTCCCTTCCGAAGGGAAGGACACCGACAAAGAGGGATTGGGTTCGGCTTGCGACCGGGTGGCGATCGAACCTCGACACGCGCATCACCGAACTCGAGGCGCTCAGGGACGAGTTGGCTGACTGCATTGGCTGCGGCTGCCTGTCGCTCACCTCCTGTGCCCTCTTCAACCCCCAGGACCGCGTTGCAGAGGCAGGAACCGGTGCGAGATACATCGTCGGAGATCCTCGGCCAGCGGCGACCACCGGCGGAAGAGCCGGCTAGCCGTGTCAGACTGTCTGCTCGCCCGGTGGGAGCATCATGGAATTTCGTAAAGGAGTCTGGCTCGGCATAGCCGCCTACGGCTTCTGGGGCTTGTCGCCGCTCTTCTGGAACCTGGTCGACGATGTCGCCGTGACTGACCTCCTCATCCACAGGATCCTGTGGAGCATTCCGGTCCTCGGATTGGTTATCGCGATACAGCGGAGATGGTCAGAACTCTGGGCTCTCCTGCGTTCCGGGCGCATGATCCTGATCAGTATCCTGACAGCAGCTCTGATAGCGACCAACTGGGGCGTCTGGCTCTGGGCCGTCACGAACGAACAGATCGTCGAAAGCTCCCTCGGCTACTTCATCGGCCCCCTGGTTTCTGTGCTACTGGGCGTCGTCGTGCTCGGCGAGCGTTTGCGACGACTTCAATGGGTCGCGGTCGGGATCGCTGCGTTTGGCGTAGCAGGCATGACGGTCTCGATCGGCTCGCTCCCGTGGGTCAGCCTGACGCTTGCGATCTCATTCGGGCTGTATGGCCTTGTGAAGAAGCGCCCAGAGGTCCCTGCACCGCTTATCTCCTTGTCCGGAGAGATGCTCGCAGTGGCAATCCCCGCTGCCCTGGTACTGGGATTCGTGAATCAGCCCGATGCGACAGCGTTCACCGAGAGCGGCCCAATCGCAATCTTCTTCATAGCGACAGGAGTCGTAACGGTGACACCGCTGCTGTTGTTCGCCGCAGCAGCGAAGCGCGTCCCACTCTCGATGGTGGGGCTACTTCAGTACATCACGCCATCGATGCACTTCATCCTCGGCATCTGGGTGTTCGGAGAGAACCTCTCAGCAACGCGGCTGGCGTGGTTCTCCGTCGTCTGGCTGGCACTGGGCGTCTACATGTACGACAGCGTCACGACGCTCCGTATCAAGCCATCGGAAGCAGAGCTACTCGGCTGAGGCCTTCTCGGAAGACTCGTCCGCATCATCATCCTCTGAGGCCGCGGTGTCTTCGTCATCGTCAGCTTCGTCGGTGACGGTGTCGACAGGAGCATCATCTTCAGCTTCGTCCATCGCATCTGAGTCAGAGCCAGCTGACTTGCCTCGGATGCCGCCGATTACGGCGTCCTGGATGGTCGCGAGTTGCTCGTCGCCGACTTTTCCGTCGAGCTTCCTTGCGAGGAACTCGCGGATCTCGTCGTCGCTCTTCGATTCGAGCCGTTTCTTGGACATGTACGACGCGACGCCAGCAACAACAAGGCCGACGACGATCATCAGGAATAGGGTTTTCAGGAGCTTCTTCATTGGTCCTCCGCTTGGTGAGGTGTGCAGATTCTGCAGGAGTAACGGTGTGTTACTTCTCGGAAGCGAGCCAGCGGATGAAACCTGTCAGAGGCTTCAGCACTTCTGAATCGCTGCTCTCCTCAGCGTATCGCGCTGCTGCGGCGTCGAGGTCGGCACGGGACCATGGACCGAAAGACGAACCCTCGCCCTTGACGGCTTCGAACAGTTCGTCCATCGTGAACCGCCCTGCGGTTACTTCCCTACCGACCACGATCCCTGCGAGAGACCTCCCACCATTGCCCAACTTGGAGAGCTTTGCGACGTCGGCGAGGTCCCTGACACCGCCCGCAGCTATGACAGGCTCGTCAACGAGATTGATCGCCATGGCGAGCGCATCGAAGTTCGGTGGCTCCTCGAGGGCGTCTCTCCCGACCTCGCTGATCATGAATCCGGCAGCACCGCCACTGGAGAGGGCGATCATCGTCTCTTCGAGGTACTCGCCGGTCTCCTCCGTCCACCCACGGATGACGATCTCGTTATCAGGCTTGACGTCGAGCGAAACGACGATCCTGTGTGGGTGGAGGCGGTTGAGTTCCCAGAACGCGACCTGATCGATGATGGCCAAAGTGCCGATGGCAACCCGCCACGCCCCCATGCCGAGGATCTTCTCAACCTCTGCCCGCGACCGGATGCCACCGCCGACTTGGACAGGCACGTCGACCCCCTTGATGATCTCGGCGATCACTTCACGGTTGACATGGGTTCCGTATGCAGCTGCATCGAGGTCAACGATAAAAAGCCTGCCTGCGCCCTTCTTGACCCAACCTTTGGCGCGGTTGACCGGATCATCATCAAGGGGAATGGCCTCGTTCACGTCGCCATGCGGCAGGCGGACGGCTTTTCCGTCCAGAATGTGGACGCGTGCGAAGATCTCCATGCCCTCAATGTACAGGCACCTGAGCACGGATGCGCCGAGACAACCCTCAGAACGGGGTCAAACCGTCACGATTCCGGGTCGTCACCGTGACGTTCGTGGCGGTCCGTCTCGACGTGGATCGAGCGATCCTGGTGCACATGGCGTCCCGGCACAGGCTCGTGCGCCGGATCGTCAAGGAACAGACTATCTCCATCGACATGGAGGAGGCTTGGGCCGTACGCCTCCTTCAGGTTCGCACCCGTGAGCACCTCGGACGGCGGCCCCGACGCCACCACGCGGTTGGCAAGAAGAAGCACGTGATCAGCCACCTGGGCCTCGGCGAGATCGTGGGTGCTCATGACGATCGTGTGGCCCGCTGCCTGTTCCTCATGGATAACCGCATCGATGGCCATCGCTGAAGGCAGATCAAGTCCCGTGAGCGGCTCGTCAAGCAGCAGGATGTCGTGTTCCTGCGCCAGACCTTGCGCCACGAACACACGCTGGCGCTGCCCTCCGGACAGTTCACGGAGATGCCTGGTCTCAAGATCCGTCACGTCCATGCGATCCATCGCCGCATCGACGGCGGATCGATCGTCGTCCGTCAGTCGCCCGAAAAGTGAGCGATTCGAATATCGTCCCATCGTCACAACCTCGCGAACCGTGATGGGCAGGCTGTCATTGACCTTCGTTGTTTGCAGCACGAAAGCCACTTTCGCCCGGCCGTCGCTCGCCGTGACCGATATCTCGCCGGAAACGGGGCGATCCAGGCCAGCGATTCCAGACAACAAGGTCGACTTGCCAGACCCATTGGGGCCGATCAGGGCGGTTATCGCTCCCTGCGGGATGACGAACGTAGCTGCGCCAAGTGCCACATGCGCCCCATATCGGAATTCGGCTTCTGTGGCTTGAATCGCTGGCATGGCGGTCAGCGTACCCGTTGTAGCGTTCGGATCCTTCTGAGCACTCTCATTTCATCGACGTAAATGGGAATGTGGTCGGTAGGCTGCTGCCCATGACACGTGACCAGGCACAGTCGGAGATCCACGACCTCATCCGCCGACGCCTGACTGAACACGAGCATCGGTACACGAAAGGTCGCCGGTCCGTCGTTGGAGCGATACAGCTCGCAAACGGCCCAAGGACCGCCGCCGAGATCGCTCACCAATGTTCGGCCGATATCCCGGTGTCGTCGATGTATCGCACGCTTTCGGTCCTTGATGACGCAAGCGTGCTGCGCAAGCACTACGACGCTGACGGGATCGCTCGCTACGAGCTGGCAGAGTGGCTGACGGACCATCACCACCATGTCGTCTGCGTCTCATGCGGAAGGATCGAGGATGTCGCCCTCGGGGAGTCACAGGAGGCTGGGATCCACGAAATCGCGACCTATCTCGGAAGTCAGACCAAGTTCAGAGTTCTCGACCACGTGCTCGAAGTCGAAGGTGTGTGCGAAGCGTGCGACCGGTCATCGGGCGGGGCGACAACCTAGCGCTCTAGCGGTATCGCCAGACGATCCTGCCCATGGTTGGGTCGTATGCAGAAACGTCGACCTCGACGGAGTCGCCTGGGATGATGCGGATCATGCGACCCTTGCGCATCTTGCCCGAAGCGCGTGCGGTCACCTCGTGGCCTGTCTCCAACTTCACGCGGAACGTCGCGTTCGGGAGCGTTTCAACCACGACGCCCTTTGCTCTGAAGTAGTCGTCCTTGCCTGCGATGTGAGTCTCCAATCGATCCAGCCCGCCGACACCGCCTACCCGGGGTGTTCGGCCAACCGCCAACACGCCGCAGCGTACCGCTCCAGGCTCGTTTCTGGCACTCTCGATGCGGGGACCATCCGCTCCCATCTGCTCGAAATGCGCACGAGTACTGGCTCGCGTCCGAACGGGACTTCACAGATACCGTCGGACACGGCTCCGATACAGTTCGTACGCTGAGCCGAAGTCTCGTGAGAGTCGTTTCTCCTCCCGACTGACCTCGATGTGAACCCATACCGCCAGGACTGGAAGAAGGACGAGGAGCCATCCGGAGTCGAATATGAGCACGACCCCCAGATAGATGATCGTCCATGCGACGTACATCGGGTGGCGCGACAATCCGTAGGGTCCGTCGGTGACGAGACGGTCGGGCTCCGCCAGCTTCACGCGACCGGCGGTCCGTGTCGCCCACACGGCACCGACTACCCCCACGATGATAAGGGAGACTCTCACCACCGGTACCCATATGGCATCGAGACCGATGGATCTCGGCCACACCGCACCAAGGACAAGGCCGACGACGACCAGAACCAAGTGCGATTCTGGAAGGGGAACATTCCCCCAGCGCCAATTCCCGCTCATGTCGTCACCCTCATACCACGATCCACCATTCTCGCGACTCGGCGTACATTTGCAACACCCTCCTGGCTCGCGAGCTCGCCTGTCCTCCCTCTCAGGGAGGACAGACCGAAACCGACCTCCGTGGTCCGTGGTCCGTGGTCTTCCGCAAAGGGGTCGAACGACCTACGAGTAATACCTACAGGTACAGCGACATCGACTCGATACTTACAACTAGGTGGGAGGCCGGCGAGGCTAATTGTTCTCAGAACAGGGTGATCCAAACCATCCGAGCCAGTCCCCACCGACTTTCTCAGCGAAACCTCCATGATCATGGGGGTTTCGTCGCGTCAGGACTTCGGTGCGGCGCCGGTGGCGGTCGATGTGCTGCCTTCCCAATCCGCATGCATGGCGCTGTAGACAGGTGCCTCACCGATGAGATCCTCGTGGTGCCCGTCCTCGACGATCGCTCCTGCATCGAAGACGAGGACACGATCAGAGGCCTCGGCTGTGGACAGCCGATGAGCGATCGTGACCGATGTTCTCCCGGCCGTGAGCTGTTCAATGGCCGACCGGATCCGCACCTCGAGCGCAGGATCGACCGCCGACGTCGCTTCATCGAGAACCAGAAGTCGTGGGTCTGCGATCCACGCACGTGCGAGTGCAACGAGCTGCCGTTCACCGGCTGACAGGTTTCCCCCTCGCTCACCCACGTTCGTTCCCACCCCGTTTGGAAGCGTGTCGAGCCAGTCGACCAACCCAAGATCGTCGAAGGCCATCCTCACAACGTCATCGGCAACACCCGGGCGTCCGTATCGGAGGTTGTCGGCGATGGTGCCTTCGAACAAGAAGCCCTCCTGGGGCACGTATGCGACGCCGCTTCTCAGCGACGAGAGCGCGATCCGATCTATCGGCATGCCGCCGATAGCAACCGACCCGGCCTTCGGGACCAAGAGCCGCGTAGCGAGTTTGGCGAATGTCGTCTTGCCAGAGCCGGTCTCTCCGACCACTGCCACGCGCTGGCCGGACGGGATGCTTACGGACACACCGGAGAGAATGTCCGGTCCTCCCGGGTAGCTGAACGAAACGCCTTCGAATCGAAGGTCGACCGCCTCCGAGGGGAACGGCTCGCCGTCGGGAGGATCAGGGATCGAGACCTCCGTGTCTATGACGCCGAGGATCTTGCGAAGCCCTGCTCCTGCCGATTGGGCCTGATCGATCGACTCCACGAGCCTCTGAATCGGCTCGATGAGGAGGTTCACAAGGAACAGGAAGGCCACGAGCGTGCCCGCAGACATACCCCATCCTTGACCAAGCACCACTCCGACGCCGACAACCACTGCGGTCAGAATCCCGGCGAAGAGCTCCGCGCTCGAGAAGAGCGACGATGCCAGAACCGCCGTCTTGACTTCTGCGTTGAACTGTTGGTCGAGCGTGTCGTCGACCTTCTCCATCATCTCCGTCTCGATGCCATACGCGCGCACGGTCGGTAGCCCGGAAATCGCTTCCCCCGTCGCAGCGAGCGCATCCGACACGCGTTCACGGACGCGATCATGGGCTCGGGACAGGATCCGTTGGAACAGAAGGATGAGCAGCGTGTAGATCCCGACGCCGACGGCAACCACCACCGCCAGCTGCCAGCGGTACAGGACCATGACCGTCATCGCAAGAACGACCTGTGCAAGGCCCAGGATCATCCCCACGCCACCCCACTCCATGAAGTGCTGGATCGTCTCGACATCCGACGTCACCCTCGCGACGAGAGCACCTCTGCGTTCGGACTGCAGCTCGAGGATCGAGAGGCGATGCAGGTGTGCAAACGTCTTGATGCGAAGCTCGGCGAGACCTGCGGATGAGGAGGACACGAGGCGCTTGAGAGAAACCCACCGTACCGCGGCAGCGAGAGCGATCGCGATCAACGCACCGACGCCCTTCATCGCTACCGCACGCTCATCGACATCGCCGCTCCCAAGGATCTCGTTGTCGATGATCTGCTGGAGCATCACTGGCACAACGATCTGGAGTGCAGTCCCAATGACGGCAAGGAACAGGGTGAGTCCCAGCCCTCGTCGAAGCGATGGTGCGACCGCGAAGCTCCTCCGAAGGGCTTGGGCAGTGCCGGTCTGGACCTCGTCCGTCATGTCGCCGCCGCCTTTCTCGCGGCAGCGTCTTCTTCATAAGCGGTCAGCAGGCGCGCATACCCCGGCGTGCTCTCCATGAGTTCATGGTGAGTGCCGTGTGCGACGATGCGACCCTGTTCGATGAACACGACTTCATCCGCAAGCGCGATGGCGGAGCGCCGGTACGCAACGATCACCACGGTCGAAGGAAGTTCGGCTCTTGTAAGGCCTCGGAGGATCTCTGTCTCAACAGAGGAGTCGACCGCTGACATCGCATCGTCAAGGACGAGAACCCGCGGTGACCGCACCAGGGCACGGGCGAGCGCAACTCTCTGGCGCTCGCCTCCCGAAAGGCTCATCCCCCGTTCACCGATGCGCGTGTCATAACCGAAATCGAGTTCGCAGATGAAGCGATCGGCGCCGGACAGGCGTGCAGCTTCGCGGACAAGGTCGGTCTGTATATCGATGCCGAGCGTGATGTTGCCCTCGATCGTGTCATCGAAGAGGAACGACTCCTGGGCGACGAATGCAACCTCAGTTGCGAGTTCTGATCTCGCAAAGTCACGAATATCTCTTCCGTCGATCGATATCCGGCCCGTGTTCGGGTCCCACAGTCTGGCGATAAGGAGCGCAAGCGTTGACTTTCCCGATGCCGTCGGTCCAACGACCGCAACCGTCTTGCCGCCACCGATGTCCAAGCTCACATCCGTCAGAACGAGGTCGTCTGTCGTGTATCCGAATGTGACGTCGTGGGAGTCGACGGCGCCCCCAGATGGGTCCGATATCGCTGCCGAATCGCCGTGGGCGATCACGCTGTCAGCGTCAAGGACCTCCTGCACACGCCTCCACGCAGCAAGCGAGTGCGCCATCTCCCAGATCACGAACCCGATGAGGGAGATCGGCATCGTCATGAGCGACAACAGATAGGCAACCGTGACGATGTCTCCCGCGCTGATCGCACCGGAGGCAAGCCTGAAAGCACCAGCTATCACGACGCCGACCGTGATCACCGACGGAAGAGATTCGACAACAGCTCGATAGCCGACCCAGACGGTGTTCACGCTGATCAGCTTGTCGCGTAGATCGTCGGCAGCCTCGGCGAAGCGTTCCGTTTCATCGTCACCGCGACCGAGAGCCTTGACCGTGAGCGCACCATCCACCGACTCGTGCGCGATCTCTGACACCGTCCCGCGGGACGATTGGACCTCAACGAACGGACCGTACGTCTTGAATGCGCCGTGGATGTCGATGGCAAGCATGGCGAGCAGCCCGATAAGGATCACACCGCCCATCACGATGTCCGAGATCGCAACCAGAACCACGGTGCCGATCAGCAGAAGTGCAGAACCCGTGGCATACGGGAAGGGTGCAAGGACGAACGTTCCCTGGTTGGTGTCAACCTCGCTCACCGAAAGCAGATCGCCGGTTGAACGACTGTCGTACCAGCCGAGATCGAGGTTCATCTGATGTCGGAGAAGGCTCTTCCTGGCATCCGTCCTCGTGCCGAACTGCAGCCATCCAGCGGACGCGCGCCTCATCGTGATCCCGACCGACTTCCACACGGAGACGCCGATGATCAGAATGACGGCTTGCCTCAGCTTCCCGTCGACCGACTCGCCACCCTGGAGTACCGGGATGATCAGTTCATCGGTGACCCGGCCGACCACCAAGGCTGAAGCAACGATCGCCGAAACGAACAGGATCGCGCCGGACACCGCAAGAACGAACGACCAGGGACGCCGTCTCACAAAACTCCACGTGAGCCTGAACCCGCCGCCGAGCACGCCGCTCAGCGACGGCGCGGCAGGATCGATATCTGGACCAGATGACATGAACCGATGGTATCGCCTTCGACTGCAGCAGAAAGCCACGCCGTACGCCAGAATGCGGCATGGCACGTTCCACACCCACGACATCGGACTATCTCGCTCGCATCGGTTTGGCCGAACTGCCGGGAACCGATCTCACCGCCCTCACGACGCTCCAACAAGCTCATCTGTCCCATGTCCCGTTCGAGAACGTCGATGTCTTTCGACAGACGGGGGTCAGGACCGATCTCGACTGGTCACTCGACAAGCTTGTCGCTCGGCGCCGAGGCGGATGGTGCTTCGAGAACAACGGTGCGTTCGGATGGCTCCTCCGCTCCCTCGGCTTCGAGGTGACGTATCTCGGCGCCTATGTGCTTCTTGACCCTCCCGACACCGAGAACATGTCACATCTCTGCCTCCGCGTCGATCTCGATGAGCCCTATCTCGTCGACGTCGGGTTCGGAGACTCGTTCACCAACCCCATGCCACTCAACAGCCTGGACAGCGGCAACAGCGCTATCCGCCCGTACCGGCTTGAGCATGATGATGTATGGGTCACGCTCGTCGAGGAGACCGATCCTCCCGTGTCGCAATACCGATTCACGCTGACACCGCGCAAACTCGCTGACTTCACACACCAATCCACGCGATTACAGACGGCTGGGACAGGACACTTCACCGAAAACCCGTTCGCAACCCGCTCGCTTGGAACCGGAACGGACCGCGTCACGCTGCTGGCTGACCGTATCAAGTTCAGGCGCGATGGCGTGCTGACTGAAGAATCAGTGGACTCCGACGCTTGGAACGAGGCAGCGAAACAGTGGTTCGGGTTCGAACTCGATTGAACCGAATCCGGGAAAACTAGTGGTGGTCGGTCTGCTTCGGGGTGATGATCCACGTCACCACGGCTGAGACGAGCATGACCACGCCGAGCATTGTGTAGGCAGCGGCGGCATAAGCGTCGCCAAGCGGCTCCGTGTGCACTTCAGAAGCGAGAATCAGTAGGTTCATCGTGGCGAGCGTACCAGCGAGACGGGTTCTAGAGACAGCCGCGACGAGGCGCCGAGTCAGCGGGTGACGATGACGCGGGTGCCGATTGTGGACCAGTCAAAGACCGCCTCAGCGTCATCCCACAGTTGCCTGACACAGCCACCAGACCTGTGTGTTCCGAGCTGCGCCGGCGTCTGCAACGGGTCGTCGCCAGGCCAGACTGGGATGGAGTGGAAGCCATATGGCCACTCGCCACGTGCGAAACGGACCATGTACTCCATGGTGATGCCGTCGTAGGGCGCCCATGCGTACCGTGACATCGAATAGATCTTGTAGCGACCGGCGGAAGGAATGCCTCGTCGTCCTGACACTTGATGTGTCTTGTGCAGTTCGCCCGTGGCATCGATCAGCCAGACGCGCTGCCCATTGTTGGAGTAAATGATCCGGCGTCCCGAACCAAGCTCGGGATAGGGGAGAATCGGCTTCTCAGGCGTGGCCGTCGCCGTCCGGCGGACGTACTCGCTTGACTCAGTGAACTGGACGATGACCTCACCTCGATGGGCCTCACCGGACGCGAGGCTCGCAACAGCCTTCTCGGTGCCACTCGCGCTCGACTCTCGGCCGAGAACGTCGCCATACAGCATCGCGACAAGACCTTCGTCTGACACGACGCCATGCCTGTCGACGAATTCCCTCGCATGAGTGAAGGACTCAGCGATCGTCACCAAAGGGAGACCGTTCCAGTACCTGCCCGCCCAGTACTCGAGTTCGAACGACGATGGTTCACGATTGAACAGGCCACAGAACAGACGGACGATGCTGTCAGACACGACCGTGTCCGACCGCCCGGGGCCAGCGAAAGAGAACTGCGGTGATGTGGGGGCGGTCGCCTCTGATCCGGCGACCAACGCTTCAGCGCCGACGACGCCCGATGCGATCCACATGGCAGTCTCATCGGGGTACCGGATCAACTCAAGAGGGTTCGCCTCTGCGTCAGGGTCTTCGGTATTGAAGGCAACATCCTCGACGAGGACCGACGCCGGTGTGAGGAAGGCACGAATCGCATTGGCAGCGCTCGCCTCCGTCACACAGGCCATCTCGTCTCCGGTCGCAGTCGCTGAGGAACCCTCCGCAGCCGCAGGCAGCGCGAGTCCAGCGATGGCCATGGTGATGGCGGCAAGAAGAGCTGTTGAACGGCGAAGAAGAGACATCGCCGCAACGGTAGTACGCGCCTAGCCGGACCGTTACGCCATTGTGGAAGACCACTTCTTCCGTCCCTTTCAAGGGGGACGGGCGAGCAGAGCGAGCCAGAGGGATTTCCGAAATCCGTGGTCCGTGGTCCGTGGTCCGTGGTCCGTGGTCGACAGTTTCTGTCACACCGTTCGCGTAGTCTTGGAGAGTCGCGGTGATCAGACCGTGCGGATAAGGGAGCTGTCATGGGACTTGCGAACGGGATCTTCGGTTGGGCAGATGTGGCAGTGCCCGACACGGACGGCGGCGCTGCGTTCTACACGGCGCTGTTCGGCTGGGAAGCCATCGACGGCGGCGGCGGGGACGAGATGCCGTACACGATGTTCTCATCCGATGGAAAGCTTGTAGCTGGCATGGGCCTTCTGACCAAGGAGGACGCTGATTCCGGGCAGCCTCCCATCTGGGCCTCGTACGTCATCGTGGACGACGTGGATGCCACGTACGCCAAAGCAGTCGAGCTCGGAGCGACACCGGTCATACCCGTGATGGACATCATGGATGCTGGCCGAATGTTCTTCATCGTCGACCCGGTCGGAGCGATGGTCGGGTTCTGGGAGTCAGGCACGCACGACGGCGCAGAGGCGTTCAATGTGCCCGGGTCAATGACGTGGAACGATCTCGCAACCCGCGATGTCGATACTGCGAAAGCCTTCTACACGAGCCTCCTCGGTTGGGAGGCGCAGGACCTCGACATGGGCGGGACCGCGTACACGATGTTCTCGAATGCCGGTCGAAGCAACGGCGGCGTGTGGGATATGACCGGATCGCGGCCGGATGGAACACCGTCGCACTGGATGACGTGGTTCCTCGTCGGCGACACTTCCGCAGCCGCGGCGCGAGTCACCGAGCTTGGCGGAACTGTGCTGCGAGAGCCGAACGAAGACGGAGGACTGATATCTGCGGTCGTGAGCGACCCCTACGGTGCAACGTTCGGCGTCGTCCAGACCATGCAAACCGACGGCCAACCCCCACGATAAGCCCACCAAGATAAGCCAACGTCCCTGGCCCGGAGCTACTGCTCCAGCGAATGGAGCAGCCAAGGGAGCAGCGAAGGGAGCAGCGACGCTCTACGGCTCGCGCCTTCGGATCTCCTCGGTGATCGCTTCGTCGCTGTACTGGGTGAGGGTCGGATCCCAATCCCTGAGCACGATCGGAGCTTGATCCGCCTCGGCCATCAACTCGACAACCTGGTCACGCAGCGTTCTGGCCCAGGCCCGGCCCTTGGCGGTGGCCACGAGCGAAACGGTCGCATCGTTGTTGACAAGCAACACCTTCGCTTCGATCTGAGGGTTCGCTCGCGATCCGCGTTCACCGTATGACAGGATGATCGCACCGACCGGCACATCCTGGATGCCGCCGGTAGCGATGAACTCGCCTTCGTAGGCCCATCCGGTCGCCAACGTGTCGTCAACACCGGTCACGATCTTCGCCCAGTTCTTCTTCCGCTCATCTCCGACAAGCGGCACATCAACGGCAACGAGGATCGGCTCTTCCATGCCAGCAGCGTACAAGGGTCCGTAGTCGGCTGTCCGTGGTCCGAAGCGAGACATAGCCGAGCGGGTCTGTCGTCTGTTGTCTGTCGGCGAGCGCAGCGAAGCGGGTCCGGAGCGATGCGGAGCCGAGCGAACCAGTGACTAGTGCCTTCAACCAGATCACAACCATTCTCGACTCTTTCGGGGTCGATGCCGATAGCTCATTCGAGGAGAAGAAAATATGACCAATTCGAACACACACGTTTCTGTTTCAACAAGGACACTCGTCGCCGCAGCTTCGATCGCCGGCGCAGCCGTCGTCGCAGCATTGCTCGCCAACGGGGTGTCCCTCGGGCTCACCGCCACTTTCACGCTCTACGTAGTCGGCATGTCTGCGATGCTTGCGATCATCATCCGATCGATGAGAGCCAAGACGTCCAACGCACGCCTCTCCACCGAGATCGACCACCTCAAGGCCGCGGATGCGCACCTGAGGGCACGGATGCATTACATGATGAGAGATGCTGTCGGAGACATCGTTGCGAAGTCCGACGACCTCGTTACAACGCCCGACCTGCCGTACGACGAGCAGCGTCGCCTTCTCTCCTCGATTCGCGACACAGCGCATGAGATCGAGCAGACGCTCGCCGACGTTGCCTCCTCACATAGAGACGACTACACAGCGATGCCACACATCCACACATCCATCCTCCTCGGTGAAGAACTGATCTCGATCGCCTCGACCTCACCCTTCTCTGATCGCTTCGAGTTCGACATCGAGCGGACCCGTGCATGGGGAGATCCGGCACAGGTCAGGCAGATCCTGAGAACCCTTGTGAATCACACGACGCTCGGTGAGGCTGAGCGGCTCACGCTTCAGACGGCGCAACGCGGGTCGTCGGCCACGGCAACAGTTTCTGGACACGGAGCGATCCTGCCACCCGATACTCTCGCTGCGCTGTCTGACGATCGTTCTCAGAAGAACGGCGGACCCGGATTCCAGGCCATGGAGCTCGCTCGTGACCTGGCTGAGGATCTCGGAGGAGAGATCTCTCATGTCCAAGCGTTCGGAGTCAGCCACGTGATGCTCACGCTGCCTACGCCGAGGACAAGGCCGTCGTCCGAGGTAATCCCTGTCACCGCCTCATCCGAGTTCGAGTCCATCGACACGGCAACAGGACGCTCTGCAGCAGCTTCCTAGAGACACAGGTCAGCGAACGCGGCACTAGGTTGTTGCCACCCGCAACCGCAAGGAACCGCCATGTGCTTTGACTTCGATTCGACACCACCCATCCCGCATCTTCACGGGGGATCGGTTCAGCACCGGGACCTGACGCTCGTCTCACCGGACGGCACCGAGTTCATGGCATTCGAAGCGACAGGTGAAGGGGACGTCGCAGTTCTCGTCCTGCCCGATGTCAGAGGCCTGTTCCATTTCTACGAGGAGCTATCGCTGCGTTTCGCAGAGCGGGGCTTCGACGCCGTCGCGATCGACTACTTCGGCCGGACTGCTGGCGTTTCCAAGAGGACGGAGGACTGGGATTTCTGGCCGCACGTCAATGCGACAGCGATCGACACACTGACGGACGACATCCGGACCGCGGTCAACCATCTCAAGGCGTCGAACCCGGACCGCAAAGTCTTCATCGTCGGTTTCTGCTTTGGCGGCTCGAATTCATGGCACATGGCAGCGTCCGACCTTGGGCTTGCCGGGGTGATCGGCTTCTATGGCCATCCCGACCGACCAGGCTTTCCGACGGGTGCGCCGTCGATCATGAGTCGGATCGATGACTTCTCCTGCCCCGTTCTCGCCCTCCAGGGAGGAGACGATCCTGGCATTCCCGTTGAAGTTGACGACGCCTTCCGGGATGCCATGCAGGCGCTAGAAAAGCAGGGGGAAGTCGTCGTGTACGACGGCGCTCCGCACTCGTTCTTCGATCGAAAGCACGAAGAGTTCCAGGAAGCATCCGCGGATGCGTGGTCCCGGATCCTCCAGTTCATCGGGGACAACTCGTAGCGACGCAACGGTACGATCGTCGCCATGTACGACAACATTCACGCCGCAGCAGACACAGATTTCGAACGCACCCGCAGGGAACTCGAGGAGATGGTGCGCATCCCATCGGTGAGCGCCCCCGACTTCGATCCGTCCGAAGTTCGGCGCTCAGCTGATTTCGTGGCCAAGCTGATGACAGACTCTGGCCTCGAGAACGTTCAATTGCTCGAACTCGAAGGTGCTCATCCTGCCGTATTCGCCGAAATGAGGGGTCCGGAGGGCGCACCGACGGTCCTCTTGTATGCACACCACGACGTGCAGCCGCCAGGACCGGACTCGATCTGGGACACTCCGCCCTTTGAGCCCATCGAACGTGGGGGTCGACTCTTCGGCAGGGGAACGTCTGACGACAAGTGCGGCATCGCCATCCACCTGTCAACGCTGCGCGTGCTCGGCGATGACCTTCCCGTGAACGTGAAGGTGTTCATCGAGGGAGAAGAGGAGATCGGCTCGGAGCATCTCATCGATTTCCTCGATGCGTACGCCGAGCTCCTTGCGTCCGATGTGATCGTGATCGCCGACGCAAGCAACTGGCGTGTCGGAGCACCGGCACTGTCGACGTCTCTTCGAGGGCTCGTTGATTGCACCGTGTCGGTCAGGACGCTCACATACGGCGTCCACTCCGGCAGCTTCGGTGGCATCTACCCCGAGGCGATCACGTGTCTCGCCCACACGCTCGCCGGCCTCCACAACGAAGACGGATCGGTCGCCGTCGAGGGATTGGTTTCGACTCAGGCGGACCCCCTCGATTTCACCATCGACGAGGCAGACTCTCAGATGCTCCCCGTCGACGGTCTCGAGCAGATCGGTGTCGGGTCGCTCACGTCGAGAACATGGGCACAGCCTGCCATCTCCGTGCTCGCCATCGATGCAGTGCCGATCTCGAAGGCGATCAATCAGCTGGTGCCCGAGGCAAGCGCAAAGGTGAGCATGAGGATCCCACCAGGCCAGGATGCTCACGAAGCGATGGAAGCCCTCGTCGCCCACATCGAAGCCAGCGTCCCGTGGGGCGCAGAGGTGACCGTCACCCAGGGATCGACCGGCGAGGCGTTCCAGCTCGACACGACCGGTGCCGCATACGACGCCTATCGGACCGGCATGCGTGAGGGATATGGACAGGAACCGATCGAGACCGGTGTCGGCGGCTCCATCCCGTTCGTCGCGGCCTTCTCGGAGCGCTACCCAGACGCCTCGATCTTGCTCGTGGGCGCGGCAGACCCGACAAGCCGATACCACGGTCCGAACGAGAGCCTTGATCTGGCCGATCTCAAGCATGCGATCGTCGCCCAGGCCATCGCACTGACCGAACTCGGATAGACACCCTCGCGACAAACGACGCGCTCGATACCATCTGACGATGC
>CAXMSN010000136.1:0-2072 GCA_964196275.1 uncultured Kiloniellales bacterium | reverse complement strand
GTCATCCGCGCATTGAAGGGGCTCCGTATATCGGCTGATCGATCGAGAGAGGCATCGGAAAATGAGAATCGGCGTAATCGGATCCGGCATCGCGGGCCTCGGTGCAGCCTGGTCGCTTAGCGCGATGCACGATGTCACCCTTATCGAGGCGGAACCACGGCCGGGCGGCCACAGCAGAACGGTCGATGTCGATCTCGATGGGATGCCAGTTGCGGTCGACACAGGGTTTATCGTCTACAACGAACGCAACTATCCGAACCTCACGAACTTGCTGTCCACCCTTGGTGTACCGACCGTTGGAAGCGACATGTCGTTCGCTGTGTCGATGGAGGGGGGCTCCTTCGAGTATGCAGGCAGAGCGAGCGGACTGTTCAGCAGCGCCAGGTCGATTCTGGACCGTCAGATATGGAGCATTCTTGGAGGCATCGTTCGGTTTCGCAGTGAAGCGGGCCAACTGCAGGAGGGTCACGTCCCTGATGACGTCGATATTCATACCTATCTCTTGGCGCGTCGGTACTCGGACGCGTTCATCGACCGGTATCTCATGCCGCTCGCCTCGGCCGTATGGTCAGGCACGAGAAATGATGCCCGCGCAATGCCAGCAGAATCGTTCCTGCGGTTTCTTGACAACCACGGGTTGATTCGTGTCACAGACCGACCGCAGTGGCGAACGGTCGATGGTGGATCGCGTGCCTACGTCGAACGAATCGTCAAGGAGATCACGAGAGTGCACACTTCGCGTCCTGTTCGCGCCGTTCGGCGATCGGATGTCGGCGTGACTGTGGTCGACGCAAGTGGGACGGCGGAGGAATACGACCAGATCGTTCTCGCCACTCATGCAGACGTGAGCTTGCGGCTCCTTGGTGACGGCGTATCCGAGGCTGAGCGACGCGTCCTTTCAGCGTTCGAGTATGAGTCGAACGAAGTGGTCCTTCACACAGATACCGCGGCGATGCCGCGCAGCCGCCGCGTGTGGTCTTCGTGGAACGCGATTGAGAGGGCGGACGACGTCGGAGGTCATCCGGTATCGGTGTCCTACTGGATGAACCGACTACAGCCGCTTCCGACCAACACAGATGTGTTCGTCACGCTGAATCCAGGAACCACGGTCCGAGACGGCGAGGTGCTTGACCGCTGGACCACAACACACCCCCAGTTCGACCTCGCGACGCACAAGGCCCAACGGGCCGTGCCATCCATCCAAGGAACCGACCGCGTCTGGTTTGCAGGGGCCTACCTTGGCCATGGATTCCACGAGGATGGGCTCCAGTCCGGGCTCACGGTCGCGTCTGCGCTCGGTTCCCCTGCCCCATGGCACGATGGCATCGTTCCGAGATCGCCCGCTGCGATCCATGCGGCGCCTCGGTCATCTGTGAGCTATTCATGAGGCGTTCGGGTATCTTCGACTCGGTCGTGCGTCACCGCAGGTTCAAGCCAATGGGTCACAAGCTGCGCTACTCGGTGTATTCGCTGCTCGTCGACCTCGATGAGATCGACGATCTTGTGCGACAGATTCCGATCTTCTCGCACAACAGGTGGAACCTTGTTTCGTTTCACGATGCGGACCACGGCCCAAGGGACGGGTCGAACCTTCGTCACTGGGTTGAGCAGATCGCAGCGAACGCAGGCGCCGAGATTGGGGGTTCCATCCAACTGATGGTGTTCCCCCGGATACTGGGGTACACGTTCAACCCCCTCTCCGTTTGGTTCATCCACGGCACTGATGGGAGCCTCAGCGCCGTCCTTTACGAGATTCGCAACACGTTCGGACACTCACACTCGCACCTCGTCGTTGTCGATTCCGACAGCGTGACACAAGCGAGAACACTCCGCCATGGATTCGACAAGACGCTCCATGTCTCACCATTCTTCGACCAGATCGGACGGTACGAGGTCGCGCTGCTACCTCCCGACGAACGATTCTCGATCGCCATCACTTACTTCGACGAGACCGGCGATCGCCTGCTCACGGCATCCCAGAACGGATCGCGGAAGGAGATGACGACTGGCTCGCTGCTGAAGCAGTTCGTTCTGAAGCCACTGCTGACATTGAAGGTGGTTGCCGGAATCCA
>CAXMSN010000135.1:0-10899 GCA_964196275.1 uncultured Kiloniellales bacterium | reverse complement strand
ACAACAGACAACAGACAACAGACAACAGACAACAGACAACAGACAACAGACAACAGACCTCGGACCGGACCACGTTCTTCTAGATTCTGGGTATGGAATTGGATGCGATCAGGCAGGATGGTGAGGACGTTCTTGTGAGGGTTCTTGTTGTTCCGAACGCTTCAGCGACCTCGCTCGTGGGGCGTCATGGTGATCGGATCCGAGTGCGGGTCGCGGCCCCGCCTGAGAAGGGGCGAGCGAACGTTGCCGTGTGCGAATTGCTCAGCGATGCGACGGGAGCCAGAAGTGTCGACGTGGTAGCTGGTGGGACCAGTCGCAGAAAGACGCTGCGAGTGTGCGGAATGTCCCGCAGAGACGTTGTCCGGTTGCTGGGTGTTGATGCATGAAGAGTGCCGCCAGAGTGCTACATTCCCCGCTGCAGGAAGGAAATCATGACTAGGGCACTCGCTGACTCAACATTGAAACGATTGGCGGTTCGCCTTGATGACGAGCGGGCACGACTCGAGCACATCATCGATGAGCATGACCGTGAACGTGAGGAATCGAGACTCTCGGAGGGTTCGGCAGACCGAAGCGCGGATCCGGATAACGTAGACGGTGGAGCGATCGCCGTCGAACTTGAGATGGATCTCTCGATGGTGCAGAACGCTCGCGACCTGCTCGAACTGGTGCTTCACGCACAGGACCGGATGGACAAGGGGCTATACGGAATATGCGAGGTAACCGGAGAGGCGATTCCAGTCGCGAGACTGGAAGCGCTGCCGTACGCGACGACGACGGTCAAAGCCGCTCAGCGTCCCTAAGCACTCGACAGCTTTCGGTCGCGGTTGCGGGGGTGGTACTCGTGCTCGACCAACTCTCGAAGGCGTGGGCAGAGGCGGCGCTTGCCGATGGCCCCATCGTCGTCATCGAAGGCTTCCTCCAGTTCCGACTGACCTATAACACGGGCGCAGCGTTCTCGATGTTCTCCAAGGGCGGACCGATCCTTGGCGTGATCGCAGTTGGAGTGATCGTGATGATCATGTTCGTTCTGAAGGACGCTTCTCGCAAAGCTGAAGCGGTTGCACTTGGGATGGTTCTTGGGGGTTCGATCGGGAACTTCACTGATCGGGTGTTTCGCGGCGACGGGTTACTCGACGGTGCGGTGGTCGACTTCATCGACTTCTCGTTCTTTGCGACGTTCAACGTCGCGGACATGGGCATCACGCTCGGCGTTGGCCTACTCCTCCTTGTGGCGTTCATCTTCAAATCATGAAGCACACGACGATCGAGGTACCGCCAGATCTTTCGGGGGAGCGTGCTGACAAGGTCATAGCCTCGTGTCTCGGATTGTCCCGCTCTGAAGCCCGTTCGATCGTTGACGCGGGAGATGCGGTTGTCGGGGACCGGACGATCAAGGCCTCGGATAAACTTCAGGTGGGCACAAGTGTCGCCGTTACGGTGCCAGAGGTCGATACCGCTCTGTTGCCAGATGACACGGTCGCCTTCGATGTGAGATACGAAGACGATTACCTTGTCGTGGTGGACAAACCCATCGGTGTCATCGTCCACCCGGGTTCAGGCCGATCGTCGGGGACACTTGCCAACGGCTTACTGGCGCGATATCCAGAGATCGAGGGAGTTGGCGACGAAGGTCGCTTCGGCATCGTTCACCGGCTGGACAGGGACACATCAGGCCTGCTCGTCGTCGCGAGAACACACGAGGCCCACGAGCGGCTTACCCGGATGTTGAGAGATCACACCGTGGCGCGGAGGTATCTCACGCTCGTTCAACACGGATTCACGAACACCACAGGCACGGTCGACGCACCTATCGGCAGGGACGCCCAGAATCGGACGAAGATGCGCGTGTCACGAGAGGGTCGATCGTCGATCACCCATTATCGGAGGCTCGCTGCGTGGGATGGGTTCGACGCGTCGCTCCTGTCCGTGACGCTTGAGACCGGTCGAACCCATCAGATACGGGTCCACATGCGTGCGATCGATCATCCGATCATCGGTGATTCGGTGTACGGTCGCCGCGGAGTTGTCGGTGATCCTGGCCGCCCTTGGCTCCATGCCCGTCAGTTGACATTCGAACATCCGGATACCTCCGCATTGATCGATATTGTCTCGCCGCTCCCCGAAGATCTGTCCGATAGTCTTGCGGCACTGGGAGACCCGGAACGGGGTGAGCTCGTGGATATCAATGGAGAGAGCCTATGAGCGTGCACTATGAGCGGCTGTCCAATCTGGACGCATCGTTTCTCGCTCTCGAGTCGCGAGCTACACACATGCACGTCGGGGCAGTCGCACTCTTCGGGCCTGGTCCCGCGACCACGGACCAAGGTGTCGACATAGGCCTCATGCGCGACCTCATCGAGTCACGACTCGAATCGATTCCCCGGTACCGACAGCGTCTTGCAACGGTTCCTATCGAGGGACATCCCGTGTGGGTCGACGACGAGTTCTTCCATATCGATTTCCACGTCCGTCATGTGGCGCTTCCGCATCCTGGCACCGAGGAGCAGCTGAAGGAGCTTGCCGGGCGGCTGATGTCCCAGCAGCTGGATCGCTCGAAACCGTTGTGGGAACTCAACATCGTCGAAGGCCTCGAGTCAGGCGGGTTTGCGATCATCACGAAGATCCACCACTGCATGATCGACGGGATGTCTGGGATCGATCTGATGGCGGTGATCCTGGACTTCACGGACAAGTTGGAGCACGTCGAGCCCGCGCCATGGGTCGCACGGCCCGCTCCGAACGGGACCGAATTGGCAGTTCGAGAGATCGCACGCTCGGTTTCGTCGCTGCTCGCCAGTGTCACTCACTTATCAGACGTCCGTGGAGGGATGAGCGATCGGGTCGATTCGCTGAAGCACAGGGCGGAGGCCTCGCTTGCGTCACTTGGGTCAGGATGGCTGACGCCGACAGGGAAGACCCCGCTCAATGGTCCCATCGGGCCCGGACGATCGTTCGAATGGCTCGAGCTTCCGCTTGACGGCGTGAAGAAGATCAAGGACACCCATGGAGCAACGGTCAACGATGCGATGCTTGCAATCGTTGCCGGTGGAATCCGCCATTACCTGTTGACCGAAGCTGGGATGACGGCCACAGAATTGGCGGAGACCGATTTTCGGATAATGGCTCCGGTCTCCGTTCGCACCAAGAGCGAGCAAGGAACCATGGGCAACAAGGTTGCGATGTGGCTCATCACCCTTCCGCTCGCCGAACCCGATCCCGCCAAACGGATCGCCAAGATCAAGCGGGCGACGAAGGAGTTGAAAGAGACTGATCAAGCGCTCGGTGCATCCACGCTGGTCTCGGTTTCGATGGGTGCCCCGGCGACACTTGTCTCACTTGCCGCACGACTTGCGTCACGCGCCCGTCCGTTCAATATGACGGTGACGAACGTTCCCGGGCCACAGTTTCCGCTGTACATGGCCGGATCCCAGATGCAGGCCACCTATCCACTCGTGCCACTGTGGCAAAGTCACGGACTGGGGATCGCGATGTTCTCCCTCAACGGAGTCATCGATATCGGCCTCAATGCCGACAGGAACCTTGTGGAAGATCCCACGCTTGTCGCTAAAGCGCTGCTCGGCGCTTTTGAGGAACTGGCGGAGACGCCAGCACCGTCGGGACCCGACGACGCTCCCGCCAAGAAGCGCCCACCCATGGGTACTCGGTGAGCCCGAGCGTCTCGCCTATCCGAAGAACGTTTGCGCCGTTCTGTAGAGGTTCTCTGGCACGCCTCTGATCTCAGCGCATGCCTCGGCGATCGGCACGGCGACGATCTCGGTCCCACGCACTGCCGCCATCACATTCGATCTGCCGTCGACAGCGAAGTCCGCTGCAGCGACTCCGAGGCGTGTAGCGCGAACACGGTCGGACGCCACGGGTGTCCCTCCGCGCTGGATGTGGCCGAGCACGGACACCCGGGTCTCGAAGCTCGTCCGATCCTCAAGGGCCGCGGCGACCTGATAGCCGACACCGCCGAGACGTTCGAAGCCGAACGAGTCCGTCTTCGTCTCACCGCCTTCGTATCCGACCGGTGGGACGATGCCTTCAGCGACCACGACGATCGAGTATCGATGTCCCGAGCGGTGACGAGACCGGATCACCTCGACGATCTCGTCTATGTCGTATTCGTACTCTGGGATGAGGATGTAGTCAGCGCCGCCGGCAAGACCGGCGTGGGCGGCGATCCACCCTTTCGTTCGGCCCATGACCTCGACAACGATCACCCTGTTGTGGGCCTCGGCGGTCGTTGCGAGTCGGTCGATAGCGTCCGTCGCGATCTGGACGGCGGTTTCGAATCCGAACGTGATGTCTGTTCCGGCGATGTCGTTGTCGATCGTCTTCGGCACGCCGATCACAGCGAGTCCTTCATCAGCGAGTCGCATCGCAGATCGGAGGGTCCCGTCCCCGCCGACCACGATGATGCGGTCGATACCGTTCCGTGACAGTGTCGGCTGGCAGGTAGCAAGACCATCACCATGGACGTACGGATCCATTCGGGAAGTGCCGAGCATGGTTCCCCCTCTTCCCAGGATCCCGCGGACGGAATTACGGTCGAGGGAGACCGTGCGATCGTTCATCAGGCCTTCCCAGCCGTCGCGGATGCCGACGACCTCCAGTCCTCGCTCGTCTGCGCGGGCGACGGCGCCGCGGATGACAGCGTTGAGTCCCGGGACATCTCCTCCAGCTGTCAGGATCCCTACGACGCCCATGATGTCCTCTCGAGAAGTTATGCCGTTGTGCTGGCATCGACGGTGGCTTTCGTGGGTCGAAAGGCCACTCGTTCCTGTGGTGCTAGTACCTTAGGGAGCGCGCGTGTCAGGGAATCGTCGATGCCGTTGAATCCACCTGGACCGGATGCAGCGCACGTGACCAGAGACTGCTTACATGCGTGTAGTTCCGATGAGGGTTTCGATTGACTGACAGTTTTGCGCACCTGCACGTTCACAGCGAGTTCTCGATGCTTGACGGTGCCGCGAGAGTGACGGACCTCGTGCGCGCTGTTAAGGCCGACGGGCAGCCTGCGGTAGCGATCACAGACCACGGGGTCCTCTACGGTGTCGTGGATTTCGTCAAGGCTGCCAACGATGTGGATGTCAAGCCGATCGTCGGGATAGAGGCCTATCTGACTCCCGGTTCCCGGTTCGACCGGCTGCCTCGCCGTCAGGACAAGCGGTATCACATGACGATCCTCGCCGAGAACGAAACGGGGTACAAGAACCTCATGCGTTTGGCGTCTGAGGCGTATCTCGACGGGTACTACTACAAGCCTCGGGTCGACGCGGAACTGCTGAGCATGTACTCCGAGGGGTTGATCGCAACGACCGGATGCCTCGGGGGGCATGTCCCCCAACTGCTCGGCGTCGACGAGTCAGCCGATGAGGATCAAAGGATCCAGGAGCGAGATTTCGACGCCGCGCTCGCCGCGGCAGGGATGTACCAAGAGATCTTCGGGAAGGAAAACTTCTTCATCGAAATCCAGGATCATGGGATCCCAGCTCAGCAGAAGATCATGGGCGATCTCCTCGAGATCGGAAAACAGGTCGGCATCCCCTTGCTTGCCGCGAACGATTCGCACTACACGCACGCACACGAGGCCGACGCTCACGATGCTTTGCTCTGCATCCAGACCGGCTCGGTCAAGTCCGATGAGGATCGATTCAAGTTCCACTCGCAGGAGTTCTACGTCAAATCCGCGGCGCAGATGCGAGAGCTGTTTCCGCAGGATCGATACCCAGATGCGTGCGACAACACGCTTCTCATCGCCGAGCGGGTCGATCTCAATATCGAGTTCGGCCGCTCGCTGCTCCCGAAGTTCGACGTCCCAGACGGCCATGACGAAGATTCGTACCTGCGAGACCTCGTAATGAAGGGTGCACTTGCCAGGTACGGGTCGGTTGACGGTCAGACACAGGAGCGGATCGATTACGAGCTTCGTGTCATCTCGGAAATGGGCTTCTCCTCCTACTTCTTGATCGTGTGGGACCTCATCGCATACGCCGCCCGCCAGGGAATCCGCACGGGGCCCGGTCGCGGGAGCGCGGCGGGGTCGATCGTCTCCTACTGCCTCAAGATCACGGATCTCGATCCGATCGCATACGGACTCATCTTCGAGCGTTTCCTCAACCCGGGCAGACAGCAGATGCCTGATATCGACATGGACTTCGACGAGCGGTACCGCGCCGATGTGATCCGGTACACGGCCGAGAAGTACGGCTCAGACCATGTCGCGCAGATCATCACGTTCTCGACGATCAAGGGCAAGCAGGCGATCAGGGACGCCGCCCGTGTGTTGGATTACCCATACTCGACGGGCGATCAGCTCGCCAAAGCCATGCCACCTGCGATTCTCGGGAAGGACGCCACGATCGACCAATGCCTGACGAAGCCGGATGCCGAGGCGTCCGCACACGACAAGGATCACTACCGGGCCGCGGCCGGGCTTCGGGATCTTCTGTCGACGCTTGATGGCGGAACGGAGATCATCGATACAGCCCGAGGCCTCGAAGGACTTCGAAGACAGGATTCGATCCACGCGGCTGCAGTGGTGATCTCACCGGAACCTCTGACGAGCATCGTCCCCATCCAGAAGAAGGGAGAGGATGCTGAGGTCGTGACGCAGTACGAGATGCACGGCGTCGAGGAACTCGGGCTTCTCAAGATGGACTTCCTCGGCCTGCGCAACCTTGCGACGATCGAGCGTGCGTTGGAGCTGATCGAGGCCAACACGGGAGAGCGGCCAGACATCGACAACGTTCCACTCGATGACGAGATGGTATTCGACTTGTTCCGTCGCGGCGACACGATCGGCGTCTTTCAATTTGAAGGCGGCCCGATGCGTGCGCTCATGCGGAACCTGGGCCCAGATCGCTTCGAGCATCTGATCGCCCTGAACGCCTTGTACCGGCCCGGGCCACTCGGCGCAGGAATGCATCTCGAGTATGCCGATCGCAAGAACGGCAAGTCCGCCGTCGCGTATCTCCATCCCGATCTCGAGCCCGTGCTCAAGGACACCTACGGGGTCATGGCCTACCAGGAGCAGGTCATGCAGACCGCTCAGACGATCGCGGGCTTCTCGATGGTCGATGCCGACGACCTTCGCAAGGCGATGGGCAAGAAGATCCCTGCGGTCATGCGCAAGCAGAAGTCGAATTTCGTTGCCGGGTGCCTCGCCAACGGACACGATCAGGATCTTGCAGACGAGCTTTTCGGGTTCATCGAGCATTTCGCCGGATACGGATTCAACAAGAGCCACTCTGCGGCATATGCCTACGTTGCGTACCAGACAGCGTGGCTGAAGGTTCACTATCCCGTTGAGTACATGGCGGCGCTGCTCACCGCAGTGAAGCGTGACAAGGATCGGACGGCTGCCTACTTGCACGAATGTCGGATGATGGGGATCAATGTGACCGTGCCTGGCGTGAACGTCGCGGGCCGTGACTTCAGCGCACACGATGGGGAGATAACCTTCGGTCTCTCAGCCGTCAGGAATGTCGGAGAGGCCGTGACGGACCTGCTCGTCGCCGAGCGAGATGAGAACGGCTCGTACACATCGTTCTTCGACTTCATCAACCGCGTCGATGTGCAGGTCTTGAACAAACGAACCATCGAATCCCTTATCAAGGGTGGTGCGTTCGACAGCCTCGGGCATTCGCGTCGTGGCCTCCTTGAGGTCGCCTACGCGATCGTGGATGCAACGGTGAGCCGCCGACGGGCAGAAGAAGCCGGACAGTTCAGTCTGTTTGGCGGTGCCAGCTCAGATGTAACGGACGAGATGTCGACGGTTCCGCAACACGAGTGGGACAAGAAGGTACGCCTCGGATTCGAGAAGGAGATGCTTGGCCTGTACATATCAGATCATCCGCTACTTGGTGCGGAGAAGATGTTGACGACTATGACAGACACACAGATCCCCGATCTTTGGGAGCGCGAGGACAAGTCCCGAGCAACAGTGGGCGGCGTCATCGGCGCCCTCAATCGCAGATACACGAAGGCGGGCGACCCGATGGTCTACTTCGCACTGGAGGGACTCTCAGGCAGTGTCGAGACCGTTGCGTTCCCGAAGACCGTTGCCGAGTACGGCCCGATGATCCGTGAGGATGCCGTCGTTGTCATCAAGGGCCGGGTCGATCATCGTGGGGATGATGTGAAGTTCATCGCTATGTCGATTTCTGAACCGGAGTTGACGTCGGACAACAGTGTCCGCATACGGGTCTCCGCATCGCGGATGTCAGCTTCTGTCGCTGAGAATCTTCGGGAAGTTCTGGCCAACCACCCCGGCACCTCGCCCGTGTTCATTCACATGACGGGCGAAGGCGGAGAGAAGGTCGTGCGGGTCAGCGCAGATCATGCGGTCGACCCGAGGTCCGCGCTCTTCGCCGAGCTCAGGGGCATGTTCGGCCCGTCCGCTGTGTTCTAGTCGCTCGCTGACGCTCGCTCCGGTAGTAAGTAATACGTACTGCGTGGTTCATTCGGTGAGGTCTTCTATTCGGTCAGCCAGTCGTTGATCATTGCGGGGGCCACGAGGTCGGCGAGTTCGTCGAGACTTGATGGCGCGGGTACTGCCCATGGGAGCTCGAAGACAGGGACGCCGTATCTCGCCGACAGTTCGTTTGCGGCGTCAACCTGTCTCTGGGCCTCCGATGCCCATGCTGCAAGGTTCTCAGTCGCGGCTGCCATGAGCGCTCCGTCGTCGATCCGCTCGTGCGGCGTGTCGGTTGCCTCGATCCACTGTGTCGGAAGTGTTCGATTGAACAGAACGGCACGCGGGGCGATCCGGAGGTCTCCCAGTTCATCGAAGAATCGGCGCGTCTCGTTGATCGGTGTTGGGTCGGCTGTCGTCGCGATGATCGTGTCCGCAGTGCGCAGGTATCGGTCGATCGTTCTGGAGCGAACGGAAAGACCGTCGTACATCGTGCGGAGATCCAACACGAAGTCGGCCACGTCGGACAACATCGGACCTCCGAGGACGATGTCTGCGAACTTCAACATCGGTTTCGCTGTGATGCGGTAGAGCATGCTTCTGCCAGGGAGATGGGAGCCGGTCAACCACTTGAGCAACTTTCCCGATATCAGATCTCCGGTGCGTGCAGGTGCGAGATAGAAGTCGATGCCACCGCCAGATGGCGGAGTGTCGACAACGATCACGTCGTACAGTTTCGACTCGATGCTGTCTGCCATTCGTTCACCGGCTGCATAGGACTGCGCAGCCGGGAAACGATCTGCGATGGCTCTGAAATACGGGTTGACCAGCAACCGGTCACCGACATCAGGTTCAGCGTATCGGTGGATGATCGCCTCCCACGACGCGGCAACGTCGAGCATGGCGGCGTGAAGGTGGGTCTCCCCGAGTACCGGTCGCGGCTCGTCGCCGAGTTCAGCAACGCCGAGCGCATCGGCGAGGCGCTTGGCAGGGTCGATCGTGAGAACCAGTGTCCGGAGGCCAAGCCTCGCTGCCTGGACACCGATGCCAGCGGAAAGCGTGGTCTTGCCGACTCCACCTGCACCCGTGACGATGATGGTTCTCGTCATACGATCTTCCCCATGACGTCCGCCAATTGGACGGCAACCTCGCCAGGAGTAAGCACTCCGCGAAGGAATGGAAGCGTGGCGTCAGCCTTGATCTTCGCTGCCCACTTGGACTGGGACCGCTCCATCGAAAGTTGATGCTCTGCCGCCGCCCTCAATGGCCCGTCAGGGAATCCTTCGACATCAACCTCATCGAAGGATGCAGCCTCGAGCATGCGATTCACGACGACGGTCGGTTCAGGGCACAGGGCTTCCTCCTGGATATAGGAGAGCATCTCCATGGTCTCGAGAACAGGAAGCTCAGCGGGATTCGTGACCAGGACAACCCGGGTCGTCTCTGGATCCGACAGTACGTCAGCCAAGGACGATGCCTGTCGTCCAACGGCTCCGGTCGGTGCGAGCTCAGCGATCGTGATCGGGGCGCGGAGATAGGATCGAAACTGTCCGAGAGATGGCGTGTCGACGATCACGGCATCCCATTTCTCCTGCCACAGTTCGTAGATCGGCTTGCCGATGCTGATGATCTCTCGGACTCCAGGAGCCGCATCGACCAGGACGCCGAGCGCCCCCGTGATCGCCTTGGTAGGCGCACCTTGGGGCATGTGCAGTTGTTTCTTGAGGTACTCGTCGAGAGCCGCGGTCCGCTCCATGGTCATGGCGTGCAGGCCAGCCCGGATCTCGACGGGTTGATACGTCAAGCGGCGCGCCCGAAGGTGGGCACCGAGGCCGAGTCCGTTGCCGAGATCCATGGCGAGTACGGTCTGTCCTCGGCGCGCACGTTCGATAGCGATAGCGCTGGCGATGGCGGACTTTCCCGTGCCCCCCTTGCCGGAGACGAGTACGAGTTCCGTTGTCAGCATGACCATTCAGGCTACCGCCGAAGACGCGCTTGGAGGTATACGCTGCGACCATCGCAACGGAGGAGAATCGTGGCCAAACTCGACATGGATGAATTCCTCGAACGGTTCGCAATCCGAGCCCAGGCCGTGCGTGATCGGGGTGTCCCTCCGCTTGAGGGCGAGGCCCGCAAGCAGTTCATCGAGAGTGCAGAGAAGGACTACCTCGATTACTCCCTGGTCGCTTCGGCATCATGGTCGGTGGAAGACGGCGAACTGGTCCTGAAGATACCTATCGTTCGCTGACGCTCGCTCGGTACCACCTAGTACGTAATACGTAGTCTCCGCTGCTACTCGGGATCTGCGACGCCTGCTGCCGCGCGCTTGGCTGCGGCTCTTCGTTCGGTCTCCAGGCGACCGAGCTCGTAGTCGTTGTGGTCTACGAAGGACATTGCTTTAGCGATGCGGTGGTGCCCTGCGACGTCTCTGATCTGCGTATGCATGTCCTGGCAGACCTTCCGATAATCGGGATGGC
>CAXMSN010000134.1:0-9142 GCA_964196275.1 uncultured Kiloniellales bacterium | reverse complement strand
GCGATGAGTTCAGCCATCGCCTTGCTTGTGGCGTAGTGGCCTCTCGTTGTGGTCGGATCCGCCGTACCCGCCGACACTCCGACGAGTGATGTGCCGGAGTGGGCGACAGACGGAGACGAGATCTGAACGAACCGTGAAACGCCTGCACTTTGAGCAGCCTCGACGACGTTCGTCGTTCCGATCACGTTCGTCGTGACGAAGTCGTCCCAATCACCCCTCATGGATACCAGCCCCGCAGCGTGGGCGATCGCATCAACTCCGGACATAGCTTGTGAGACCGAACCTGCATCTGCAACATCACCCAGATGCTCGGCTACATCAAGGCCGCTCGGGCTCCGCTGGAACACCGACACTTCGTCGCCTCTGTCCACGAGTTGCTCAACGACCGTACGGCCGATCAGGCTCGTTGCACCGGTGACAAGGATCCTCACAGCCGGACCATCCGACCACCGGAGAGCACACCTTCGGCCCAGGATGCGACCATGGTTCGGTCGATCTTCGAGTTGTGCCTCTTGTCGACGGGCAGGGACGGCACGGTCAGGATCGCCGCAACGTCGGCCCCCTTCACGACTTCGCGCACTCGATCGGACAGATCCTCCCCGGCTAGGTCTGGTCGTTTCACGGGGTCAACAAGGCTCACCACAACGACAACCTGCTGGGTACCAGTAGGACCGACGCCGACGACCGCCGCCTGCGCCACATCATTGAGACCCTCGACGGCATGCTCGACACCGACCGGCGTCACCGGGCCGTCCGAGCTCGTGACGACGTGGCTGATCCTGCCCTCGATCCACAGTCTTCCTTCGGTGTCGAAGTGGCCGACATCTCCACTCCGATGCCAACCACGGGGTTGTGATGCGGCAGCCTGTGTCATCCAGAGCTTGTCGTATCCATCCCGCATGTGCTCAGCCCTGATGCACACCTCTCCGAGTACGTCCGAATCGGATCGAAGGTGCCCAACAGCTCGGCCCTCATCGTCGATCGCGCTAATCATCACCTCAACACCATCAACGGGCGTCCCAACGCACACCCCGTCTCCGGCACCAACCGCATCAATCGCTGTGAGGCTGATGTCGGCGACCGGCATCACCTCTGTCATCCCGTACGGTGTGTGCGCTGCAGCATTCGGCATGATCGCGGCCGCAGACCGCAGGACCTCAGCCGAGACGGGAGCACCAGCCGACAGAAGCAGCCGGGTTCGCTCGAGGGCGGTGCGCTGCGAGGGCTCCAGATCCGTTGCGGTCGCTGCGACGTTTCGCAACGCGGCCGGAGAAGCGAACACGAGTGTGGCTCCAACGGCTCCGGCTGCGTCCGCGAGTGCTGTGGCTGTAAGGCTTCCTGGGGACGTCACGCTCATGTCAGGGACCACTGAGGCGATCCCCATCAGCGTGCCAAGCAGCGCGAAGGGGCCGAAGGCGGCCACCAGTGAATCGGCACGGTCAACGTCATACAGCTCGACGATCGCATCGCGTTGGGCCTGCAGTTGGCGGTGCAGGTATCGAACACCCTTTGCGGGCCCCGTCGAACCTGACGTGAATCCGACCGCAGCGAGATTGCCCGAGTCTGGCCGCTCAGGCAACGGCGTGTCAGCGCCGCTCTCCCGTAGAGCGTCAAGCGATACGGAGGCACCAACGAGGCGCTGCTTGGATGGCTCCATCGCGACAGTCGAAATGCGGGTCCCAGGCCACCGCATGGTGCGTGCGGCCGATAGCGCCAGCGGGATGCCGATGACATAGTCGGGGTTGGCGCTTGCGAGAGCTCGCCCCATGCCCCGTACGCCGAGTCCTGCGTCGGCAAGCACGACCACGGCTCCGGCTCTCCATACGGCGAAGATGCTCGTGGCGAGATGGATGCCCGGAGGCACGAGCATCGCGACCCGATCACCCTTCTTCACGCCAAGTTTGACAAGGCCGGCCGCGACGCGGTCGATGTCGAGGTGCAGGTCGGCGAACGTGATCGATGCCTCGACGCCGTCAGGCCCCATCTCCACGATTGCAACCGCGTCGTCTTCGGAGCGGGCGTCGATCGCCGTCCACAGCGGATCGCGCTCTTGGGAAGCAGCCGATTCGATCTCACCTATGTCAAGCTGGTTGGTCCATGTGAACACTGCCGATCCCACATCGGCATCCTCCGGCACAAGGTGGCCCGATCCGATGAACCTGTGGGTCTCCGCATGAGGAAGTCGCTTTTCAAGATCACGCAGGTAGAGATCGGAGAACACCGGGTCTGACGGTCCCCACAAGAGCAGCGACGGGACATCCGCCAGTTGCTCGAGATCCGCTGCAACACCGGCGAGTGCATCGTGACTCGGATGGTCCTGGTCGAGCGGGATGTCTTCCACAAAGTCACGAATCGCTGCACGTCGGTCGGGCGTCAAGTAGGGGGCCTCGTAGGCACGCCGGATCTCTGCAGGTGGTCGTGGCCTCGAAAGCGACATCGTTCCACGGACGAACACGGGTGTTGTCTCACAGACGGTCCTGAGCACTCCCGGAAGGCGAACCAGCCGAATCAACGAAGGCGCTCGCGCGGCCTCGGGTTGGTGCACAGCCGTGTTCGTGAGCACGACACCGGCCAGTTGGCTCCGATGCCTCAATGCCCATCCGAGCGATATCGGGCCACCCCAATCGTGGGCAACTGTCACCACGGGGCCTGTCAGCCCCATCTCGTCAGTGAGAACTGACAGGTCATCGATGCGTTGAGCGAGCCTGCGCGTCGTGCCCGTCCTCTCGGAGAACCCCATGTCGAGGTGATCAACGGCGATGACTCTCACATCATCGGGAGCGTTGGCGATCAGATCTCGCCACAGGTAGGACCATGTCGGGTTTCCGTGGACACACAGAAGCGTGAGTTTCGGATCTTCAACGCCGTTGTCGAGGATGTGCCATGTGCGGCCGACACCGTCGAGGTCGCTGGTCGTCACGAGCCTCGACCACTCTGGCTTCAGACCGGGGAGATCATTTGGTGGAAGGGTCGCCGGAGAGACCGAACCAGATGTCACCAGGTCAATTCCATAGCGGATGCGTTGATGCCGGATCCGATACCAAGCAGCAGCACCTGATCGCCTCCGTTCAACGACTCGGCCTCTCGCGACAAGGTGATCGGGATCGATGCTGGGCCGACATTGCCGAGGAACGGGAAGGTCAGCGGCACCCTTGTCATGTCGATGCCAAGGCGATCGGCCAATAGGGATGTATGGACCTGGGATACCTGATGGATGATGAATCGGTCCGCATCGAGCCAATGGTCAACGTCCGCGTCTCCCCAAGCCATCTTCGATACATGCAGCCCAGCATCGAGAAGCGTCTTCGTGTCCGTACGCATCCTCTCCATGTTGCCCACACACACGTCGTGATAGCTGGTGTCCGATCTCGCGATCCCGCCAACGATCCTGTGACTCTCAGGGTTCTCGGAGTGCCGACCGACCACAGCCGCCGCACCGCCAGAACCGAGCGTCAAAGATGCGAACTCGGCGAAGAGGTCTTCCATCGTTGCGTCGTCGCTGGCAAGCCGCTCAAGGGTCTTCGTTTGGAGTTCACGGCTTCCTTCCCCGTCGACGATCAGCGCATAGTTGATCTGACCACTGTCGATCATGCTTCCTGCGACCTGCAGACCGTTGACGAAACCGAGACATGCGTTGGAAAGGTCGAAGTTCAGGCAGGACGACGGCAGATCGAGTGCGTGGTGCACGGTAACGGCGGAGGATGGCTCCAGGCGATCGCGGCACACCGACGTGTCGATCAGCAGTCCGATCTCTTCGACACGGATACCGCTCGCCTCGATCGCCTTGGCTCCGGCCGCGGCAGCAGCGTCGGTATACAGGTAGCCATCGGGCCACCATCGTCGCTCCTTGATCCCGGCGAGGCTCTCCAAAAGCCCAGGCTGAGCACCAACACGCTCGTACGTCTCGGCCAGCAGGTCATCAAAATGTGCGGATGTCACTACCTCAGGGGCCTCGACGTCGGCGATCGACAGAATCGCGGCGTCGTTCAGGCTGTAGACAGCGTTACCGGACATCGACATACTTTCGTAGGGAACAATGGGATTGTCGCAAAGATGGGTCGATAAGCGCACTCCAGCCGCGGCCACGCCACATCGCCTAGCCCTCTAGGAGTTGATCGTGCTCTCGATCAGCGATACGAGGTTCTTGACGGACAGCATTCCGTAGTCGAAGACGAAGTCTTCCCCGTTCTTCATCGTGATGACGGCCCGCTTCATCATCCCCTTCTTCGCCGCAGCGACAGAGGCGATGTCTTCGATCGGAAGATCGACAACGGCCTTGTCGTCGTTGGAATAGCGATAGACGGTGTGCCCACCCGCGGCGGCGAACGTCGTGACGTCAAGAAATATGGCCTTCACGATCGTGCGATTGCTCGATTCGTATATCGTGTCGAAGAAGATTCTGTCCTCTCTGACCTCGAGTTCTCCTGTGAACCGCCCACCTTCGCTAGGCAGATAGTTGATCTTCCACGAGCCCAGTACCTCAGTCACGTCGCCCCTCTTGTCGATGGCCTTCAGACTAGCTCCGACATGCCGAGGCCGATCTGCATCGGTGGGCGCGTGTATAGAAACGTACGGACCACGAGTAGGTTGGTCGAGTCCGCCGGTGCGCTGCGCCAGTTTCGATGAGGAGAGACGGAGGGGTTGGAGTGGGAATGTCAAGACAGCCGTTCGACGCCATCCTTGACGTTCACTTTCCTGGCTCCATTCCGGAGGCGGAGTTCGTGGTACGAACCGCACAGCTGCTCGAGAGCGAGGGCTTCACGAAAGAGAACACGCTTGCGACCGTCGCTCTGTGTCGCGACGAGATCGCACGCTCCCTGTTCGTAGATGTAGAGGATCGCTGGGGTCCGGCCTTCAGCCTCGCAAGCTTGGCTGGAATGATCACGGCAGGTCGGACAGGACTGTCGGCTGCCCTGTCTCACGCACCGACGAGTGAAGGGCTCAAGCACATCGTGGTCTATGCGATGCCGCACATCGCGATCGATCGCCACGGGACGATCGGTCAAGTGCTCCGGCCGGGACTGTCTGAGCCGTCGAGCGCATGCGGGTCACTCGTCGCGTTCCGGGACGGGCTACTCGCTGGCCACCATCAGATAGGAGTCGATCGATTCGACGCGGAACAGAGCCTGCTCGGCCATCGCCTCCAACCCATGATCGAGCACGGTGAGGTTCCAGACCTTGTGGATCTCACGAAGTGGGCCGCCAGCGCCATCGAAGACGACCTCAGGGCCATCATCGACGACGTGCTGACAGATTCCCTCGACAACTCAGGGGTTCGACCTGATGGGGCGACCTTCACCGGCGTGCAGATCCACGGCCCGGACAATGCGAACTACGTGTGGCCCCGCGATGCCCACCTGGTGGTCAATGGCGTATTTCAAGACATAGCACCCATCTTCTGAGGTTCCTGGTCGACGTGACGTCTGTGCGCTTAGCGCACCCTGACGAGGTCGCTCTCGGCGAACAGCGGGCCGACCTCAATCCCCAAATATTCGGCGTAGAGCTCTGGCGGCACACTGATATCGGCGACATACAACTCGCCAACGTGGCCTTCGACGCTGGGGAGTCGCAGACCTTCTTTGGGCAGCGCAAGCGTCATCGTTGCCGTGGCCCTGATCGCTGGCTCGAACACGGTGCCAGTGGTGGTGTCGATGCCCGACGGTGCGTCCAGAGACAGGACGGGAGCGTCCTGCAGGTTCGCCCATTCGATCAGCCTCGCTGCCGCTCCCCTTGGTGCGCCGTTCAGGCTGTAGCCGATCAGGCCATCGATCACGAGTTCCGACGGAAAGATGCCGGCGAGCGTATCGACCGACTGGACACCGATCCCCATCCTCTGAACGATCTCGAGTTGCTGACCGGGAACAGGCGCATAGTCAGCTTCCGGTCGAGCAGTGATGACCGTGACGTCGGCGCCATAGTTTCTGAGCCGCCTGGCGGCGACAAGAGCACCGCCACCGTTGCCACCGTGTCCAGCGAGTACGGCGACGCTTCGGTCTCGAGGATCGCTATCGAGGAAGCGAGATCGAGCGAGATGCGCCAGATTCCGCCCTGCGTTCTCCATCATCCGAACAAGGTCGATGTGGAAGTCCGCGATCATCGCCCGGTCGACTTCAACCATCTGTGCGGTCGTGAGGTGCGGCACCTCTGATGCGTCGACCGTCGGAATCTTCATGCACCCCTCCCATGTTCACGGACGCTGATCATCACAGACCGGCCCAGTGGTTGTGTCTCTAGCGCTTTCCCTTGTGCGCAAGGATGTCGACGGCAAGGACGACGCCGAACAGGATCCTGGGTGCCTTCCCTGAGGCAACGACGACACGATACGAGTCGGCTTTGGTCAGTCCCGGCTCCATCATGATCTGGGCAGCAGGATCGCCATCGATCGTGATCGTGTAAGCCGTGCTCCATGCGTTTCCGACAATCTCAAATTCCGCCGGGAGAGGTGTGTCGATAACGAAGTGGTCACGAATCCCAACGCGGCGCTCACTGACGCTGAGGAGCTTCTTGCCCTTGCTCATCACGTTGACCTTCGGGCGCTTCCCTGGACGTTCACGCAACTCCAGCAGCACCTTTCCAGAGGCGTCCTTCATCTCGATCTTGTCCATGACGCGGAGACCGTTTCCATGGGCCGACATGATCTTGGTACCGGACGCATCGAAGACCTCGAAGTTCTGGTGGACCGTGTACAGCTGCTGCCGAACCACATATCGTGCTCCGCTCAATTGTGTCCCGGTACTCATGCTCAGCCCTCAGCGTTCCTGATGGACGACGTAACGGCCGAACGGTACCGCTCCCGAGTGTCTCGACATCCGCCATACCTGCAGCGGTATATCCAAGAGTGGATGCGTGGTGGCTACTTGATTTCGACGCGGATGAATCTGACCGTGTTCGTCCCGACGTTCTCAACGGAGTGGGTCGTCGCTGCGTTCCAGAAGGTGGCGCCAGCACTGATCTCGGCTGTCATGCTCTCCCCTTGCTCCGACGTGACCTCGATGGTTCCATCACTCAACGCATGCATGACAGAGTCAGGGTGACTGTGCATGGGCGAAACGACACCCGGCTCGCCGGTCACGTCAAGCACCCGAACTCGATCGTTCTCGAACAGAACCGCGTACACCTCGGGGGCAGCAGAAACAGCGTCGTAGGTCATCGCACTCCTCACTTGTCTGTGTGGGGATCACCCTAGGCAGCCCTTTCGGTGCGATGAATTCGTCGCCTCAGCGGCTTCGGCGCCTTCCAACTACTATCGACCGCCCCCGGGGAACGAGAGGACCACCCGCGTGGAGAACGATCGATCGGAAGCCGCCATCCGCACGCAGATGTGGACACCGCCCAGCGTGCGTGGCGACTTCCCGTCCGTTTACGCCGAGGTCGAGGCGGAGGTTCGCAGGATCCTCGACGAGCGAGGCCAGTCGATCCCTGAGGCAGCGAACGAGTTCTTCGGTGACTGGCGATTCAGGGGGGAGTACTTCCAGGCGACGAGTTCGACGCTTGTCGTCATCGATTCGCCACGTGTTGAAGGCGAGTACGTCCTCAAGGTGCTGCGCGAGCCGAACTATCGCCTCACGCAGAGTTCGGGGCCCATCTGGTCGAACGACGCCGGACACATGCTGTTTCCGTGGAGTGGGGTCAACGACGACGACCTCGAATCGGGGATCGCGCTGCAACATGACAGTCTCATGGGTGAGCTGACCCGTGGCGCCCTGTTCAACCCCGAACATTCACCGTACGTTGGTCTTGTTGCCGTCGAACAGATCGATGCGACAGCCGTCCGCCTACATCCCATCGACAGCTGCTCTGTCACGGAGAGGATCTTCCCCGGACTCCTCATGGAGAGGGTTCCGGCTGTCGCTTCGGTCGCCAATGTGATTACCGAGTGGCCGGAGCGCTGGCCGGAATTCTCAGCCGAAGACGTCGAGAATCTCAGTGCAGCCGGGGCGCTTGCGTTCGACCGGGGCAGCGTCCAAGCTCCGACGGCACTGCAGGAGCGGTATGGGACCGCTGAGTTCTTCCGACACTGCCTCACCATGGAAACTCCCTTGCAGGCGGCTCGCATGGGCGAGTTGCCGCAGTACCGAGACAACCCGGCGATCGTCGCAGCGTCTGATCACGCCAGGAGAGTCGTGGACATCTTCGAGCAGTTCATCACGGAGCACGAGGGGCGCCTGGACGAAGCCGGCCGCACCGTCGTTATCGGCCACGCCGACACCAAGCCGAGTAACGCTGCGATCGCGGCAACGACCAGGGATGAGGTCGTGGAGATGGTGAAGAACCCCGAGCTCCTCCGATTCATACTTCTCGATGCTCAGTCGCTCGCCGTCAAGTCTGCGATGCTCCACGGCACCGAGGAGGGCGGCGTGTACTACGCCCACTGGCCATTCGTCCCCAGGGTGCAGCAATTGGCATTCAGCCTGAAGAGCCTCCTCGGCCTCGGCCTCGATGACATGCATGACCATGCGCTCGACACGGTCCTCAAGGGATCATTCGACACCACGATGGGCGATTGGGATCCGTGGTGGCTGGCTTTCTATTACATCCAGGTGGCATACAAGATGGGCACGGTTGAGCCTCTGGTCAACGCCGACAACTACAACGCAAAGTCGGCCGCCGAGATCAAAAACGACCACCGGCTCCAGCTCGTCATGGAGCGGTATCCGGTCAAGGCCGTTCAAGTTGCTGAACAGGCATTACAGCTGGCGCGCACAACAGGGTGAGCGAGCCGAATGGGGGCATCGATTGACTACCCCCGGGCGGCACATGGCCTCACGCTTGCGCATCATGGTCGGCCGATGCTCTTCTTGCCATGTAGCGAATGAATCATCCGAACACCAAGGATCGGCTGAGGACGACGCAGCCGATGCCTTACGACGGCTGCATGACGCCGGCGAGTTCCTCCCGGCTGTGGACTCCAAGTTTGGTGTACGTCGTAGCGAGATGGTTGTTGACGGTTCGGACCGAGACAAAAAGGCGGTCGGCGATCTGCTGGCTGGCAAGTCCTTGAGCCGCGAGACTGGCGACTTCACTTTCACGTTTGGTCAGGCCCGGCGGTTTCTCTGTGAAGAACTCGGGGGGTAACTGTGTGTCCAGTTGTCTGGCTTTGGTCGCCGCTCTCGTTGCGGCGTGGTCCTTGTTCTGATCCCGG
>CAXMSN010000133.1:0-10679 GCA_964196275.1 uncultured Kiloniellales bacterium | reverse complement strand
CGTGTGGAGGAATGACACCCTCGGACTTGTAACCGATGTCGACGAGAACCTCATCGGGATCGACGCGAACAACGGTGCCTGCGACGATGTCGCCCTCTTTGAATTCGAACACGGTCTGTTCGATCGCGGCAGCGAAGTCATCAGCCGAGATGTCGTCAGGGATGTCACCGATACTCTTGGGGGCCGAAATAGCCGGTCGGTCGCCACGAGGCCGCTGACGCGCAGGCTTCTTATCTTGCGGTTCGTCTGTAGATCCGTCGACAGGTTCCTCAGTAGCTGAATCCGAAGCCGCTGCGGCTTCTTCGACTTCGGCTTCGGCAGCGACTTCAACGGTGGGCTCCACAGCGGAGTCCTCTTCGACAGATTCTTCGGCAGCATCGGTCGCAGGAACATCCGGTGCCGGCTCATCGGACGCTGCAATGTCCGCGATCTCTGAGATCTGATCCGACCCGGCAGCAGCGGTTACAGAATCAACCACCGCTGATCCGTCGTCCGTCGTCTGTGGTTCGTCGTCCTCTGGACTGCTGTCCGTGGTCGCTCGTCCCTGGTCTTCTGGCTCGATAGCCGCTGTTGCTAGCTCCTCACCGATTGCGGTGAGGTCTCGGTCGGTGTCGTTGGGCATGTAAGAGTCGGTCTCCTTGAAGGGGTCATGTTCCTTCGGGCGCGCGCAGCAGACCAGCGAAGGCTCCTCAAGCATATAGCAACGGATGCCCAAACGGCAAGGCGAATGGGCGTTCAGTGCCCGGCTGCAGCGAGAGTCTCGCCGACGCCGTACGACACTTTCAGAGGCACGCGGAGTTCAGCGACACCCTCCATGATCTCGACCGTCAGCGTGGTTACCTGGTCAAGTTCGGCTATCGGCACTTCGATGACCAGTTCGTCGTGGATCTGCAGAAGCATCTCTGCGCGGGAGGATCTCGACCTGAGCGCCGCTTCAAGGTCGATCATCGCTTTCTTGATGATGTCGGCCGCTGACCCTTGGATTGGCGCATTCAGGGCCATGCGCTCCCCCATCTGCCTGTCTCGCGTGCTCCGGCTGTGCAGCTCCGGAAGATATCTGCGTCTCCCCAGGATCGTGGTGGTGTACCCGGTGTCCCTCGCCCGCTCGACGATGCCGCTCATGAATCGTCGAACCTCCGGGAACTGCGCGAAGTACTCGTCGATGTGGCGCTGTGCCTCCGACCGATCGATGTCCAATCGTTGCGCCAGCCCGTAGGCCTCCATGCCGTACAAGAGCCCGAAGTTGATCATCTTCGATGTTCGCCGCATCGCATCGGTGACATCCTCGAGTTCTACGCCGTTGATTCTCGCCGCGGTCGCCGCGTGGATATCAACGTCGTTCGTGAATGCAGAGACGAGACCGGGATCCTCCGACATGTGCGCCAGAATCCTCAATTCGATCTGGGAGTAGTCGGCTACGAGGAAGGTCGAACCTTCCCCAGCTTTGAACGCGTTTCGAATCGCACGCCCTTCTTCGGTTCGGGCAGGGATGTTCTGGAGGTTCGGCCGCTCCATGGACAGGCGTCCCGTCGCTGCTCCCATCTGGTTGAATCGACCTCTAACCCGCCCATCGGCTCCAACAAGCTTGAGCAGTGCCTCAACGTATGTCGACCGGAGCTTGTCCAGTTCCCTGAACGACAGGAGCTTGGACACGATGGCATGCTGGTCCGCAAGCTTCTCGAGGACTGATGCATCTGTTGAAGGTGCTCCCTTCGGGGTCTTCTTGATCACAGGCAACCCGAGTTCGTCGAACAAGACCTGCCTGAGTTGCAGCGTCGAATTGACGTTGAACGAATGGCCAGCAAGGTCATGGATCTCAGACTGGAGCACAGCGATTCGGGCCGTAAGTTCCTGCCCGAAAGTTACAAGGAAGTCGACATCGAGCCCGACTCCCGCGTGCTCCATGCCTGCGAGTATCGGCACCAGCGGAAGTTCGATCTCCGTGTAGAGGCCAAGGCCTCCTCGGGCATCCATCTGCTCGGTGAGTGGCTCCACAAGACGTTCGATCGCGACCGCTCGCCTCGCGGGCGTATCGAGGTCGATCGCTGCCTCCTCGAACGAGAAGGCCTCCTGTGACCCTCCGTCGTCCCCCCTGTCTGCCTCATCGACATCGACACCAAGCTCCTTGTACGCAAGATCCTCGAGACTCGGGGCGCGTTGGGCAGGGTTTATCACGTAGGCAGCGAGCATCGTGTCGAACGCCAGGACAGGTACCGGCAGCTCTGCTTCGATGAGGGCCAGCACCAACGCTTTGACGTCGTGTGCGACGATCCCCGGACCGTGCGACAGCGCCTCGAGCATTCCAGACGCTTGCACAAGCGGCACGTAGTGGGCGGGATCACCCGCGACAACCAAACCGAGAAGGTCCGAACCTTCCCAAATCGGATCGACAGCGAGCGCGGTCCCGATGACAAGGGATGTCGCCTTGGCCGGGTCGGTTACCGAGATCACCTCGATATCAAGCACGGAGCGCTCCGCGACCGTCACCCCGCCAAGATCCTCCAGTCGCTGCCACAAGGTTCGGAACGCAAGGTCGTCGAACATTGATCTGACAGTGTCACGATCGAAGGGAGTGAGATCCAGATCGGCCGGGCCAAGGTCGTCCATCGGCACGTCGAAGATCATCGTCATGAGCTCGCGGTTCAGAAAGACCTGGTCCCGTGCCGCAGCAAGATTTTCGCTCAGCTTCGGGGTCATCTCATCGAGGGATTCGTACAAAGACTCAAGACTCTCGTGGGCGTTGATGAGCTTCGCTGCAGTCTTCTCCCCCACCCCTGGCACACCGGGTAGGTTGTCCGATGAGTCACCTCTCAATGCCGCGTACTCGACATAGCGATCTGGAGCGATCCCGTAGCGTTCCTCTATCCACGACGGTGTGGCGTGAACCGTGTCGGAGATACCCCGTTTCGTGTAGAGGACTGTGATGTCATCGGTCGACAGCTGGAATGCGTCCCTGTCTCCGGTGACGACGACGATCTCATACCCGATCTCCCTGCCCGATCGCGACAGTGTTGCGATCACGTCGTCGGCCTCGAACCCTGCGGCGCTGACCTGTGGGATCTGCATCGCCTCGAGCACCTCCTTTATAAGGGGTACCTGGCTGCGAAAGATGTCTGGTGCCGACTCGCGGTTGGCTTTGTACTCGGGATAGCGATCCGCCCGAAAGGTCTTCTCAGCTCGATCCCATGCGACCGCTACGGCGTCGGGAGCCTCATCATCGAGGAGTTTGATCAACATCGAAGTGAAACCAAACACCGCGTTCGTGATCTGGCCGCTTGGGGTGGCGAGGTCCGGAGGAAGGGCATAGAACGCCCGATAGGCGAGTGAGTGTCCGTCGAGCAGCGCAAGCTTCTTCATGCGTTCAGCGTACCTGTCACCTGGATCCGTGACGGGCTCTACCCGGACACGCCGAATGAAGTGTCTAGACGGGATGTGGCCAGGCGGCGTGTCTACCGATTCGGCGCCACAGTGAAACGCCACGAGCCCCAGCCACATCTACGTGGATCGTTCTGGAGCCGTCCAACCGCGTGGCTTGAAGTGTCACCCCGCCTGCAGCTTCGCAAGGCTGGCATCGCGCTTACGTGTCGTCTTGGCCCGCTTGGACAGCAACTTGTCGATGTGCTTCGTTATTCGTGCGACATCCGACGCTGTCATACGCGCATCCTGTCGATCCTCGGCGTGCTCTGTGACCGCGGCGTCGCGTTGGGTATCGGCATCGATGTGCTCGAGCATCCCCAACTCTGCCCGAGCCTGCTCGATATCCCCATCAAGGCTCTCGATCATCGCATTGAGGGCGTGGATCTTGTCAAGGGCGCTTCGTGCCATCGCAGGAGACTACTGCACCGCGACCGAGCGATTAGAACGGCCCCATTAGGTAGCCTTGATGGCCAGGCCGGGATGGCGGAATGGTAGACGCGGTGGACTCAAAATCCACTGAGCGCAAGCTCGTGGGGGTTCAAGTCCCCCTCCCGGTACCCGGTCGTAGTACGTAGTACGTACTACCGCTCAGCGCTGCATAGCGGCTGAGAGCTCGGTTACTACCTGAGAGAGGCTCTCCGCTGCATCCTCTGGCGAGTTCGCCTCCAGCACTCTTCGCACGATTGCCGTGCCAACGATGACGCCGTCTCCGACTGCGGCCGCTCGCGCCGCGTGGGCTGGTGTGGAGATGCCGACGCCGAACACCAGTGGCCTATCGGTTACATCTCGCACGTTCTTGGCCAACGATTCGGTGTTCTTCGATGCTTCCGAGCGTTCGCCGGTGATCCCCACCTCGGCGATGCCATAAACGAATACGGGATTACCCGCTTCGACCAGTCTTAGGCGCGGCTCGTCCGTGGTTGGGGCTGCGAAGAGCACCATGCCAAGCCCGGTTCTCTCGGCCTCGGCAAGGAACGGCGCGGCCTCATCAACGGGTAGATCCGCGATGATGAGGCCAGAGACACCGGCCCGCTTCGCCTTGTCGAAGAATGCGCCGACTCCGACCCGCAGCACCGGATTCACGTACGTCATCGCGAGGACAGGCTTGTGTGTCGCCTCAACGATCTCGGCCACGATCTCGAGCGCTACGTCAACCGTGATTCCGGTCTTGAGTGCTTGCTCCCCCGCCTGCATGATCACTGGACCATCCATCAGCGGGTCGGCATAGGGAATGCCGACCTCGAAGCCGTCTGCCCCCGCATCCGCCATCGCTACGAACATCGAGACCGACGATTCTCTCGAGGGGATTCCAGCCGTGAGATACGGCAGTAACGCTGCACGATCTTGAGCCTTCGCCTCCTCGAACATTTCGGTGATCGCTGAGCGCCCGGTGTCAGTCATACAACGCGGCCACTTGTTGCACGTCCTTGTCCCCACGCCCGGAGAGGTTGAGCACAACCGTCTTCCCCTTCAGCGAACCCGCCTCTCTCACGATCCACGCAAGCGCGTGGCTCGACTCAAGTGCGGGGATGATGCCCTCGGTCCGACAGAGCAAATGGAAGGCGGTGACAGCTTCGTCATCCGAAACGTTCTCGTAGGCGACTAGGTCCTGGTCCTTGAAGTAAGCGTGCTCCGGCCCGACACCCGGGTAGTCGAGACCGGCGCTGATCGAGTGCGCTTCAAGGACCTGGCCGAAGTCGTCCTGGAGCATGTACGTCATCGAGCCGTGCAGTACGCCGGGCGATCCGTGGCCGAGTGAGGCACCGTGCTTGCCGGACGCGATGCCGAGCCCACCCGCCTCGACGCCGACGAGTGCGACATCGGGCTCCCCAACGTAGGGATAGAACACGCCCATCGCGTTCGAGCCTCCTCCGACGGGTGCGACGATGACGTCGGGCGTCGGAGCGTCCTCCGAACCGTCGAGTTGTGCCTTCAACTCCTCGCCGATGACTTTCTGGAACTCACGAACCATCCATGGAAACGGATGCGGGCCGACGACAGATCCGATGATGTAGTGCGTAGTGGCAACCGAAGCGACCCAGTCCCGCAACGCGGCCGACACCGCATCCTTGAGCGTTCCGGCGCCCGATGTGACCGGTATCACTTCCGCACCCAGGAGTCGCATCCGGTACACGTTGAGCGCCTGCCGCTCGATGTCCTTCTCCCCCATGTACACGGCACAATCGAGGCCGAGCAGAGCACACGCTGTGGCCGTAGCGACGCCGTGTTGGCCGGCGCCCGTTTCGGCGATCACGCGTTCCTTGCCCATGCGCTTCGTGAGAAGTCCTTGAGCAACCGTGTTGTTGATCTTGTGTGCCCCCGTGTGCGCAAGGTCTTCTCGTTTGAGCCAGAGGTCCAGGCCGAGATGCTCCGACATCCTTTCGGCGTGGTAGACGGGTGTCGGACGGCCGACATAGGTTGCCAGCAGATGCTCAAGGTCCGCGTGGAAACCCTCATCGGACCACGCGTCGACGAACGCGTCCGTCAGTTGATGCAGAGCTGGCATCAGGGTCTCAGGAGCGAACGTTCCGCCAAAGTCACCGAATCGGCCATTCTCCGTTGGTTTGTTGAGTCTCATGCCAGCTTCGCCTGTTCGATGAAGGCGTGGATGCTACTCGGGTCCTTGATCCCTGGTTCAGTCTCCAGCCTGCTTGAGGCATCCACGCCGAACGGACGGACCGTTTGAATCGCCTCTGCCACGTTGTCGGGTCCCAGCCCTCCCGCAAGGACGAACGGCCTCCCCGGCTCAGCAAGCACACTCCAATCGAACACGACACCTGTTCCACCGTGATCGTTCGCCGATGCGGTGTCATACAGGGGCATGCTCTGGTCGGGGATGTCTCTTGCATCGAGTTCAGGGCCCTCGAGTCCGACCCTGACCGGGTGCAGACTGAGGTAGCCAGCGTCCACAGCCTCGGCGGCGACATCGGTGGCATAAAGACCATGGTTCTGGATTCCGCGCGCACCGGTGTACTCGGCCGCGACTAGCGCCTCAGCGGGCGTCAGGTCAACGGTCACAATGAACGTCGCTATCGGGACGCCGTCCATCAGCGAAGCCGCACGATCGAGGGCGAGGAAGCGAGGTGATCCTGGAAACAGCACGAATCCGACCGCATCGGCACCGCCTTCAATGGCGGCTTCGAGAGCAGTTTCGTCCGTTATGCCACACACTTTGACCCAGGTCATCTCGCCCCTTTCAGCTCCGCGACCAGTGCGGCTGGATCGTCGGACCGCACCAGTGCCTCGCCAACGAGGATCGCGTCGTACCCCGCCGCTGCCATTCTCTCGGCTCCCTCCATATCCGACACACCTGATTCTCCGATCGTGACGACGTCGTCTGGCAGGAACGCTGCCGCCTCCTCGGCGACTGAAAGATCGGTGACGAACGTTCTGAGATCTCGATTGTTGACGCCGATGATTCCAGCTCCCGAATCGGTGGCGACCGTGACTTCGGCGACCGAATGCGCTTCGACGATGACGTCGATCCCCACATCGTTGGCAACCGCCACGAGTTCACGAAGCTTCGTTTCAGACAATGTGGCAACGATCAACAAGACAGCGTCCGCGCCCGCACTGCGAGCTTCCCAGATCTGTGACGCAGATCTCGTGAAGTCCTTTCGCAGTACAGGCACAGAAACGGCTTGTCGCACCGCCGTCATGTCGTCGATGGATCCTCCGAAAAAGTGCGGCTCTGTCAACACAGAGATCGCATCGGCCCCACCCTCCTCGTATCGCATAGCCACACCGACAGGGTCGAGGTCTCGGTCGATATCACCAGCAGACGGAGAACGGCGCTTGATCTCAGCGATCACCGACAGTCCCGGAGCGGAGATCGCTGACGCGAACGACCGGAGCGGCCCAGCTGTCGCAGCGGCAGCGACGAGCGAGTCGAACCGCCGATCTGCGGTGTCTGCCCGCTCGTCAGCGGATTGAAGGATCTTGTCGAGCACACGTGCAGCCTATCGACGTTCACAGACGCTGCGTGGGGAGGTTCATGGTGAATGTCGTGCCCGTGGACGGATCGCTCGTACACGACACCGTGCCACTCATCGCATCGACGATCTGGGCGACGATCGCAAGGCCAAGCCCTGAACCGGCTGGCCGCTGGGCTCGATACCGCTCGGCAACGTAGAGGCGATCGAACACTCGGGGAAGGTCAGCCCGTGAGATTCCGGGGCCAGAATTTCGAATGGCGATGTCCACGGCGTCTGACGTAGCAGCCACTTCGATATCTATCCGTCCTGCGTCGGGCGTGTAGCGGAGCGCGTTCTCGACGAGGTTCGATAAGACCTGGGTCAGACGGTCCGGGTCGACCAAACGATCTCCGGTCGACTCGAACCGTGTCTCAATCGTGATCGACGATGCGTCGGCCCTGGATTCGAGTGCCGAGGAGAGCCCCTCAACAAGTGCCGTTACGTCGACGCGCTCTGGACGGATCGTGTACTCGTGCGCCTCGATTCGGGCGAGGAGCATCACATCCTCGATCAATCGGGATAGCTGGTCTGTCTGGGTGCTGAGGATCGCAGCGACGCGTGGCAGATCGGACTCCGGGATGTGTCCCCCATCAAGCGCCTCGGCGTATCCACGAATCGTCGTAAGGGGTGTCCTCAGGTCGTGGCTGACAGACATCAGGAACTCGCGCTCTCGCACCCGGACATCCTGGAGCTGCTCGGTCATCGAGTTGAAGGCGACCGCGACCGCGGCGATCTCATCGGACCCCTCGACAGGTGAGCGAGTGTCGAGCTCACCCTGTCCGACGGAGACAGCAGCTGTTTCAAGACCATGCAGCCTCCGAGATAGCGATCGCCCGAACCAAACGCCGAGTGCGATCGTGAGCGCGGCGCCCACGGCAAGGGCAACTGCGAGCGGGACAGTTATCAATCCGGTCGGCAAGATCGGTTGCGATCGACCGATCGCAACCTCCAGGGTTCCAGCCGCTCCATCAAGTCGCTCTACAACGACGAGCATCGGCTCTCCGCCGACATCGATTGTCACAACCTCACCCTCGGCGACGTCTGCTGGCAGATGGGGGAGCAGGACCAGCGGCTCGTTGATCGGTATCTGCCGGTCTCTCACCGTCAACGCGGCCTCGACGATGTCGTGGCCACCGAGATTCTGCGCCCGCTGGAGGCTCCTCTGAAGTACCGATCGATACCTACTCAGCTCGGCTCCAGGACGATCTCCTGGCCGGAACTGCACGTCGGTGAGGCGCTCCTCGATCACTTCTGCCGTCGCCCTTGCCTGTCGAGCGAGTTCATCAGCGGCAGACGACGCGACACGATTCCTGATGACAAGCGCGGCCATGATCCCCACCATCAGCGTCACGACGACTACTAAGGCGGTCGCCAGGAAGATCCTGCGTTGCATCAGTTCCCTGTCCAGCGACGTTCGCGGGGTCGATGCCGAGTCAGGGGCGCTGGGCGCAAGGACGCAGGACGAAGGCGCATTCTGGAATGCGTCGAGGACGAGAACACCGCGAGCGGTGTTCCTGGCCGGCGGAACGATGCGAAGGTTGCTGGACAGGGCACTAGCCGCCGACCCTGTAGCCGACACCCCACACGGTCTCGATCGGGAACCCGTCGAGCTTCTTGCGGAGTTGCCTCACATGAACATCGACTGTTCGAGTTTCACCGAAATAGTCGTAGCCCCAAACAGCATCAAGCAGTTGTGACCGTGAAAGCACGAGCCCGGAATGTTCCGATAGGTACCAGAGCAGATCGAACTCCCTGGCGGTCGGCCTGACTGTCTCCCCCGAGGGTGTGACGACCTCGCGACGTCCGCTGTCGACGCTGAACCCACTCACCGTTCGCACAGACGCACGGACCGGAGGCTCCTCGGCCCTTCGGAGCACCGCGTGAAGTCGCGCAACGACTTCCTTGGGAGAGAATGGCTTGGTGATGTAATCGTCGGCGCCCACCTCCAACCCGATGATCGTGTCCGTTTCGGAGTCCCTGGCCGTCAAGATCAGAATCGGAACATCGGAACGCTTTCTGATCTCCCTGCAAACCTCGACACCATCCATGCCCGGCAACCCAAGATCAAGGAGAACAGCGCGCGGATGGCGCTCGTTGAGACGTTCGAGGCCAGCTTCACCCGTGTCTGAGTGGATGAGCGTGAACCCCTCACGCTCTACATAGAGGCGGAGCAACTCAGCGATCTCATCGTGATCCTCTATGAGTAGGACGGATCCGCCCGACACATCATCCTCCTGTGCGTTGATGTCGGGAGCGTAGAGCACCGATGTAAGAGAACTATGAAGAGATGATGAGGACCGCGCTAGAGCCGATCCGCAGCATCAATCGCAGTCAGGACCGCGTGGGCCTTTGCTACACACTCTCGGTACTCGTATCCGGGATCCGAATCAACAACGACGCCCGCCCCGGCCTGCACCCATGCCTTCGTGCCCTTGATCACGCACGTCCGGAGCGCTATCGCAGTGTCAAGCGTTCCTGAGAAGTCGATGTAGCCAACAGCTCCTGCATACGGACCGCGGGCTGTGGGTTCTAGTTCGTCGATGATCTCCATTGCCCTGACCTTCGGTGCGCCAGAGACTGTGCCGTGGGGGAACGTAGCCCTCAGCACATCGATCGGGCCGACGCCGTCTTCGATCTCACCTGAAACGCCAGAAACGATGTGCATGACATGTGAGTACCGCTCGACGACCATCAAGTCGTCGATCGTCACGGTCCCGAACTTGCAGACGCGACCTAGGTCGTTCCGCGCCAGATCGATGAGCATGACGTGTTCGGCCCGCTCCTTCGGATCCGCGAGCAGTTCCCTCTCCAGTTCGATGTCCTCCACCTCGGTCTTCCCCCTCGGGCGGGTCCCCGCGATCGGTCGCGAATACGCGACGCCATCGCGGACGCGCGACATGAGCTCGGGCGATGAGCCGACGACCGATACATCGCCCGTCCGGACCAGGAACATGAATGGCGAGGGGTTCACAAGGCGAAGCGCTCTGTACACGGAGAACGCGTCGCCGGAGAAGTCTGCTTCGAACCTGATCGAGGGAACGATCTGGAACGCGTCGCCAGCGATGATGTACTCGACCGCTTTCGTCACGGCATCTTCAAACGCCGCTTGCGTCATATTGGCCTTGGCACGCGGGAGTCCGTCGAAGGCGGGGCGTTCCGTGGTTCGCGCTGCCGGAGGTTCGGTCAGCTTTGCGGCTGCGTTGTGAAGCTCCGCTGTCGCTCGCCCGTAATCGGCGTCGGGGTCATCGGTTACGTAGACGTTGCGGATCAGGGTGATCGTGTCCCTGA
>CAXMSN010000132.1:0-20452 GCA_964196275.1 uncultured Kiloniellales bacterium | reverse complement strand
CCGTGGTCCGTGGTCCGTGGTCCGTGGTTCGTGGTCCCTGGCCGTTTTCTGTCCTCCCCGATTGATACGTTCGAAGCATGCTCTGTCTTGCCTGTGCAGCGCCGGCGAACGCTGGGCCGCTCTGCTCGGATTGCGAACGGTCTCTTCGGTTGGCGCCGTCGCGTGTGGTCGGTTCGGTGCTTGTGCAGCCCGTGTTCCATCACTCGGGGGCTGCAGTTCGCCTCGTTCACAGCCTGAAATACCGCCGTTCCTACCAGGCAGGGCGGTACTTGGGATCGTTGATGGCTGAGCGGCTCCCAACGACTGCGACATCGCTTGTGCCGGTTCCCCGGGTCCTGACCCGTCGGATCACCTACGGCATCGACCAGACCGCTGTGCTCGCTCGCGTCATCAGCAGCATCTCCGGATTGCCCGTGATCGACGCTCTGGCGTCGCCCGTATGGAATCGGCGGTCTGCAGGAAAGGATCGGTCGCGCAGACAGATCCCGCCTTTCACCAATCGGCGAGCGCTCGCATCAGGAGCGGTGCTCATCGATGACGTGTGCACGACTGGTGCGACGGTCCTCGGCGCGGTCGCTGCTCTGGAGGTCGACGTCTCGTCACTCGTAGCCACCTCGGCGAGTAAGATGAAATCAGGAGCGGCACTCGCCGCACCACGGAGGTGACGTGGCAGATCAGCGCCATACAGCTCTCGCACAAGTCGCTGTTGCGCTGCCACGAGACCGTTCCGTATCCCACCTGTCTGGAGTCGCTCGTTCAGCGCGCCTCCAGACTGTCCCGACACGAGAGGAGAACTGGTGACAGTTCAGGTTCATGGCAGGAACATGCAGGTTTCGGATCAGACACGGATCATTGCCGAGGAGCGTGTCGAACATGCGGGGAGAATCTTCGACGACGGGGGGAATGTCGATGTTGAGTTCACCGACAGACAGAATCCCCGCCAGGCCGATGCCCGTTTCAGGGTCGAGATCACGTCGAGCGCCGCTGGGAACATCGTCCGAATCGAGGCCGAGGCGGCCGATGAGCGGGCAGCGCTCGATGCGGCAGCCGACCGATACGAACGGCAGCTCCGCAGGCTCAAAGAGCGTCTGATCCAACGCCATCGGGGTGGGAACAAAGGTCTCAACCAGTCACCAGAACGGTCCGATGAAGAACCAGACCGTGGCGATCGGATCGTCCGGACCAAAAGGTTCGAGATGAAACCGATGACCGCTGAGGAAGCTGCGTTGCAGATGGAGATGCTCGGACACGAGTTCTTCTTCTTCCTCAACGGGGAGTCGGGTGAGCACTGTGTGGTGTATCACCGGCGCGACGGCAACGTTGGGTTGATTGAACCGGAATGAACCGGAGTAACTGTGAAAAGACTGCTCGTAGTAGACGATGTGCCCCTGTTCCGTGCAGGGCTGACCGCGGCGCTTCAGGCCGCCGGATATGACGTCGTTGGCCAGGCCGAGGACGGGGAATCCGCTGTAGCTCTCGCAGAGATCGAGCAACCAGACATCGTGTTGCTCGACGTACTCATGCCAGGCATGTCGGGAATCGAGGCACTTGCAAAGATCGCGGCTGTCGCGCCGGATGCAGCGGTCGTGCTCCTCACAGGTTCAGAGTCCGAAGAGGATCTGATCGCTGCAGTGAAGCTCGGCGCACGCGGGTACATCGTGAAGGACATGCCCTTCGATCAGCTCGTCGTGTCGATAGACAATGTCGCCGGAGGCGGCGCAGCCCTTTCACCGGTCATGGCCGGAATGCTCTTCGACCTCACCAGACAGCTCGTGTTGCATCAGGACATCATCGGCACCCGAAAGCCGACGCTCACCAGCCGTGAGATCGAAGTGCTCGAGATGGTGTCCGACGGCAAGACAAGCAAGCAGATCGGTGATCTGCTGTACATCTCAGAGAACACCGTCAAGAACCACATCCGAAACATTCTCGACAAGCTCGGGCTGCATTCGCGTAATGAGGCGGTCCTGTATGCGGTGCGCGAGAACCTGATCGTTCTGCGGTAGCCAACCCAGATTCTCGGGGCCGGGCATCCCGCTCGAACCTGTTCAACCAACGGTCCTTTCCCCGTAGTATTCAAGGACCATGTCGATCTTCAACAAAGTCATGCGCGCCGGTGAAGGCAAACGCATAAAGGAGCTCGAGAGGCTCGCCGAAGCCGTCAACGCGCTCGAGGATGAGGTCGAAGCTCTGTCCGACGACGAGCTCAAGGCGAGAACTCAGTGGTTCCGCGATCGTCTGACGCAAGGTGAGACCCTCGACGACCTCGAGGTTGAGGCGTACGCGACGGTACGAGAGGCTGCCAAGCGAGTCCTTGGGCAGCGTCACTACGACGTCCAGATCGTCGGCGCTGGAACGCTCCACCGGGGAATGATCGCTGAAATGAAGACCGGTGAGGGCAAGACCCTGGCCGGCACCATGCCTGCATACCTCAACGCGCTGGCGGGTGGCGGTGTGCACATCGTGACGGTCAATGACTATCTGGCTAGCCGCGACGCAGAGTGGATGGGAGAGATTCATCTCTTCCTCGGCCTCGAAGTCGGGATCATCCAGGCCTGGATGACACCTGAGGAGCGCAGACCGCATTACGCCGCAGACATCACCTACGGCACGAACAACGAGTTCGGTTTCGATTACCTCAGGGACAACATGACGATGAACCCTGAGCACATGGTGCAGACGGGTCATGCTTTCGCGATCGTGGACGAGGTCGATTCGATCCTCATCGACGAGGCACGTACACCGCTCATCATCTCGGGCCGTGTGGGAGAAACCGGCAAGTGGTACACAGAGTTCGCAAGGATTTCCGCGAGGCTCCGCCTCGACGAGCATTACGAGGTTGACGAGAAGAAGCGCCAGGTCGTCACGACCGAGGCTGGTGTAACCCGCGTCGAGCAGATCCTCGACATCGACAACATGTACGACCACTCCAACGTCGACTTCATCCATCACCTCGACGTTGCGCTCAAGGCCAAGACGCTGTACCAGAAGGACGTGGATTATCTCATCCGTGATGGTCAGGTGATGATCGTCGACGAGTTCACCGGCCGTGTGCTCGAAGGTCGTCGGTACTCAGAGGGCCTGCATCAGGCCATCGAGGCCAAAGAGTCGGTGGCGATCAAGGAAGAGAACCAGACGCTCGCGACGATCACGCTCCAGAACTACTTCCGTATGTACGAGAAGCTCTCTGGCATGACCGGTACCGCCATCACTGAAGAGGGTGAGTTCGTCCAGATCTACGGTCTGCATGTCGTGGTGATACCGACCAACAGGCCTCTCGTGCGGATGGACCAGGCTGACCTCGTCTACGTCGACGAAGAACACAAGTTCCAAGCTGTCGCCGATGACATCGTTGAGCGTCACGAACAGGGCCAGCCGATTCTTGTGGGCACCGTGTCGATCGAGAAGTCGGAGCGGCTCGCAGCGACCTTGACTCGACGCGGCATTCCGTTCGAGGTGCTGAACGCCAAGCAGCATGAACGTGAAGCTCACATCATCGCTCAGGCTGGAACGCCCGGTGCGATTACGGTCGCGACGAACATGGCTGGTCGAGGTGTCGATATAGCTCTCGGAGGCAACCCTGAGGAGTTGGCGAAGGCTGACCTGCGCAAACAGGGCATCGACCACTCCGATGACGCCTTCGAGAAGAAGCTCGCATCCAAGACCGACGAATTCTCGGTTGCGACAAAGAGGGACAGGCAAGCCGTTCTCGATGCCGGGGGCCTTTACGTGCTTGGCACCGAGCGCCACGACTCCAGACGAATCGACAACCAGCTCCGCGGTCGTTCCGGCCGTCAGGGTGATCCGGGTGAGAGCCGCTTCTATCTCTCGCTCGAGGATGACCTTATGCGCCGCTTCGCAAACGACCGCGTCGCCTCGATCATGTCGCGACTCAAGATCCCGCCGGATGTGCCAATCGAGGCCAAGATGGTCAGCAAGTCGATCGAGCGGGCGCAGACGCAAGTCGAGTCGCAGAACTTTGAGATAAGGAAGAACGTCCTCAAGTACGACGAGGTGATGAACACCCAGCGTACGATCGTCTATCAGTGGCGTAACCAGATCCTCCAGGGGGAGGCGACGGACGAACTGCTCGGAGAGTGGCGCGATGAGGTCATCGAGGACATCGTGATCGAGCACACCGAGGGCACCGATCCCTTCGACTGGGATTGGGACGAACTCGTGGGACGGATGTCGGAGATCTACGACACGAACATCTCGCGTTCAACGTTTGACGCACCACAGGACGTCAACGCCGATGAACTGGTCGACATGTTCTTGGAAGAGGCCGCCGACGCGTATGAGAAGCGTGAAGGTCAGCTCGGCGCGGAGGTCATGCGCTCGCTCGAACGCACAGTCGTGCTCTCGGTTATTGACAACAAGTGGCGGGAGCATCTCGCCGAGATGGACTACCTCCGTTCCGGCATCGGGCTGAGGGCGATGGGCCAGCGAGATCCATTGGTCGAGTATCAGCGGGAGGGATTCCTGTTCTTCGAGGAGCTCGTAGCTGCGACGAAGGCCGATTCCATTCGATACATGTTCCACGTCGAGGTTGCACGCCCGGAGAACCAACCCCAAGCACGCGGCGTTACCACGTCGAGTGCGAAGTCTGACGGAACAACGCACCGTCAGGTGCAGCGAACCGGAGACAAGATCGGTCGTAACGAATCGTGCCCGTGTGGCTCTGGCAAGAAGTACAAACGATGTCACGGTGCCCCCGGAGCAGAACCACTTCCGGAGTCCGCCTAGAATTCGAACGATTCATATTTCGAGACTGGGAGATTGACATCGGTATCCGCAACGGAGTGAAGGCTGTAACCAAAGGGCTCACGATCGCCGCAGCGGTCCGCGGAGCCTCCGTGTGGGCCAACCCGATTTCGGGTTCTGCTGCCTCACCGCTTGAGACCGCAGCCTTCCTCGATTCGTTCGGTCCGTCGCTGATGCCGCACTCCTCAACGCTTCAGGGTGTGTCGGCCGGAATGTCCGTGCTGGCTGCCAGGGGCACCATGGCGATAATCGAAACAGCCACGGGCGGCATCGTGAACGAGGATGATCCTCTTAGCCATCATCTCGCGATGCGCGGGCTCCTGGGAGGAGTCGGCCAAGCATTGTCCGGACTTCCCGTGCGCGACGGCGAGACCCTAGGTAGGGCGGGTGTTCGAACAGCGGGTCGTTTGCTTCGAGCGGGTGCCATTGGGGGAGCCATCTATGACCTCGGTGAGGCCGCACGGACTCGGTATCCGAGTTCTGGCGTTGCACGCCCGCTTCTGATCTCTGCAGCCGGGTTCGCTGGTGTTCTCGTGTGGTCATCGCAAAGGCTTGAACAGCGCAAAGCAGCCGTTGAGAGCTGGCCGATACCTCAGCCGAACGAGCTCGCTCCGACGGTCGTGACTGGTGCAGTCGTTGTGAGCATCGGAACCGTTGGATCCAAGGCCTTCATGTGGTCACGAGGCGCGTGGATGGACTATTTCGGCGACACCGTGGCGAAGCGTCGGCTCGGCGGGCTCGTGAACGGTGCCATGTGGGGTGGCGCACTGACGATGCTCTACAACAGCGGCATCGGCTACATCGGTCGGGCGAATGAGAAGATCGAGCCCGCCTACGCCCATGCGCCAATGTCGAAGTTCGTGTCTGGCAGCGAGGTCAGCATCTCCCCGTACGCCGATCTCGGTCAGCAGGGGCGAAGGTTCGTGACGGACGTTCTCACGCCCGAGTACATCGACAACGCAATGGGGGAGTCGGATGCACTCCACCCGATTCGGGTGTTCATCGGATACAACTCTGAGCCCATGTATCCGACCGGAAGGGCGGAGATGGCCCTCAGCGAGATGGAGCGTCTCGGTGCGTTCGACCGCGACTACATCGTTCTTGCCTCTCCGACCGGAACGGGCTGGATCGACCAAACGTTCATCGAATCCGTCGAACTGCTCGCACGGGGAAACATCGCATCCGTTTGCATCCAGTACGGGAAGTTCCCTTCGTTCCTGAGTGTCCAGAAGGTCGCACTCGGAAGAGCTCAGTTCCGCTTGCTTCTGTGGGGCGTGAAACAGCGTCTTGAAGGACGTGCTCCCGAAGATCGCCCGAAGGTCCTGGTGTTCGGCGAAAGCCTCGGAGCGTGGACGAGCAGTGACGTGGTCATGTTCAACGGCATCAGCGGTTTCGATCATTACGGCATCCACAAGGCCCTGTGGGTGGGCCTCCCGTGGCTCGCGAAGTGGTCCAAGGGAGGTATGAGCCGCGGTTCGAGCGATCTCGTGCCGAAGGGCACCGTCGGAGTGTTCGACCGGCCGGAGCAACTCGAGGCGCTGCCTGATGATGAGAGAGACGCACTCCGAGCGGTCATCCTGTCGCATGACAACGATCCGATCGCCGTCATGGGCCCGGACCTCTTGATAAGAGAGCCCGAGTGGCTGCGAGGAGATCGCGGTAGGGGTGTCCCAGAAACCATGACGTGGTCACCGCTCGTCACCGCGATACAGATTCTTGTCGACGCTGCGAACGCGATGGTCATGGTTCCCGGCCACTTCGGGTCCTTCGGACACGATTACCGGGCGGATATGGCCAGGTTCGTTCTCAAAGGTCTCGGCCTTCCGAAGACATCCGATGCCCAGCTTGAAGCCGTCGAGGATTCTCTTCGGTCCCTTGAGCTAGATCGTGCCGAGCGAATCAAAGCCGAGCACGCAGATGTTGCCCCTCCTGCTCCGAGCCAACTGGCGGACGGCAAACGCGTCGTTGCTGGTGTCCCGTTGTACGGTTCGAGAACGTCTGGTGCGAAGTGGCTCAAGTCGCTGCTCCGCCGATCAGGCATACCCGAGGGCGACGTCCAGTAGCTGGCGGACGGATCACGGGTCAGCATTTCTTCCATCCCACTTTCAAGGGGGACGGGTGGGCGCAGCGAGCCAGGGGGACGGAGGGAGCGTCAGCGACCGACCACGGACCCCGGAGTCCAGGTTTGAAGTCCGAAGTCTGAGCGGCGTTACTCTGCGTTGTCATGGAACCTGTAGAACTTCGGGCGATCATCGCCGATCTCGAAACCCGCATCTCTGACGCGAGGTCGTTCCTCGACGTAGAGGGCAAAGAGGTCGAACTCGTCGAGTTGAGAGAGATCGTCTCTGCTCCTGACCTCTGGGATGATCAGGACAATGCCAGAGCGGTAACGAGCAAGCTTGCGCGGTTCGAAGGAGTCATCAAGCACGTCACGGATCTCGAGTCATCTGTCGGCGATGTGGGGATCCTGCTGGAACTCGCCGTTGACGAAGGAGACGTTGAGTCGATGGCTGAGGTGCAGACCGAGCTCGACGGGCTCACGAAGGAGCTCGCTGTGCTCGAAAGAGAGTCGCTCTTCTTCGGTAAGTACGACGATCGTCCTGCGATCGTGTCAGTTTCAGCAGGCGCCGGAGGCGTCGATGCCCACGACTGGGCAGAGATGATTGTCCGCATGTACAGCCGGTATCTCGAGCGGTCAGCGTTCACGTTCGACGTCAACGAGTACATCGAAGGAGAGGAAGCTGGGATCAAGTCTGTCTCGCTGACGATTCGCGGAGAGAATGCCTACGGCACCTTCGAATCCGAACGGGGCACGCATCGATTGGTTCGGATCAGTCCCTTCGACTCGCAGTCCCGCAGACACACAGCGTTTGCCGGAGTCGATGTGATTCCCGAGGTCGATGTCGAAGAGTTCGAGATCGAGCCCGAAGACCTCCGTGTCGATACCTACCGGGCATCTGGTGCAGGGGGCCAGCACATCAACAAGACGGACTCTGCCGTGCGGATCACGCATCTGCCGACCGGGATCGTCGTCTCCTGCCAGGCCGAACGGTCCCAGATGCAGAACAAAGCGAGGGCGATGCAGTTGCTTGCAGCGAGGCTTGCAGAGCGAGCTCGAACTGAGCAGCTCGCCAAGGTCGCAGAGATCAGGGGGGTGAAGCACGAGGCCGGCTGGGGACGTCAGATACGGAGCTATGTGCTCCAGCCCTACCAGATGGTTAAGGATCTGCGCACCGACATCGAGATCGGCAACGTCCAGGGCGTTCTCGATGGTGACATCGATCGACTGATCGACTCCTACCTCCACTGGCGAAGATCAGAGCTGTATCAGGCGTAGGCGCCGGCAGCCTCCGACTACCCGACGACGGTTCGGTCGCTGCGCTCCCTGACGGACGACGGACCAGCCCCGAAGTCCGATTCGCTCGCTACCGCTTGCTGTCCGAGATCCGAGATCCGAGCAGCACAGGCGATAGCCGGATTCCGTCTCTGGTCGGATCTTGGACTTCGGATTTCGGACCTCGGTTCCGGCACTCCTCGTCCGTGGTCCGTGGTCCGTCGTCCGTAGTCCTCTGCCGATATCCCTTTGTTTACGGATTCCGCCACTACCCTCACCTTTGGCTTGCAGGATTGGGCTTAAACAGCAGCCGCTATTGAGTTTCGGACATGATCAAACTCGAAAACGTCACAAAAATCTATCCGGGTGGCACCGTCGCGGTGAAGGATGCCTCGCTCGAGATAAACAAGGGTGAGTTCGTATTTCTCGTGGGCGCTTCCGGCTCAGGGAAGTCGACGCTGATTCGGCTGATGATGCGTGAAGAGGCGCCCACCAACGGCGATATCTGGGTCGCAGGCAAGAAGGCTTCCGACCTCCCGAGCTGGAAAGTGCCCCATCTCCGTCGCTCGATTGGCACCGTCTTTCAGGACTTCAAGCTCCTGCCGACCAAGACCGTCTACGAGAACGTTGCGTTTGCGATGGAGGTCACGGGAAAGCACCGCTCCGTGATCCGGAATCAGGTGCCACAGGTGCTCAAACTTGTTGGACTCTCCGCAAAGGCTGACAGGCTTCCCCGCCAGCTCTCCGGTGGCGAGCAGCAGCGGGTCGCGATCGCTCGAGCGTTCGTCAACCGCCCACTGATCCTTCTTGCCGATGAGCCCACGGGAAACCTCGACCCGGCTACATCCGTCGGGATCATGAGGATCCTCGACAGGATCAACCGAACCGGTACCACCGTCGTGATGGCGACTCACGACCATGCGATCGTCGATGCCATGCGGCGCCGTGTCGTCGAGATCGACAGGGGTCGCATCATCCGAGACCAGTCACGTGGTATCTATGAGACAGGGACCGCCCCGACAGTCCCTGAGACCACCGAGATCCAAACGGTCATCGAAGAGGATCTTGAGTTCGATGAACCAGACGTTCCGGATGGCTTGAGCGATGATGCCGATGGTGTGGAGGCCGGAGAATCTGACGCGACGCCGGTCCCTGCTGCAGAGAACGGCGATGAACGATGACTCGTCTGTCCTACATGTTCAAGGAAGCCTTCACGAGCCTCGGTCGTAATGCACTGGTCGTGCTCGGAGCGATCCTTGCGGTCTTTATCTCCCTCACGTTGATCTTCGGCACCCAGGTGTTCGGCGAGATCGTCCGCGTCAACACGTTGCAGTGGGCCGAGGATGTGCGGGTGATCGCGTTCCTTCAAGACGACATGACTGCCCAAGCGACCCAGGAGCTTCAGAATGAAGTTGCTGGCTGGTCACAGGTGGAGGATGTCTTCTATGTATCGAAGGCCGAGGCCTTCGACGAGGCGCTCGTGTTGTTCGCCAACAATGAGGCGATGCTGTCTGTGCTTGAGGAGAACCCCGACCTGCTCCCGGCCTCGTTGAGAGTTCAACCCGTCGACCCGGATCAGTACGACGTGATCGTTACGCGCCTCGAGTCGACTCCAGGTGTTACCAAAGTACAAAGCGCGGACGACGCGATCGATGCGATGATCGCGTTACGTGACGGACTCCAACTCATGTTCTGGGTCTTATCAGCCGCTCTCGGTGTCGCTGCGATCGCGCTGATAGCCAACACGATCCACATGGCGATCTACGCCCGCCGTGAGGAGATCGAGATCATGCGGCTGGTAGGAGCAAGCAATTGGTTTGTCAGGACTCCCTTCCTCATCGAGGGGGCTCTGGAAGGATTCATCGGGGGCGCACTCGCCGTCACGTTCATCGTGGTCGCACAGCAGTTGGCTGTGGACCGATTGGCGGATCTGCCAGATTGGATAAATCTGGCCATCCAGAACGATTTCCTCGTCAAGCAGGGCGCGCTGGTCTTGCTGTTCGGAGTCGCTGCCGGTTTGATTGGCAGTTCTTTGAGCCTTGCAGTCCACCGCACCTTGCGCTCGTGAGGGGACGACTCCTAGCACTCGCGCTCGCCGCATCGGTGGTGATGAGTGTCGCCTCTCCTGTCGCTGCCGGGCAGCTTGACAACGATCTCGCGGCCGTACGGTCCAAGATCGCCGATCTAAAGTCCGGGCTCGCCTCGGCGGGGAACGGTCGGACTGCGGCTGTCGAAGAGGTGCTCGCCGCACAGGCGTTACTCGACGCTGCGGAACTGGCGGTGTCGGCCACCGAGTCCGATTTCGAAGTCTCCGAGGATGCCATGCGGGTGTCGCAGAGTCGACTTGTCGAAGTCCGATCTGAACTTGCGATTCGGTTCGCACGACTCGAGGCCGTTCGCGCAGAGGTAGCGAGGGCTCGCGACGAAGCTATGGGTTGGGCACGTGAGGCGTACATGAGAGGCGGCATGGCTGAGCCAGCGATCGCCTTCTCCGCTCCGGCGTTGGCCGACGTGTCCGTTGGCGTCGCGTACCTTGACGTGCTCACCGGTGTCAGCAGCGAGATCGCCGAGCGCTTCCAGGAGAACGTTGACCGCCAGGCCGTAGAAGAGGCGAGAGTGCTCAAGGTCGAGGCCGCCGTTGAGTCGGAGGTCCGTGCTCACGCCACCGCATTGAAGGAGTTGGCTCGCGTCAGAGTCGTTCTTGAGGCTGACAGGGCGTCGCTCGCTGCTCAGGCGGCGACCCAGGTTGTCAGGCTTGCCACGATCGAGGATGACATAGCCGAGTTCGAATCCGAGATCTCTGCCTTGGCGAGGGAAGAGAGTGGGATCAGATCCGCGATAATCGCTGCGTCGACGCCAAGTCCCTCCGCGAGTGCCCCGGGTCAGTTGGCGCGTCCTGTGCCTGGACGTGTGTCGTCAGGGTTCGGTAAGCGCATCCACCCGATTTCCAAGACCACGAAGATGCACAACGGTGTCGACATGAACGCCAACATGGGAGACCGAATCATCGCGTCGGAAGACGGCGTCGTGATCCTGTCCGGTGGCAAGGGTGGCTACGGCAACACTGTGATGATCGATCACGGCGGCGGCATGGTCACGCTGTACGCCCACCAGTCGAAGCTTGGCGTGTCTGTCGGTCAGCAGGTGACGAGGGGTCAAACGATCGGATGGATCGGGTCGACGGGACAGTCGACAGGTCCGCATCTGCACTTCGAAGTGAGGATCAATGGGCGACCTGTGAACCCGGTCGGTTATTGGTAGGGCGCCCGGTAGCCTCGCTTCCATGTCCGGACGCAACGTTGTCGCAACGAACCGACAGGCTCGGTTCAATTACGAGATCCTTGACACATTCGAAGCAGGAATGGTTCTGCTCGGTTCAGAGGTGAAGTCTCTTCGCGCGGGTCAATGCCAGTTGAAGGACTCCTACGCAGACGTTCGTCGTGGCGAGCTATGGCTCGAGAACGCTCACATCTCGCCGTACAAGTTTGCCGAGGACGGTGGGCACGAACCGGAGCGGCCCCGCAAGCTGCTGTTGCACCGCCGCGAGATCGATCGGCTGTATGCACGGATGCGCGAGGAGGGGCTCGCCCTCGTGCCGACGGTCATCTACTTCGTCAACGGGAAGGCGAAGGTTGAACTGGGTCTAGGAAAAGGGAAGAAGAGCCACGACAAGCGCCAATCGATCATCGATCGGCAGCAGAAGCGTGAGATCGCACGGGCACAGAGCCACCGGCGGTAGGAAACGACCGAGGTCAGGCCTCGAGGTTCTCCAACTGATCGAACAGGCTTATGACCTGATCGAGGTGGAGCAATCCGGTGGCCCTGAGAAGCACTTCGCCATCGCCGTCCGTCACCATCCAGAACGGGAAGGCGGATACACCCATCTGAACCGCAAGCGCCGATTCGGGGTCGATGATGACCGGGAACGGGAACTGCTCGGACTCGAGATATTCGTCAAGGGGGTTGCCACGTTCGGGGCTGATCGACGTCGACACGGTGACGAGCTCAGTGGAGTACTGGTCTTCCACCGTTGGATACCAATCAGACAGTTCGGGAAGCTCCTGTTGACAGAAGGGGCACCAATGTGCCCAGATCATCCACACCCGCTTCGTGCCGTCGGCTGGATCGAAGGTGGTCACTTCTTCGGTATATGCGTCGACGCCTTCGATGACGCCGAGCGTCATGCCGATCGCCTGATCAGGGGCCTGAGAATCGTATCTGGGCAGATATCCGGCTGGGGCAGCGTTCGTTGGCGCATCCAGAGGGGATGACCCCCCGGCGTCCACACTTGGAGCGGCCGCCGCGGATTCTGCGACGTCGGCAACGTCGTCTGCCACACCTGCGACGTCGTCGACGAGGGTGTCAACTGAGTCACCTACCGACTCGATCTGTGATTCGAGCGATGCGATATCCGAACGAGTGTCGTTGAGCGAGTTGATCATGCGAACCTGTGAGACGATCAGAACGCCGACTATCAGGACCGCCATGACCGCGATACCCGCCGCCCACCATTGTCCTGACTTCTGCCCCGACTCCGACGGGACCGCTGGGTCAGCGGGTTGATCGATAGGCTCTGCGACGGGTTCCGACGCGACAACGTCGTCAGGTGTTTGCTCGGTGTCCATCGTGCGGAGGATACCGGTGGTATGGGTTTCCTGTGTGTGATGTCATAGGCCTGCGGTACCCTGTGCGGGTGTTGATGTGAGCTTCACATCTCCCCATATGGGGGTGACATGGTTTCGACTGTGAGAGTTGAGGCGTCGGAAGCGAGCCGAGGTCACCGGAGTCCTCGTTAAAGAGCCGGTACACAAATAAGTGCAGACGAAAGTATGGCACTGGCAGCGTAATTAAACGCTCCTGTCCTCCCGGGGGGCGCCCACCTCACCGGATCAGGGCAACGCAATGTGGGATGCCCCCGCCGGGACCTCCGGGACTGGCGGGGTAAGACAATTCCGGATAGGGCATGAGGGTGCTTGCCGGCAGAGTCCTCGTGTTCCGAAAGCTCGCTGCTGGCTGCGCTCGGAGATGCCGACGCTAAGGCCTTGCAGGACGGGGGTTCGATTCCCCCCACCTCCACCACGCGTATTTCGCGCGAGCGGGCACCGGTTTCTCGCGCCGCTTGATGAGATCGATTTCTCGGGTAGATCCTGGGTGCTGGCGCTTCGTCGTACCCGTCCGTGATGTCTTTGTTCGGGCAGAGATGGTTCGATTCCCCCCTCCACCACGTTCTATTCGCGCGAGCGGGCACCGGTTTCTCGCGCCGTCCACGATGGATCAGGCATATGCGTGATCCGTTCGTGTGTCGCCGCGGGCGGCGTGGTTCGGCCGCCTGTTCGGATGATCTGATGAGTCGGTGTGCGGCTCAGACTGCCGCTGAGACGACCGGCTCTTTCGTAACGCTGCGATCCTCTTCGAGAAGCTCGACTATGCGCTCCGAGTTCTCCCGTATGGCTTCGACATTCTTGAACATGATCACTGGTGGGAATTCGTCTGGCATCGCTTCCATGCCCGCCTGCATCTTTTGGAACATGGCACGACGCTTCTCCGTCTGCCTCTCTTCGCGCTCCTGAGACGACATGGATGATTGGCTCTTCTTCGCCAGAATCACCGAAGCGAGTACCGCACCCGCGACCAGACCAAACATTGCAACTCTCTTCATGTCACACACCTCCGGTGTCGAGATCGGTCGGAAGGCTGCGGTTCCGCCTTGGACATCGGGCCTCACGAAGTCCGTCGGACGACCCGCCGACTTGCGACCGGGAAGCAGCGTGCTTCCCGTATCAGCGTACGGTGAACCTATCGAACGCCGGTAGGGCCATAGGTCACTTCCTGCATCCGCACGTATCCCGCGCCGTGGGCTGTTGAGCGGCAGCACGCATATGTGCTGCGATGCCTGATCTCCCGGCGCCTTGCATCGTCCGCCTAGTTCGACGCGGTGTCATCGCAATCGAGGAAGGCTCGGACGGTCCGCTGCAGATCGGAGAGCCATGGATCGTCGATGGCGGGCCCGGTTGACAGATCATTGAGCTTGGCCTCCACGTCGTGGCACATGCTGTCAGCGTCGGTGTTGACGCCTTGGTACTCCGCAAACTCGGCGGTCCGTCCGATCTCTTCCAGGCTGCTGACGGTATCTACCACTTCAATGAGTCCCTCGGCGGCAGCGATGATCCGGACCAACGTATCGACCATCAACTGGTTCACGTCATCGAGCGAACCCGGCGGGTCGAAGGTCCCGAATCGGTCACGGACCTCGTATTCGAAGACGAGTTGTTGCTCGACAAAATCGATGAAGTCATCCAACGTCGGGTCGGCGATCTGTTGGTAGGCGGCAAGAGAACCCCCTAGATCCGATCCCGCCTCCACAACAAGGGTGTTGAGGCTTTCGACGTACTCGGTTTCACTCATCGTTCCGTCACCGCACGCCGTAATGGCAACCGCTAGGCACACGCCCAAAACGAGAGCCCATCTCATGGCATGATCGTTGGAGTCGACGTCACACTCTCACTATATGAGTGGTGTCGAACAGTGCCCTCAGATCGACCGATCCGACGCCACCCGCCATGTGCCGACACGAATATGTGCCGTTCTGGGCGGGTGATCAAGGCGTTGTCGCGATTCGAAGAGCTCTCTCGATGATCGTGACCGTTGGAATGTCGCTGAGTTTCTCGAGTGAGATCCATTCAGCGAGATCGACTGAACCGTTCTCTTCTACGACGTTCGGTTCACCCGACGTCACACATCGGTAGATGAACCGGACGGCGTGGACCGCAGGACGGCCGGCAAGCGGTCCGAGTGTCTGCGAGTCGACGCCGGCGAGGGCGTAGGAGTCGAGCGTGAGCCCAGTCTCCTCATGCACCTCTCTGCCCAATGCGTCATCAGGATGTTCGCCCCAGTCGATTCCCCCACCTGGCAATGTCCAGTGTCCTTCCAGTGGATAGCTCGGCGCGATGCGCGCAAGGAGGATCCGGCGATCTGAGATCGCTACGGCGTAGGACGCCAGTCTGGTTCGCTGTCGTTCGGGCACGGGGGCACAGTAGCGCCGCCTCACTCAGGCTGGACGGGAGCAGGTCCGTGCATGCCTGGTCTCACCTGCCGCTCCAATCGCACCCGGGGATCCGCAGGATTGATTCCTGGCGTACAGTTATGTAGACATGGTTCGACGGTGCCGCGTCGTACAAATGGGCGCCTGAAGACCCTTATGACTGGGAGGCGTTCCATGCCTAGCCAGTATCAGGCAACAGAGACATTCACGAGGTTCATGGAAGAGGTCGAGCCAAGGGTTCGCCTCGCTCTCGTCTCGAGTTTTGGCCCCCGTCTTGGTAGCGATGCGACTCTCGATGCCTTCGAATATGCGTGGGAACACTGGGATCGTGTGCAGGCTTCCACGAATCCGGCGGGTTACGTCTACAAGACGGGAGCCCACTGCGCAGCGAGGGTGCGTCGCAACGAGCGACGCCAAGCCGGGTTCGACATCCCTGTGCCCAAAACGGAGCCTTGGATCGAGCCGAAACTCGATGGTGCATTGGACCGGTTGACGCGGGCACAGCGCACTGCTGTGGTTCTCATCTACGGGTTCGGGTGGACCTTTCGGGATGTGTCCGAACTGCTGGGTATTCGCCGATCCACCGTGCAGCGACATGTCTCGCGCGCGATGAGGAAACTGAGGACCGATCTGGGGGTGCACGATGCAGCCGCTTGAAATCACCGACCGACTCCGCGAACACGCTGAACGGCTTGAAGCTGAGACCTCTCCCGTTCTCTTCACCGATCTACGCGGTCCGAAGACCGTTCCGCTGACGGAAACTGAGGCCTACTCGAGTCGGCCTCTCCGCGGATGGATCGTGGCTGTCGCGAGTGCCGTCGCCGTTTTCGTTCTCATTGGCGGTTCGATCGCACTTCTCAACGTCGCGGCCGGAGAATCGGAGCCAGACGCCGCGACGGTTGCTCCGACGGTTACTACCACGATCGACTCGGCTCCGACGACGGTAAGTGTCAGCCCAAGGACCGTCGCACCTCCGGTAGCTCCCCCTGTGGTTCCGCCAATGGCACCGCCTGAGACGCCCCCTACGGTCTGGACGCGGATCGACACGGAAATGGCCGCATCGACCGCGGCTGCAGGTCCCTCGGGAATCATGGCGGTCGAGACTCTCGGCATCGATGGGTCCGCGTTGCTGTGGTCATCGATCGATGGGACGACGTGGAATGTTGAACCCTGGGGCATTCTGATCAACGAGGGCCCCGCCGGTTCGACGATCGACACGATCACCTATGTCGGTTCCCGGTATCTCGCCTTCGGCGGACACTGGAGAATCGACCTGCGGTCCTCAGTGGATGGTGCCGACTGGGTCGCTGCTGATCACATCGATGCCGGGACCTTTGAGGAAACAGCTCCCCTCGATTCGATTCCCGGTACGTACGGCCGGATTAGGCAGATTGCCTTCGGGAACGGAATGTATGTGGCCGTGGGAGATGTCAGGGACCATGAGGGGGAGTTCTATTCGAATCCTCGTGCTGCGGTGTGGACCTCAGCCGACGCCCTTACGTGGACACGGTTGCCAGACAACGATGAAGTGTTCGCCGGACCATGGCATCAGGAGATGTGGGATGTTGCGTTCGGAGACAGTGGCTTCGTTGCTGTCGGATCGACTGACGGTGATCAAGGTGGGAGCAGCGCGGGAGCGATCTGGCACTCGCTAGATGGATTCACATGGACGCGGGTCGCCCAAGACGAAGGTCTTTTTGGTGAGCAAACACCTGATGAGTGGCGCGGGCTGTGGAGCGTTGCCTATGGCGACGGCGTGTACGTCGCGATTGGGACGGGTCCGCGGGTTCTGACTTCCGAGGACGGTCTCACGTGGAGCCTGATGCCGAGCGACGAGATCAGCGTTGAAGCCGGCCTCATCGACGTTGTCTTCGGGGATGGCTCGTTCGTGCTTGTTGGCAACGACTGGACGCCACCCGAAGACGACGGTGACGTTTGGGTTTACGTCCCAGCGATCTGGTATTCAACCGATGCAGTGGTGTGGACGCGGGTGTCTGGCGACACCGACTTCTTCGGTGGTCCCTTCACCGGGGAGGGTGGAGCAGGTTCGATGACCGCCACGTTCGGCGATGGACGCTTCTTCGTCGTGGGTTACGACCAAGCATGGGGCGACTCGGGTCCACCGGTCAAGAGCGGTCACGTCTGGATCGGAGAGCCGGGTTCCTGACCGCCGGCTTACATCGTTCCCTAGTTGGGGATGATCGCGTCTCGTGGATCGACGAACTCTGCACCCAGGCTGTGGGCGACGGCCTTGTTCGTGATGTGGCCTCCCGCCACATTGAGTCCACCGAGAAGTTCTGGCATGTGTTCGAGTGAGGGGATCACGCCCTCTGCCAGGGCGCGCACGTAGGGGAGCGTTGCGTTCGACAGCGCCTTGGATGACGTGTGCGGCACGGATCCCGGGATGTTGCCGACTGCATAGTGCACGACGCCATCGACGACGTAGATCGGATCGTGATGCGTCGTCTCTCTGCTTGTCTCGAAGCAGCCGCCTTGGTCGATGGAGATGTCGACGACGACGGCACCGTCGTGCATGGTGTCGAGCATCTCGCGGTCGATCACGATGGGGGACTTGTCTCCAGCCACGAGAACCGCTCCCACGACCAGATCGGCCGATCGGACGGCGTCACCGACGGCTGATCTCGTCGAGAAGTCAGTGGTCACTTGTGACCCCCAGCGTTGTTGCACGTGTTCGAGAGCGCCGATGTTCACATCGAGCACCGTCACCCGTGCGCCCATGCCAACGGCGACATCGATCGCGTTGAGGCCGGCTGATCCGGCTCCGATCACGACGACCTGGCCCTGGGGGACTCCTGCGTGGCCTCCGAGAAGTACGCCCTTCCCTCCGTTGGGCGCCATCAGATAGAACGCACCCACCTGGGTCGAAAGGCGGCCAGCGATGTGGCTCATCGGGGCGAGGAGGGGTAGCGTGCCAGATTTCTCGACTGTCTCATACGCGATACATGTGGCACCGGAAGCAAGGAGTCCCTCCGCCACCTCCGGGTAGGCAGCAAGGTGGAGATAGGTGAAGAGGATGTGATCCGGAGTGAGCATCGCGATCTCGGAGGGCTGCGGCTCCTTCACGTGAACGATCAGTTGGGCTGCATCGTGTACATCTTGTGGCGTGTCGACCATGGTCGCCCCGGCCTCGGTGAATGCATGATCTGGAGCACCGGCGCCATTTCCTGCACCGGATTGGATGTAGACGGTATGGCCGCGGCGAATCAGATCGTTCGCTGCGCCGGGTTGGAGCGCAACGCGGCGTTCGTCTGGCTTGATCTCCGTCACTACGCCGATGTTCATCGGATGCCTCCGTCGTATTTCGATTGTCGATGTCGTTTCAAAAGGTCCGTCAAACGGCATCAAACCATATCCCGATTTTGTATGGTGTGCATGTGGCAGGATGGGTTCCAACCTGCATCTCAACGAATGTGAAGGAGACCTCAGATGAGTCGAGTTGTTCGCGCAGCAATTCTCCAGACCGAATGGACCGGGGACAAGGAGTCAATGATCGATCTCCATGAGCAGTACGCCCGCGAGGCTGCTGCTCAGGGAGCCGAGGTCATCTGCTTCCAGGAACTGTTCTACGGGCCATATTTCTGTCAGGTCCAGGACATCGAGTACTACGGATACGCAGAGGCGATTCCAGATGGTCCGACGACCAAGCGCTTCCAGGAGCTCGCAAAGGAGCTCAACATGGTGATGGTGCTCCCCATGTATGAGCGCGAGATGGCAGGCTTCCTCTACAACACGGCTGCCGTAATCGATGCCGATGGGACCTACCTTGGCAAGTACCGCAAGCACCACATCCCACATGTCGGTGGATTCTGGGAGAAGTTCTACTTCAGGCCAGGGAACAAGGGGTTCCCTGTCTTCGACACCGCTGTCGGCAAGGTCGGCGTGTATATCTGTTACGACCGACACTTCCCCGAGGGATGGCGTGCGCTTGGCCTCAACGGTGCTGAGATCGTGTTCAACCCGTCGGCGACGAGTCGGGGTCTCTCCCAGTATCTGTGGCACCTCGAGCAGACGGCGAGTGCGGCGGCGAACATGTACTACGTCGGTGCGATCAACCGTGTGGGTATCGAAGATCTCGGAGACAACGACTTCTATGGCAGCTCGTACTTCGCCAATCCGCACGGCGAGTTCGTGGGTGACCTCGCTTCTGACACGGATGCCGAACTCGTCATCAGAGATCTGGATCTCAACATGATCGAAGACACCAGACACAAGTGGGCGTTCTACCGCGACCGCCGGCCGGAGGCGTACGGGCCGTTGGTCGAGCACTAACCGATGGGCATCCACGCTGAACTGACCGAGCGAACACGGGCGGTTCTCCCGTCGTGGCTTGCGCTGTATTACGACGAGCCGATCGCGATTGACCGCGGTGAGGGTCGCACCGTATGGGATCTCGAGGGAAACGAATATCTCGACTTCTTCGGCGGAATCCTCACCACGATGACGGCGTACTCGCTGCCGGAGGTGACGGCCGCGATCGAGGAGCAGGCGGCCAAGGTGCTCCACACATCGACGCTGTATCTCAACCAGCCGATGATCGAGTTGGCGGAGATGATCGCCGAGATGTCAGGGATCCCAGATGCCAAGGTGTTCTTCACGCCCTCTGGTTCTGAGGCAAACGATGCGGCGATGCTGCTTGCGACCTCGTGGCGTCGGTCGAATCAGGTGCTTGCGCTCCGCAACAGCTACCACGGCCGAAGCTTTACGGCCGTTGCGCTGACGAGCCACCGGTCGTGGTCACCGACGGGCTATTCGGGGTTGAACGTCCAATATGTCCAGGGCCCGTACAAGGTGCGGAGTCCGTACAGCGAACTTGATGACGACGCGTTCGTCGAAGCTGCGGTCGCCGACCTTCGCCAGGTCATCGACATGATGACGTCCGGTGACGTCGCGGCGATGATCGTGGAGCCGATCCAGGGAGTTGGTGGTTTCGCAACACCCCCCGATGGCTTCTTCAAGGCGTTCAAGGATGTCCTCGACGAGTACGGCATCCTGTTCGTCTCCGATGAGGTGCAGACGGGTTGGGGCAGGACGGGCGAGCATCTCTGGGGTTATCAGGCCCACGACATAACCCCGGACATCATGACCTTCGCCAAAGGCATAGGAAACGGCCTGTCGATCGGTGGAGTCGTGGCGCGTGGCGAGATCATGGATTGCATCGGGGCGAACTCGATCTCGACATTCGGTGGCAACCCGTTGGTTTCCGCGGGAGCGCTTGCGAACCTCAAGTACTTCCTCGACAACGATCTTCAGGGCAACGCACTCAAGATGGGCTCCCGTCTGTACGAGAACCT
>CAXMSN010000131.1:0-3275 GCA_964196275.1 uncultured Kiloniellales bacterium | reverse complement strand
CTCAAGTACCTGTCCCAAGTTCATACGTGATGGAACGCCGAGTGGCGACAAGAGAATGTCGACGGGTGTTCCATCCTCAAAGAACGGCATGTCCTCTTCGGGGAGGATCTTGGCGATGACACCCTTGTTGCCGTGACGGCCTGCAAGCTTGTCACCTGCCTGGATCTTCCGCTGCTTGGCAACGTAGACCCTGACCAATTCGTTCATGCCAGGCGGAAGGTCGTAACCGTCTTCACGGCTGAACTCCTTGACCGCGATGGCTTTCCCGGATTCGCCGTGTGGCACCTTCAGGGAGACGTCGCGGACTTCGCGGGCCTTCTCACCGAAGATCGCCCTCAGGAGCCGCTCTTCAGGAGTCAGCTCGGTCTCACCCTTCGGGGTGACCTTTCCGACCAGATAGTCGCCAGGGCCGACATCGGCGCCGATCCGGATGATCCCTCGATCGTCGAGGTCCATGAGGACTTCTTCGGCGACATTCGGGATGTCTCGTGTGATCTCCTCGGCACCAAGCTTGGTGTCGCGAGCTTCGATCTCGTGCTCCTCGATGTGAATCGAGGTGAGTATGTCGTCCGTGACGAGACGCTCCGAGATGACGATCGCATCCTCGTAGTTGTGACCCTCCCACGGCATGAATGCAACCATGAGGTTCCGGCCGAGTGCGAGTTCTCCACCATCGGTGGAGGCTCCATCGGCGAGTGGCTGACCGGTCTTTACCTTGTCACCCTCGGCGACCATCGGCTTGTGGTTGATGCACGTCCCTTGGTTCGATCGCTCGAACTTCGAGAGCTGCATCGTGTGCTTGCGATTGTTCGATGATGCCTTGACGACGATCTCGTCGCCCGTTACGAGGACGACTTCACCATCAACGGGCGAGACGATTACCTCGCCTGAGTCTGTGGCTGCACGCGCCTCCATGCCGGTGCCTACAAGCGGCGCATCCGATGTGATCAACGGAACGGCTTGGCGCTGCATGTTCGAACCCATGAGCGCACGGTTCGCATCGTCGTGCTCAAGGAACGGAATCAACGCAGTAGCGACCGAAACGACCTGCTTCGGGGAAACGTCCATGTAGTCGACCTGATCTGCAGCGACCGTGTCGACCTCGCCACCGGTCTTTCGGACGAGGATCCGGTCATTCAAGAACGTTCCATCGCTATCAAGCAGTGCGTTCGCCTGGGCGATCACGTGACCCTCTTCAAGAGCAGCCGTCAGGTAGTCGATCTGTTTGGTGACCTTGCCGCCGACGACACGCCGGTAGGGCGTCTCGATGAAGCCATACGCATTGACGCGGGCATACGAAGCAAGGGAGCCGATGAGGCCGATGTTCGGTCCCTCCGGCGTCTCGATCGGGCACATACGTCCGTAGTGCGATGGGTGGACGTCGCGAACCTCGAACCCGGCACGCTCACGACTGAGGCCACCTGGGCCGAGGGCCGAGAGGCGACGCCTGTGCGTGATCGAGGCGAGAGGGTTCGGCTGGTCCATGAACTGGCTCAACTGGGAAGTCCCGAAGAACTCCTTGATGGAGGCAACGACCGGCCGGATGTTGATCAGAGTCTGTGGTGTGATCGCCTCAGAGTCCTGCGTGGTCATGCGCTCACGCACAACACGTTCGAGACGGGTCAACCCAACACGGATCTGGTTCTGAATCAACTCACCGACCGTGCGGATGCGACGGTTCTGGAAGTTGTCGATGTCATCGACGCGGAATCCCTCAACCTTGCCGTGAAGTCCCATGAGGTACTTGATCGTTGCGACCATGTCGTCATCGGTCATCAGCCCCTGCTCCTCGGCGCTGTAATTCTCGAGAATGTCCGTGCGGCTGTCTCCCCTGAGTTTCTCGTTCACCTTGTAGCGACCGACCCTCGTGAGGTCGTACCTCTTCGGCGTGCGGAACAGCGCCTTGATGAGCGAACGAGCAGACTCGACCGTTGTCAATTCACCCGGACGGAGCTTGCGGTACAGATCGAGAAGCGCCTCGTCCCTGGTCGTGGTCGGATCCTTCTCAAGCGTGTTGCGCACGAGATCTGAATCACCGAGCAACGCGATTATCTCCTCATCGGTCTCAGCGATCGAGAGGGCACGAAGGAACGTGGTGACGAACTGGCGGCGCTTGCGATCGACGCGAACACCGATGGTGTCCTTCTTGTCGATATCGAACTCGAGCCATGCGCCTCTACCTGGGATGACCTTCGATGCGTACACGGGGCGACCGGATGTCTTGTCAACCGTCCTGTCGAAGTAGACGCCCGGGCTGCGCACCAACTGCGAGACGACCACGCGCTCGGTGCCATTGATGATGAACGTGCCGTTCTGGGTCATCATCGGGAAGTCTCCGAGGAAGACCTGCTGTTCTTTGATCTCGCCGGTCTCCTTGTTCAGGAACCTGGCAGTCACGAACAGAGGGCGCGAGTAATTGGTATCTCGGTCTTTCGCTTCCTCGATCGAGAGTGGTGGCTCCTCGAAACGATGGTTCGTGAGCTCAAGGGCAAGGTTGCCTGTGAAATCTTCGATAGGTGAAACCTCTTCGAACATTTGCTTCAGGCCGGTCTCTAGAAAGGCAGTGAACGACTCTCTCTGAATGCCCAAAAGGTCAGGAACCTCTTGAACCTCAGGGATCTTGGCGAACGACAACCTGTTGGAACGCGCAAGGGCCAACGCGAATCCTCCTCATTTAGGCAGTGCAACAGCAAGGGAGCTGGGAGCAGTTACGGACGAATAGTTGAGAATAGCACGACGAAAGGGATACTCGCACGCAAGTATCCCGGCTCTTCCTCTGGAGAGTCGTAAAGAGAACTTCAACTGTGTGCACAGGGTACCCGACGACACCGATTCGGTCAAGCATGTGTCGCTCGGCTCCACCTCGCTCCCCTAACGAAATCCGAACCGCTCGCTGACGCTCGCTCTCCGAAATCCGTCATCTGACCGGCACTGGCTCAGGTGCATGCTGCCTCTCGTCGGGCTTCGGGCTTCGGGCTTCGGATAGTGAGCTCAGCGGGTGGGGCAGGTCTCCGGAGGGAGCGTGTCGCTAACTCTTTCTGCCGACCAGTAGCAGGTGGGGACCCAGGCCGAGGAGGGTCAGTTCGGTCTCGATCGCCCTGGCAGCGTCGATGATGATCTTGCGTTTCCGCTCGTCCTGCCAATGCTCCCCGAGGTGAGGCATGGCCCCTGCGACGCCTTCGACACCGAGCAGCGCCGTGATGTTCACGCCCGCCTCCGCAGCTTCCTCGCGCATTTCATACGGGTGATGGAAGAACGCGGTGGTGAAGAAGTCG
>CAXMSN010000130.1:0-8849 GCA_964196275.1 uncultured Kiloniellales bacterium | reverse complement strand
AGGTCAGCCATATGCGCTCCAGCAACGTCGGAAGCTGAAACACCACCCTCGACGGTGTGCACGTCCATGAATGTCGGCATACCAACTCCTTTGGTTATCTCTCCAACGAGTCCAAACATACGTCGCGATTCGGCGACTGTCCAGACGTACCGCCCATAACGGCTGCGATGCCTGGATCGACCGGGTGCGCATAACCGGCATCATGCGTGGTATTGCGTGAGGCTCAGCGACCCGCGCGTTGTTGGTCGACCCTGTATCTCGGGTTGCCACCTACAGCCTGTGGTGGCAGGGCTTCTCACTCTGAATCGCCGACAACCCTTGGTACGTATCACATCTAGCTCGATGGAAGCCGTGACACACCCGGGTTCGAATCGGGCCTGAACTGTCTGCCAGTCAGGTGCTCTGCCAGGCTGAGCTACAGCCCCATGACGGGCGGGGGTTTATCAGGAGTCGACGGTTGTCGAACTCGGCTCGAAGGCAATCCTCGGGGCATCGGCCCACAGGCGTTCGAGATCGTAGTAGTCGCGTGTCTCGCGCTCGAAGACGTGGATGATCACGTCGCCGAAGTCGAGGAGGATCCACTCACCATGATCCGTGCCTTCACGCCGGATCGGCTTTCGGTCGATCTCGCGAAGGGCGTCCTCGGCATCAGTGGCGAGCGACTTCACATGACGGGTCGACGTGCCGGATGCGATGAGGAACACATCGGTAACAACGAGTAGCCGGGAGAGGTCAAGAAGTTGGACGTCCTCGCCCTTGCTGTCCGAGATGGCCTCGGCAGCGAGCCGCGCAGCACTGATCGCTTCGTCGGTTGCGGTTGGCGAAGCGTCAGTCATCAGTCGTGATGCTAGTGGTCCTCATGTTCAGCGTTTTCTGCAGAGGAGATTCACACAGAGTCGTCTCTATACAGGCGATTCGCATCGATGTACGAGAGCACGCTGTCTGGCACGAGGAACCGTGGAGAGCGGCCACCGGCGATATGCGAGCGTATCTGTGAGGCAGAGAGGTCGAGTGTCGGCATGTCGAGCGCATGGAAGGCGTCTCCTATCGCACTTCGGACCTCGTCGAACGACACGGTCGGCCGTTTGACGACGGCGATCGACACGCGCGCCAGGAGCTCGTCCGCCCTGTGCCAAGAAGGAATCGTCAACGCAGAGTCGGTTCCGAGAATCAACACGGCATCAGCGCCGAGGCCATCCAGTGTGTCGATGGTGTACGTGGGGCCGGAGCGAACGATCTCAGTTTCGTCCGCAACAAGGTACGCCGCTTCAGCCGCGGCAAGCTGCGTCATCGACCACCGATGATGGGCATCAGCAACGACCTGATCCGACTTCTGCCACGGATCTCCCGCAGTCATGAGACGCACGTGGTCCAGGCCCAACTGCTCGAACGCGGTATGGGCGGCCGCTAGGTGGGCCACGTGGGGAGGATCGAAGGTGCCGCCGAGGATTCCGTACACGGGCCACAGCATAGGTTCCTGACGCGCTCGCAAGGGACAGCCCTCGCCTCGGCGCACGCGTGCATTCGAACGAAGCGACCGGGTTGATGTAGCGAGAGCCGATGCGGAGCGAGAGGTGGTACGCACTGACTCCACCGTGCGCGCCCGCGTAACCGACAGGATCTCCTCTCGCCACGACCTGTCCCCGGACCACCATCGCAGATGCCAGATAGGAATATGACGTACGGACCGCTCCCCCATGGTCGACGGTCACCGAGATGCGCCCGGCGATGCTTCCCACGAACGAGACGGTTCCTGATCCCACGGCCAGCACAGGGGATCCATCTGCCGACGCCAGGTCGACACCGAAGTGACCCGACCATCTGCCCGTCGGGCCGAATGGGCGGACGACCTCAGATCCGGAAGGCAACCCAAGCCCGAAGCACACCTGGTACGAGGCCATCACAAGCGACAGGCCCAAGACGGAAGCGATCATGTGACACCGGCCGCTGCCACGTCTTCACGATACGGTCCACGTGCGACGCGTTCCAGAGCCTCGCCGCAGGATTACGAAGCGAGCCGTGTCCGACGGGTACGGGGAAGCGCTGCCTGCTCGACGAACTCCTCGAGCTGTCTGAGGGTCCGGACCTGCTCGACGTGGTCACACAGAACCGAGTAGCGGGACATCACGGAGTCCCCGGTGTCCCAGTACCGGCGGGGCTCCGGATTCAGCCAGAACGTTGCCCTTGACCGCTCGGCGAGCCGATCGAGATACTCAACGCCCGTCTCGCGGTAGTTGTTTCGGGCGTCGCCCGTGATGATCACCGTCGATTTCGACGTCACCGCATCTCCATACGTGTTCCACATGTCTGCGAAGGAGCGTCCATAGTCGGAATGCCCGTCCCTGCGAACAAGATCGGCCTCCCTGCTCATGGCGATCAGTCCATCAGAGAAGTCGATTCCCGAACCGAAGTACTCGGTCACCTCATCAAGGCCGTCGATGAAGGCGAACACACGTACCTTGGAGAGTTCGGAAGCAATCGCATACGTGAGCTGCATGGTAAACCGTGCGAACGTCGCCATCGACCCCGACACATCGCACATGACGATGATCTCCGGCTTCGACTTCCTTGGCGGTTTGAATTGTGGCTCGAGGAGGACTCCGCCGTGGCTCAGTGATCGTCGGATGGTTCGGCGAACATCGAGCCTCCCCTTCGATCCGTGACGCCGTCGTTGGCTCAGCCGTGTCGCAAGTCTTCTGGCGAGCGGTGCGATAGCCCGTTCCACGTCTTCGATCTCATCACGCGTCGCATGCATGAGGTCGGTGTCCTCGATCAGCGGCACACGACGGGAAGCCGCTACCTGAGATGCGCCACGGTCGGCAACCAGTCGGCCGGTGATCTCCCTCTCGAGTTCGTCACGCAGCCGCTGCACCAGCTCATCTGCCTGATCCTCCAGAATGCGATCGTCGAGGGCAGACAGCCCAGCCTCGTCTCCGAGCGCCGTACGGATCATGGCGAGAAGCTCATCAATGTCGAGTCGGCGCAGAACGCGGTATGTGTAGTACCGGCCTCCTACGGGCCTTCCCGGCTGCATCCCCGCATATCGGTCAACGGCTGCGGCGATGAGCCCACGGAGGGCGTCGCCATCCCCGGACAACAGTGCTGCCGCGATCGCCTCCGAGAGCATGTCACTGTCTTCGCCTCCTCCTCCACCCGCTGCCTGACCATCGAAACGCGCATCATCGGCATCAGGGGTGGTCGAGTTGGTTCTGAGACCGAAGAAGACGTCGAACGCTGCATCGAAAGCCCGGTAGTGACGTGCGTTCTTCACGAGTGTCGCACCGAGTGTGGCCCTGAGATTCTCCGGATCTGAAAGGTCCGTGTGCTCGAGAGCTTCGGCCGCGTCGATCGCCTCCACCATCGATACTGGAACACCGATCTCTCTCAATTCTGCCACGAAGTCAGACAGCGTCCGGATCATCGGCTACTCGACGTGCTGATCGATGTCGAGCGACAGTTCCTTGGCCACGCGCTCGATGTCCGTTTGGTACTTGAGCAGGACATTCAACGTTGACGACGTGGAATCGTCGTCGAGTTCCTCGATCCCGAGTGCGAGGATCGTACGAGCCCAGTCGATCGTCTCGGACACCGACGGTGACTTCCGCAGCGGGATCGACCGTATCGCCGAAACGGTCCGTGCAATCTTGTCTGCGAGTTGCTCAGGGAGTTCGGGTACCCGGGCCGCGAGGATCGCCCTCTCCCGCTCGATCGACGGGTACGGCACATGCAGGTACAGGCATCGGCGCTTGAGCGCCTCGGACAGCTCCCGCGTGTTGTTCGACGTCAGCACGACCATCGGTTTCGTCACCGCAGTCATCGTTCCAAGCTCGGGCACGGTCACCTGGTAGGAGTCGAGGACCTCGAGAAGGAGCGCCTCGGTCTCGACCTCGAGCCGGTCGACTTCATCGATCAGCAGGATCACCGGTTCCTCGGATCGAATCGCGTCGAGAAGCGGGCGTTCCAGTAGGAAGGCCTCCGAGAAGATATCTCCCTCGATCTCATCCCAGGCGGCGCCTTCGTCCGACTGAAGCCGCAGGAGCTGTTTGTGATAGTCCCACTCGTACAACGCCTTGGCCTCATCGAGACCCTCGTAGCACTGGAGTCTCACGAGGCGCCGATCGGTTGCCTCGGAGAGCGCCAAGGCCAGAGCGGTCTTGCCGACGCCCGCAGGACCTTCGGCGAGAATCGGCTTGTCAAGTGCCGCTGCGAGATAGACGACCTGGGCGATCTTCGCATCAGGGAGATACCCGACCGCCTCGAGTTCGGCTGCTACTTCAGAGGGTGCTGCCCATGGCTGTGTCATCGAGGGTCAGCGTAGTGGGGTCGACAGAAGCCGATCACACAAGCACGACGAGGTCGTCCCGGTGGATGACCTCTCCGCCGACGGCCGAACTGTGCTGTCCGAGCTGTGCGCTGATCCCATCCGACGAAACCCGTGCGATCCCTTTCGCACACAGTGTTCCCTCGGCATCGAATACCTCCAGAGCCTCGCCCCGGTCGAATGTGCCTGTAACGCTCGTCACCCCGGCAGCGAGGAGAGATTTCCCTGCTCCCGTGACGGCACGCGCCGCACCGTCGTCGATGGTGATGGAACCGGCCGATGGAAGCCCAAATGCGATCCAGAGCTTTCTCGCCGCCAGCGACGTCTCACGCGGATCGATCCAGGTTCCAACGTCTTCTCCCGCCACGGCACGGGCGACGACATCTGGCACGCCACCCGATGCGATCACCGTCGGGACACCGGAGAACGCTGCCATGCGCGCCGCGACCACCTTCGTGGCAACACCGCCCGAACCAAGTGCCCCTCGACCGGTTGAGGTTCTGATGCGGTCGAGGATCTCATCTGAGTGCTCGACGGCTGTGAGCAGCTCGGCCTTCTCGGTCAGTCTCGGATCATCCGTGAACAGACCGGCCGTGTCGGTGAGAAGCACGAGCATGCCAGCACCGACGAGGTGCGAAGCGATCGCAGCGAGACGGTCGTTGTCCCCGAGCTTGACCTCATCCACCGCAACCGTGTCATTTTCGTTCACGATGGGCACGACGCCGAGTTCGAGCATGCGTCCGAGGGCAGAACGGGCGTTGAGATACTGGCCGCGCGTTCCAAGAACATCCTTTGTGAGAAGCACCTGGCCGACCTCGATCCCGTGCGCACCGAACAGCGACGAGTACCGCTCCATGAGCTTCGATTGCCCCACCGCGGCAGCAACCTGGAGATCGGCGATCGCCGTTGGACGTTCCGAGAGGCCCAGAGCCGGGAGTCCCGCGGCGATCGCCGCCGAGGTCACGAGCACAGTGGGATGGCCAGATCCGACAAGTGCCGCTACTTGGTCGACGACAGATCCGATCGCGGCGTTGTCCAACCCACCTCCCGACCCGGTGAGACTCGACGATCCGACCTTCACAACGACGTTTGCACCACCAGCGACTGCACGCCTCACACGTAGGCCTCCTCTTCACCTTCGACCTCAGGGTCGAACGTGAAGACGATCGATCCGATCTTCACATCGTCACCGGCAGCGGCACCAGCTTCGGTGAGGCCGGCAACGATGCCGGTCGAAACGAGTCGCTGTGCAACGAAATCTGCTGCGTCGGGGTCCGTCAGGTCAGACAGGTTGATGGCTCGGATCGCCGCGATGCCCTCGACGACCCACGCACCCGAGTCGCGACGGATCGTGAAGCCTTCGCGCAGGGGACGATGCAGGACGTAACCCTCTCGTTCGGGGGTCTCGTACTCCACACGGTCGACGACTTCTGCGACCGCGTACATCAGCTCGTCGATACCGGCTCCTGTCATGGCCGACACAACAAGAATGTCGTCGTCAAGGTCAAGCGCATCGATCTCCTCATCGGACAGGAGTTCGGACTTGGACAGCGCCACAACCCTTGGCCTGGCGGCGAGCGCAGGGTCATGTGCCGACAGTTCGCTCAGGAGTACCTCAAGCTGGCGCAGTGGTGGGTCTGTCTGAAGGGAGCTCGGATCAAGGAGGACGATCAGAGCACGAGCACGCTCCGTGTGTTTCAGAAAGGCGTGGCCAAGACCCTTGCCCGTGGCGGCTCCCTCGATCAGACCCGGGATGTCGGCAAGCACGATCTCCCGATCTCCCAAACTCACAACACCGAGGTTCGGCTCCAGCGTCGTGAACGGGTAGTCGGCGATCTTTGGTTTCGCTGCCGAGACACGCGAGATCAGTGTCGACTTCCCAGCGTTGGGATAACCGATGATCGCCGCGTCTGCGAGGAGCTTCATCTCGAGCGTGACCTCGGCTTCTTCTCCGTACTCGCCCTGCTCTGCGAATGTCGGTGCCTTGCGGCTCGGCGACACGAAGGCCGCGTTGCCCCTGCCGCCCTTTCCGCCGCGAGCGACCAGGACCTGTTGGCCCTCCTCGACGAGGTCGGCCACGACGGTGCCTTCCATGTCACGCACAACCGTGCCGAGCGGCACGGAGAGGAAGAGATCGGAGCCACGCTTGCCGTGCCTCGATTCACCCTCACCGTGGGTTCCGGCCTCTGCCTTCCATACGGGTTGGCGGTCGTACCGCAACAGTGTTGGCAACGTTCGATCGGCGACGAGTGTCACCCCACCACCAGATCCGCCGGAGCCACCGTTCGGTTTCCCCTTGGGGAGGCCCTTACGGCGCAAGAAGGAGGAGACACCGGCACCGCCGCTGCCTCCACGAAGCGTGACCCTCACACTGTCAACGAACATCAGGACTCCAAGTCATGCAAGAACAAGGTAGCGGTAGGCGTCGCTCCAGTTAGAAATCGAGTCGGGTCTCAGGCGACGACGGAAGGTCGGACCCGGTAGTGCATACTACGTATTACGTACTGCGGCCGCTCTAGGACCCGAGCAGGACGCTTACTTGGCGGCGGCCGCGTTTGTTGCCGTACTTGACGATTCCGGCTGACAGGGCGTAGAGCGTGTCGTCTCCACCACGTCCGACGTTGTCGCCGGGATGGATACGGGTTCCACGCTGACGGACGATGATCGCACCTGCGTTGACGACCTGGCCGTCAAAGACCTTCGGGCCGAGGCGCTTCGCCTTGGAATCTCTGCCGTTTCGTGATGAGCCGCTTGCCTTCGTTTTCGACATCGCTACTCCTTGTCTGAGTCGTCTGAATCTTTGGTCGAGGACTTGGTCGACGCCTTGGCCTTCGCTTTCGGCTTGGCCTTCGGCTTTGCCTTGGCCTTGGCCTTGGGAGCCTTCGTGTCCTCGTCAGCGACAGCTGCAGCCTTCTTCTTGGCAGGAGCGGTCTTGATCTTGGTCACTTCGATCGTCGTGTACTTCTGGCGATGGCCTTGGCGGCGGCGATAGCCGGTCTTGTTCTTGTACTTGAAGATGTCGACCTTGGGCCCAGCTGACTCGCCGACGATCTTGGCGGTAACCGACGCCTTCGAGAGCAGTTTACGATCGGCGATCACGGTCCCATCATCAGCGACGATGAGTAGCGGTGTGTACGACACCTTGTCTGAGCCCTTGATGCGTTCGACATCGATGACGTCGCCCTCGTGGACTTTTGCTTGCTTCCCGCCGGCGCGGATGATGGCGTACATGGTCGTGGTGATCCTCATATGTCAAAGCCTCTTACGCCTCGACGCGGTGAACCGTCCTGCACTGAGGACGACTCGAAATACTAACGGAGACGGGTCCTATTGCGCCATTGAATCGCTGCCTAGACGGCCCCGTTCAGTCAGAGGCTTCTTGGGCTCCTGCGTCGTGTGCGGGGATACCGGTGGCCGCTGCCTCTTCATGGAGCAACACACCACGACCGCTACACGTCGGACACGTTTCGGAGAACGACTCGAGAAGACCGGCGGAAACGTTCTTGCGGGTCATCTCCACAAGGCCGAGATGAGAAACGTCGAATACCTGAGTTCGCGTCTTGTCCTTGGCAAGGTGCTCGCGAAGCCTGAGGAGCACGGCCTCCTGGCTCTTGGTGTCCTCCATGTCGATGAAGTCGATCACGATGATCCCCCCGATGTCGCGTAGCCGAAGCTGACGGGCGATCTCCTCAGCAGACTCGAGGTTGTTCTGGACAACCGTCTCTTCAAGGTTCGTCGAGCCAACGAACCTGCCGGTGTTCACGTCAATGACCGTTAGGGCTTCGGTTCGGTCGATGACGAGGTGGCCGCCAGATGGCAGCCAGACGCGACGGTCGAGCGCCTTTCGGAGCTGATCCTCTACGTGATACCGCTCGAACAGTGCAAGCTCGTCCTTGTAGAGGTTGACCTTCTCGACGAGGTCAGCCTCTGTTCCCTCGAGGTACTCGAGAACCTGCTTGTGCGTGGCTGGATCATCGATGAGCAGACTCTTGAAGTCGCGTGTGAAGTGCTCCCGGATGACGCGGATGACGAGGGGTGGCTCTTGATAGATCAGTGACGGAGCGTTTGCGGTCTTGCGATCTTCCGCGATGCCATCCCAGATCTCCTTGAGCCGCTCGATGTCGCCCTTGATGTCCTCTTCAGTAGCTCCTTCAGCTGCTGTGCGAACGATGACGCCGGTGCCCTTCGGGCGGAGTTCGCCTACGATCTCGCGGAGACGGCGTCGTTCATCGTCCGGCAACCTGCGCGAGATCCCCCGCACATCCTCGTTCGGTGCGAGCACGAGGTACCTGCCCGCGAGGCTGATCTGGTTCGTGAGCCGCGCACCCTTGTGCCCCATCGCGTCCTTGACCACCTGAACGAGAACTGGGTCTCCAGGCCTGAGCGCGTTCTCGATCCTCTTCGGCTTCCCGTTGAGGCTGAAATCCGAATAGTTGATGTCGCCCTGGTAGACGACGCCGTTCTTACCCTCACCGAAGTCGATGAAGGCTGCCTCCATGCCGGGAAGTACGTTGCGGACCTTGCCGAC
>CAXMSN010000129.1:0-10703 GCA_964196275.1 uncultured Kiloniellales bacterium | reverse complement strand
AGCTTCCAGCACCGACAGGAATGACGCATCCGATACCTGTTCGCCGACGTGAAGGGGGCCGATGGCTCCCGACGTCATTGTCCACCCTTCTGCACGTAGTTCTTCACGAACTCCTCGGCATTTTCCTCAAGAACAGTGTCGATTTCATCGAGAAGATCGTCGATCTTCTCCGTCACTTCTTCTCCGCGATTCTGCGCGTCGTCTTGGGTCGTTTCGACGCGTTCGTCGTGCTTCTTCGAGGCGCGTTCTCTATCGCTCACTGGTGCCTCCGATGTTCTGGATCAGCGTTTCGGTGTCAGGACTTGCATCGAGGAGGTCCTCGACCAACTCTCTGGTTCCTCTTCTCGGCTCCATCATAGGGAGACGTACCAGATGTGATCCCCCCGTCTCGAACACCAAGGAGTCCCAGTTGGCTGCGACAACATCGCTCCCATAACGGCGGAGACACTCACCCCGGAACCATGCCCTGGTCGACTCGGGTGGATCAGTCATCGCTGCACGGACATCGTCGTCCGTGAACAGCGTTCGCATCTCGCCTCGGCGCACCAGACGATGGAACAGGCCTCTGTCAGGGTCGATGTCGTGGTATTGGAGATCGACCAGCTTGAGTTTCGGGTCTTTCCACGCAAGTCCATCCCGATCGCGATACTTCTCGATCACCGCCAGCTTCGCAGCCCAGTCAAGCCGGTCCGCGACCGCTTCATATCCCTGTTCGATGTCGGTCAGTAGGCCACGCCACTCCCGCATGACCTGCTTGTACACAGCGGGCAGGTCGCTCGACGAGACGTAGGCATCGAGCAGTAAAAAGTAGTGCTGCTGTAATTCGATTGCAGTCATGACTCCGCCGTCGTGCAACTTGAGAGCGGAGGACAAAGACAGGTCGTGGCTTACGAGCGTCATGTCGCCGACCGGATCAGCGAGACGCACGGGCTCGCCGAGTTGGCCGTCCTCAAGCGCCATGAGCATGAGAGCAGCCGAACCGAGCTTCACGAACGTCTGGACTTCCGACAGCGAGGCATCGCCGACGATCACATGGAGACGTCGATACTTTGCCGGATCGGCATGCGGTTCGTCGCGGGTGTTGATCACCGGTCGTTTGAGTGTCGTTTCGAGACCGACTTCCTCTTCGAAGAAGTCAGCCCTCTGGGAGATCTGGTAGTCGACGGGTTGGCGACCGTGCTCAGATCCCAGTTTTCCGGACCCGGTGAAGATCTGCCTCGTGACGAAGAACGCCGTCAGGTGGTGGACGATCTGTCCGAACGGCACGGTTCGGGCCACGAGGAAGTTCTCGTGTGCGCCGTATGAGTTCCCCTTGCCGTCAGAGTTGTTCTTGTGCAGAAGCAGGCGTTGGTCCTCCGGGAGCGCAGCCGTAGCCGACCTGGCCGCTTCAGCCATGATGCGCTCTCCCGCTTTGTCGTACAGCGTGGCCTCGAGGGGGTCACCGGACTCGGGCGTCGAGAGTTCCGGATGGGCGTGGTCGACGTACAGCCTGGCCCCGTTCCGCAGCACGGCATTCACCAGACCCGAGTCGGTCTCGTCTATGGGAACGGCGCCGATCGAAAATCCCCTTGCGTCGCGGCCGGGCGTCTCGTCTTCGTACGACCACCGGATGCGGTCTCCACCCTCGTGATAGGAATTCACCACCAGTGCAGAGGCCGTGACGGGGTTGAATGCCGGATCGTGGGTGACCGTGATCCCGTACTCGATCTCGGTTCCGATGACGGTTTCGAGCGCCACGGCCTAGAGGTACTGGCCCGGCGAGGCCGCTTCGATGGATCTCTGCTCGCCGTCTCCCTCGATGAGCGTCCTCACATACACGATCCTCTCACCCTTCTTGCCTGAGATGCGCGCCCAGTCATCAGGGTTGGTCGTGTTCGGAAGGTCCTCGTGCTCCTTGAATTCCTGCTTGATGGCATTCAGAAGGTCCTGAGCCTGGAGGCCTGTTGCGGCCCCCGCTATCTCTCGCTTGATGGCGTCCTTCTTCGCTCGTCGAACGATGTTCTCGATCATCGCACCGGAGGCAAAGTCCTTGAAGTAGAGCTCTTCACGGTCACCATTGGCGTAGGTGACTTCAAGGAAGCGGTTCGCCGCATCCTCTGCGTACATCGCGTCAACTGTCTCGTTCACAACGTTGTCGAGGTACGCCTCGATGGAACCCGCATTGCCGACCTCATTGGCATCGTATGGAAGCGTGTCTTCGAGGTAGATGGCGAAGATCTTGCGTGCCGATGCATCGGATGGCCGCTCGATCTTGATCTTGACGTCGAGCCTGCCAGGTCTCAGGATCGCTGGGTCGATGAGATCTTCTCGATTCGATGCTCCGATGACGATGACGTTCTTGAGTGACTCAACGCCATCGAGTTCGCTCAACAACTGCGGAACGATGGTTGATTCGACGTCCGATGACACGCCGGTGCCGCGAGTACGGAAGAGAGAGTCCATCTCGTCGAAGAAGACGATCACGGGCACGCCCTCGTCGGACTTCTCCTTCGCCCGCTGGAAGATCAAACGTATCTGACGTTCGGTCTCGCCGACGTACTTGTTCAGCAGTTCCGGTCCTTTGATGTTGAGGAAGTACGATCGCGCATCGCTGTCGTCCTCGGTCTCACCGACAGCGCGAGCGAGTGAGTTCGCAACGGCCTTTGCGATCAGCGTTTTGCCGCACCCCGGCGGCCCGTAAAGAAGCACTCCCTTGGGCGGAGAGAGGTTGTACGCCGCGAACTTGTCCCTGTGCAGATACGGGAGTTCGACCGCATCCCTGATGATCTCGATCTGATCGTCGAGTCCGCCGATGTCCTCGTACAGAACGTCCGGGACTTCCTCGAGCACGAGTTCTTCGACTTCGGGACGCTCGATCTTCTCAAGCACGAATCCCGTTCGAGCATCGATGCGCACATGGTTTCCAACGCGAAGATGTAAGTCCTTCATGGGTGCACCGAGCGTCACGACACGTTCCTCGTCACCGCGGCCGATAACGACGAGCCGATCTTCGCCGAGCAACTCTTTGACCGTCGCAACATCGCCCGTCGGTTCGAATGACCGAACGTCGACGATGTTGAACGCTTCGTTCAGGATGACCTCTTGTCCTGGCTCGAGCTCTTTGATCTCGACTGTCGGCTCGACGGCCACTCTCAGCTTCCGTCCCGACGAGGTGATGTCAACAGTGCCATCGGTGTTCAGCTGGAGCACGGTGCCAAACGGGTTCGGGGGTGCCGTGAGCTTTTCGACCTCATCACGCAGCAACGCCAACTGTTCCCGCGTCTCCTTCAGAGCGACGGAGAGCTTCTCGTTCTGGCCTTGGGCCTGGGAGAGGTGGTTTCTCGCCTCCAGGAGCCGGTCCTCGAGGAGCTTGACCCTGCGAGGGGCGTCCTCGAGCCTACGTCTGAGTACGGCGATCTCATCCTCGAGGGCACGGCGTTGTGCCTCGTGGTCCGAACGCTCTCTATCAGACATGTCTCGATCCTCTCCGAGAGGTGTCATTCACTTCCGAACGGATTCTAGGTCGGGATTCAGGTTGCGTTGGCAAGATGCTTCCGTCGGACAGGGTAGCGGGAGAGTATCCTCGTCGATGCGGCGTAAGGGAAGGATGCACGCGATGAAGGTCTGGATTGATCAAGATCTCTGCACTGGTGACGGACTCTGCGAAGAGATCGCACCTGACGTGTTCGTTCTCCTGGACGACGGTCTCGCCTACGTCCGGGAGGGTGAGACGGTCTTCGCAGCGTCCGAAGGCAATGCCGAAGGTGCCAAGGGTCTCGCTGAATTCCCGGATGCCCAGCTTGACCTGGTTGTCGAATCGGCGGAGGAATGCCCAGGCGAGTGCATCTACATCGAGGCGTAGCGTCGCTACAACCTCTTGCGGGCGACGGTGATGAACCCCGTGTGGCCGATCATTCGATGCTCTGGGCGAACGGATCGTTCTGACACGGCCCATGACCTCATCAGCAGCTCGAACGTGTCCACCTCGATGAACCGCTTGGCTCTGTCGATCGCATCTCTCATCTGCTGAACCTGTGGCACGGTCGGCAGGTAGCAAGCGATGATGCCGCCACCTTTGAGATGTTCGGCGGCGGGCTGAACCGTGTGCCACGGTTCGGGAAGGTCAAGCACGATACGATCCGGGGAGACCTCAGAGACGACTTCCTCGACCTCGCCGACACGCAGAACTACGTTGCTTGGCACCTGTCCGTTGAACTTCTCGATCAGCCTTCGAGCATGTGTTGCATGGTCCTCCCGTCGTTCGATCGATACGACGCTCCCATCGGGTCCAACCGCCCGAGAGAGCGCGATCGTGAGCGCACCCGACCCTGTCCCAGCTTCGAGTACGACGCATTCGGGGGCGATGTCCGCCCACGTGATGATCGCACCTGTGTCCTTGGGATACATCACGGCTGCTCCACGCTTCATGCGCAGCACGTAGTCGGCGAGGCGCGGCCTCACGACGATGACGCTGCTTCTCTTGGACGAGAGCACCGTGGAACCCTCCGGGACGCCGATGATGTCCGTGTGGGGAATTATCCCCCGGTCGAAGTGGAACTGTTTCGCGGCGTCGAGTTCGAGCAGGTGCTGTTTGCCTTTGCTGTCGTACACCAAACAGCTCTCGCCCTCGATGAACGGGTCACCCGTCGAGGTCACGACAGCGCGGGAAGCAGGGCGGCCATGAACGTCAAGACCATCGTCGCAACGACCAACCAGATGACAACCTTCACGAACTTCTTGGGTTGTTGCGCCACTATGCGTCCACGGTCGTGTCGGCGAGGATGCGCGTGCCCTGGACTACCTTGATTCGCACCGATTCACCCGGTCGGGCGGTGTGGCGGTACAGGACGGTCCTCCCTTTCGACTGTCGGAGGTAGTAGCCGACACCCATCATCGAAAGCCCCACGACCGTCTGCGTTGTCGTACGGGACGAGGTAGATGTCGCGTAACCGGCTCGCTCGAGCGGGCTGAACTGTTTCTTGAAGTTCTTTACTGGTCGCAACCAGGTCTTCGCCCACTTACGAGGTGTGAACCAGCCAGTCGCCCATTTGACGAGCTCCACATTGGCTTGAGTTGTCACTGCTTGTAGACCTCGATGCGGATCCTCGAGCGACGTGAACGCCATACCATCAACGCCACAACACCGACCACGACGACCGTTACAACCGCGGCGACGACGACAGTGTTCGACTTGGCTTCCTCTTCGATGTCGGTGACGACACCTTCGATCTCACGGAGTTTCGCTTCGAGTTCGGTCTTATCGATCGTCACGATGGCTCCTCATGGTCGCTGGATACCGGTGCGTCGTAGACGCCTCTCGATGGGACGAGTCTGATCAGGACGTAGGCGAAGACGACGAGACCAACCGCGTAGATGACGTACGCAAGCGCTTCCCAGTACGGCCCGTCGCCGAGCACGCCGACCAAAGCTCTCAGACCTGCGACTGAAAGCAGGATCAGAGCCACCGACCACAGGGCAGTGGCACCAACGGACATTCCGGCGAAATAGCCGAGCTTCTTCGCCGGTTCGACTGTTTCTTGGAGGAGGTAGTCCCTCGCAAGGTCAACGAACTCCCGGATCAGTCTGGGGATGTCTTGTATTTCAGCCACAGGTTTTCACGCTCCAAAGCACAGGCTACAGCACGGCCGAGCGCTGACGTTCGATGTCCAGAGGCCGCATCCTCGGCTACGCTGCCGCCACGTGGCGTCGAACGATGAATCCCGAGATCACACCAGACCTGAGCGATCTGTTGCCAGTCGCAATATGGCGCCGGTCGTTGCGGGCCAGGCCGTGTCGATGTTCGGCGATTACATCGCGTTTTTCACGCTCCCATACTTCATGCTCGTTCTCACGGGCGAGGCGCTCGCCCTCGGGTTGACAGCGTTCGCAGAGACGCTTCCGATGCTCCTGTTCGGGCTGGCTGCCGGTGTCTTCCTGGATCGCAGGAAAAAGCTCGGTCGCACACTCATCGGTGCAGATCTCGTCCGTGCAGGAGCTTTCGCGTTCCTCGCATATGCCGTTGGGACGTCGTGGATGTCGTCGGGGATCATCTTGGTCACAGCGTTCCTCGTCGGTTCGATGGCTGTGTTGTTCGATTCCGGGCTTCAGTCCTACATGACCCAATCGTTGGCAGACAACGACCTGATCAGGGCGAACTCGCGCCTCGCGCTCGCCAGGACGCTCACACTCAGCGTGGGTCCCCTGGTAGGTGGGGTGATCGTCACGGTCGGCGGGGGCTTCGCTGCCGCATTCATGCTCAACGCTGCCACCTTCGTCGTGTCGGCTATCTTCCTCGGTTTCGTACGACCCGTGAAGGCGATTCCTCCGAGAACACATGAGCCGTTCAGCAAGGCCATCACCTCAGGCTTGCGTGTTCTGTTCGCCGACGACCGCCTGAAGTGGGCAACGATCGGTGGGACCCTTACGAACTTCGTCTTCCAGCCTCTCGAGGCGTTGTTGGTGTTGTTCGTTGCCCAGGAGATCCTCGGCGTCGAAACAGTTGGTGATGTGCTCACCCAGGAGGGGGCCGCCGTAGGAGTCTTCATCGCGGTGCAAGCCGCAATCGGTTCGGTGGGTGTTGCGTTCGCAACGACCGTTTCGAACCGTCTGTCCCTCGGTTGGATGTACATCGTCGGCCTGTCGATGCTTGGTGGGGGCTTCCTTCTGGTCGTCCTGATGGGGAACTGGCTTGCTGTGATTCCAGCTGGCATCGCCGTTACTGGTGTGACCTGGGTCAACGTGGCGTTGGTGACCCTGCGTCAGCGGCTCGCTCCACCCGATCAGATGGGCCAGGTCATCGCCGCATCGAGGACGCTCGCGTGGGCGGGTCTCCCCTTGGGTGCAGCTCTCGGTGGTCTGCTTGCCAGCCAATTCGGGATCGTTCCAGTCTACCTGGCGGGTTCGATAGGAGTTCTCGCGGTGACGGTGTTCCTGAGCCGTACAGCGCTCGTCAGGGACCGCGTAATGGCGACAGGCGACCCTTCACCCACATAGCGTGAACGATCAGAGCTTCCGATTGCCTCTGCGCCGGGATCCCCTCCGGGAATTCATCAACCATCCGAGGAAGAAGCCGAACACGACAGCGAGAACGATCCAGACGATGATCTGGCTGGCGACGTAGCTCATGTGCCTTCCTCAAGTAACGCTCGGAACGCGATTCTCCGGTTGCGGGCTCTGCCAACGGCGGTCGAGTTGTCCGCTACCGGTTGCGTATCACCGTAGCCGACGCTGGTGTACCGCTCAGGGTTCTCTCCCTGTGCGATGAGGTAGAGCAGTACAGATGCTGCTCTCGCCTCGCTGAGCACAAGATTGGTTGCGGGCTTCCCCTGGGTATCCGCGTGTCCGGCGATCTCGATTTGGATTTCGGGTGCGAGGCGCAGGATCTCGAGTATCTCGTCCAGGAGGGTGGTACCGGTTTCGGTGATCACGTCGCTGTTCACCTCGAACTCAACAACCTTGTCCTTCAGGAGGACGTCAAGGTCGATCTGGAGCGCCACAACTTCCTCTTCAGTCGGGGGGACCACTCCGGGTTCCAACTCCGGTACGCGAACCGCAGCGTTCGTGTCGAACCCGATCGCTTGACCGGCCTCAACGACCTCCCTATTCAACGCGTTCCGGATGCTCTTGGATTCAACATCACCCGTGAGTATCAGCAAGTCGTGGCCAGGTACAACGACAAGACGACCGATCTCGATGGTGTCCTGTACGCCGATGGCTAGTGAGAGGATCGTTCCGATCCAGTCTGATTCGTCAGGGATGCCATCGACGACGGACAACCCTGACGTTTCGACAAGCACGAACGATGGAGCTAATGCGTCGGCGATGAACTGCTTGCGGTCGGCCGAGGAGATCTCGCCCGTTACGGACACTGACGTCGCGTCCCAACTGAACTCGATCCCCTCACTCCTGATGATGAGTTCGTCGATCTCTCCGTCGGACACGAGCCAGAGTTCCCCGGTCACCCCAGTCACCCCGGGAACGCCGCGTACCACGTCATGTGCGCCCTCTTGTGTCTGATCGTCGGAGTACGTCCCGTAGAGCGCCACGTCCGTCCCTGACGCTTCAGCGATTACGGCTGTGTACCCACTCTTCTCGAGCACAGCGCTGGCGCGGGTCTCGATATCGGCCTCGATCTTGGACGTGCCCATCACGACGGCACCGGCTGTCAACGCTATGAAGACGAGTATCGCGATCAGCCCGAATCCGAGCCCGGACATGACCGAGTGATCTTCGACAGCTTCTTGGCTTCCACCTATTGGCGGAGGTGCACTGCTGGTTCTGTTGGTCATACACCCAACTCGTCGGGTCGCCCATGGTACCGAGGCTTACCCGTACTGTTGAGCCAATTCGACGTCGTCCGCGCCGGTTCCCGCAACGCCGTCCGCTTGATAGAGCGCAGTTGCGCGTGCCAACGCAAGCACTTCGTCAGCGTCCGACTGTGCCTGTCGTCGGATCGCCTCTGCAATGTCCCTGGCCGCTGACTCGATCGCCGTCGCTTCTTCCAACGCCATCTCTATCTCGCTTTCCCGCCGATGAGAGGCTGCTGCTTCGGTAGGCCGTTCGGCTAGGCTGCCCGGCTCGGACGCTTTCTTGGTTGCGGTCTCGACGATCTCAGCCGCTTGCTTCCGTGCCTCATCCAGCAGCCTGGTCTTCATCTCGGAGGCCTCGACCACCAATGACGCGAGATCAGGCTGTACTGACGCCCCGCCGTTCTGGGCAAAGGTGAGCGAGCGTTCGAGGGCACTGACTCGAATGGACTCGCGCCGAAGCTCTTCGAGGAGGCGTGCTACGTCATCGGCGAACCCCTCGAGCGCCTGATCGACGATCGAAGGTGTGTAGCCCTTTCGGGACATGGTGAAGTCGGCGGATCTGATCTGTTGCTCAAGCGTACGCACGGTGGACCTTTCGTTGCGCCGCCTTCCCAATACTCACGCCGTCTGCAGAATGTACCCCACAATGCACATTATGTCAACCACTCTCCGTAGTCCTCTTGAATCAACGACCTGGCATGATCCACATTGTCCGATGTGGTCGGTACCGTGGCGTGATGTTCCGACAGGCTCTGATACTCGTAGCGGGCGACACGGACTGCGAAACCATCCACGACGGGTGGTTGCTCCAACCGGTGAATGCATTGTCTAGCCTCGTGTTCTCGGTCGCCGGAGTCGCTGTGATTGCCTGGGCTCGGCGCACGGAAGGCCATGAGCGAACGCTTCGCACGATCTTCGGTGTTGCGATGATCGCCACCGGCGTCGGAAGCTTCCTGTTCCACGGATTCGATTCATCGCTCGCACAGTTTCTCCACGACATCACTTTCCTCGTCACCATCTGGATCCTTGCCGTGATCAATGTCACGGAGATGCAGCGAAGGTCGAGATACTTCGGGTGGGGCATCGTCGGGGTGGGTGCCGGTGTGTTCTCTGTAGTGCTCCTGATTGGGCCACAGATCACCAACATTCTCACGATCATCGTGATCGCCGCACTGGTCGGAGCGGACATCGTGCTGCACCGGAGGGGATCGGTGAGAACGATGTGGTACTGGGCGGCACTTGCTGCCATGGTGCTCGCAATTGCGGCGTTCCTTCTCGGTCGCTCTTCCGGGCCGCTCTGTGATCCTGATTCGATCTTCCAGGGGCACGCCGCGTGGCATGTACTCGCAGCGATCGCCGTCACCTCCTACTTCGTAGCGACGAGTGACGCACGTATCAAGAGTCAGGCTGGCACCCCGTGAGACTCCAGATCACCATCGACGATGTCGTGGCCGCACGAGAGCGCATCGCGCCCTACATCCACAGGACACCGATCCTGACATCGTCGTACGTTGACGACGCATCGGGAGCATCCGTGTGGTTCAAATGCGAGAACATGCAGAAAGTTGGTGCGTTCAAAGCGAGAGGCGCCTTGAACGCGGTCCTCTCGCTGTCGGATCAAGATGCGGCGCGTGGTGTCGTCACTCATTCGTCAGGGAACCATGGCCAGGCCGTTGCCTACGCCTGTTCGATACGCGGGATCCCCGCAACGGTCGTCATGCCCGAGCATGCGCCGCCGGTGAAGGTCGCTGCCGTCCAGGGATACGGCGCTACCGTCGTACCGGTCCCCCATCCCGAGAGAGCTTCCGCCGTGGAGGAGCTCGTAGCGGCGCATGGCCTCACAGAGGTCCACCCATTCGAGGACCTCAACGTGATCGCGGGACAGGGCACCGCTGCACTCGAATTGATCGATGACGTTCCGAATATCGACGTGATCCTGACACCGATCGGAGGCGGTGGTCTGCTATCCGGTAGCACGGTGGTGGCCACGTCACGCGGCATCAGAACCATCGGAGTCGAACCGGAACGGGTCGATGACGCCCACCGGAGTCTTCGCGACGGCGTGCGCCAACCCGCAACAGGCAACATGTCGATCGGTGACGGACTTCTGACGGGTATCGGTGCCTTTGCGTTCGAGATTCTCCGCTCAGCGGAGACGAGCATCCTGCTCGTCACCGACGAGGAGATGCGCGAAGCAATGAAGCTCTTTGCAACGCGAATGAAGATCGTCGTGGAACCTTCGGGTGCGACCGTGTTGGCAGCGCTCCTCAGGCACGGAGATATCTTCAGCGGCCTACGCGTTGGGGCGATAATCTCCGGTGGGAACGTCGAACTGTCCCAGTTGGACGCCTAGACGATGGTCGACAGATTGGTCAAAGCCAACGCGAACTCGTTTCTCGCTTCGACCAGATTGCG
>CAXMSN010000128.1:0-2339 GCA_964196275.1 uncultured Kiloniellales bacterium | reverse complement strand
CGCTCGATACAGGTTTCCAGTCGTTGTCCACAGAGTTGATCATACAGAGCGAGCCTATTTCGCTCGACGCACGCTAGAGCGTCATGCCGAACTACAGCGGCGGCTCGAACTGCCATAGCGGACCGCTTCCCATCGCATCATGCATGCCTGATCATGTGCGCATAAGTGCCTGATTGATACTTGTGGTGGGTGTTGCGGCGTTTCGTAACATCTAGGGGACCCGGTCGGTTGTCTCTCTAAGTGCCTGCCACCTTCGGGTTGGCTTTCTAACGATCTGGCTGCCGGTCGGTGTCCTTTGCTGGGGTGTGGCTCGAAAGAGGCGAGAACACGTTCGACCCGAATCAGGAGTGCCCATCTCGGTTCCACCGTCAACGAGAAAGGCATTGTTATGACGATGATTGGTATCGATCCACACAAGGCAACCCACACAGCGGTTGCTGTCGACGACGACGAGCGGGTGATCGGCGAGTTCACACTCGAGGCGTCGAGCGCCCAAGTTGAGCGTCTCACAGGTTGGGCCGACCGATTCACGAAACGTGAGTGGGCGGTCGAATCGGCAAACGGACTCGGCCACCTGATCGGGCGGCAACTCGTCGCAGCTGGCGAGACGGTCTTCGATGTGCCACCGGTGTTGGCGTCGAGGGTCCGACTGTTGGGCTCTGGCAGGTCGCAGAAGAACGATCCGAATGATGCACGGTCGGTAGCGATCGCCGCGTTGCGGTCAGACCGCCTAGCAACAGTCCAGCGGGATGATCATGTGGCGGTGTTGCGTCTGTTGGTGAAACGCCATAGGGATATGGCACAGCTGCGTAACAAGTGGTGCTCGCGTCTCCACGCTTTGCTTCTCGAGCTCGTGGCGGGTGGGATTGGGGTAAGGATCAGTGTTACCAACGCTTCCGGCCTCCTCGATGGCGTCGTTGTTGGCGATGAGACGGCCAGGTGTCGGATACTGATCGCCCGCGAGGTCATCGACGACATTCATAAACTCGACCAGTCATTGAAGACCTCAAAGCAGCGGATCGCTGTCGCTGTTCAAGCGTCGGGCACGTCGCTGACGGACATTGTCGGCGTCGGACCGATCGGTGCAGCAACGATCATCGGGTACACCAAAGACGTGTCCCGGTTCCCGACCCGAGGCCACTACGCGTCGTACAACGCAACGGCACCGATCGAAGCGTCATCAGGAGGCAACACCAGGCACCGCCTGAACCCGAGAGGGAACCGCATCTTGAATCACGCGATCCATATCGCAGCCGTCACCCAGCTACGACACGACACGAACGGGCGCATCTACTTCGACAAGAAGATCGCAGAAGGCAAGAGCTCCAAAGAAGCGATCCGTGCACTCAAGCGGCGGATCTCGGACGCCGTCTACCAGCGACTCATCGCCGACGCCGACAACCAATAGAAACAGGGCCCGGGAGGACAATCAGGAACGTCTCTTAAGCCTGCGTGACCAGCTCATCATCCTGAAAGGCTGGCTCTTCGGATCGGTCACTCCCGAACCCTGACAACAACGCTACGACCCATCGCGGCCCACCGCCAGCGATTCACACAAACGCGCCCGAAAACATCCACTTGACACAAAGAGGCTTCGTTATGCGTGGGTCGCGTGGTTCACCTACTCGCCTCCGACCCATCCCATTTGTTGGAGCATCCGGTTGGCAATGGTGAGGCCAACGGTGTTGATCATCTCTACGTCGTTATCGATGCTGTGCGGTGTCGCGTGTCCGAATCGCAACCGTTCATCGTGACCGTCGACCCTGAGGAGAGCATCAATCCCGAATATCAGCCCATAGGCTCCATCGCCCTCGATCGAGACACGGACGCTGTCATCGAGGGCCACGTGCCGCACGAACCTATTCGACGGCTCAAGTTCCTCGTTGTGATTGAGGGCCACCAGCGGTGGGGCCCAGAAGCAATCGACATTCGCGTCCTGCCTCTGGTCCATCTCTTCGCCTCTGTCGAGTCGTACGCCAAGCTCTTCGTATGTCGACGTGACAATTTCGTCTATGTCTTCGGGGGAGAACCAATCGCAAAGGCTCTGGGTGGAGAAATCGAATGCGTTGGAACTCTCATCCTCGGAACTGTCGTCGCAGGAACCTGCCAACACGAGCAGGGCAACAAGGAGAATGGTCGACACACGGCGCATCAGGTCACCTCTCTGATATCCCGCCCCAACCGACCAGAAGCTGCATGCTTCCCATATCAGAGTACGCCCAATCGTCACGTCCGAATAGGCGTAAGAATCGCAAGAATTGCCCGCCCATATCCGGCATTATGTGCGGCTGATCGAGTGCGCATAAGTGCCGTTATGCGTGCCTAGTCCTGGGCGCGGG
>CAXMSN010000127.1:0-36674 GCA_964196275.1 uncultured Kiloniellales bacterium | reverse complement strand
AACCCTGTCAATCCGCTGGCAATGAATGCCTCCACGTATGTGTCGAACTCCTCGGGTGTCTGGAAGTCCGGCGATGCCGCCACGCCGGCGAACGCTCTACGCATCCAGTCGGAAGGATCGGCGTCGAATCGTCCCTCCGTTGCTCCCGGTTGTTGGAACGCAAGCACGTAGCCCAGTCGGTCGACGAACCGCTCGCGGATGGCATCGATACTCGGGAACCCGGAGGGCCACCCAAGGTACGGCACGTTGAGACTCGCGACGTGCGAGATCCTGGCAGGATGCCGCAGCGCAGCCGCATAGAGGATGATGCTTCCCCAGTCGTGTCCCACAACGGCGGCCTGTTCGATTCCGAGTCGATCGAGGACGCCGATCAGGTCTCCAACCTGTTCAACGAGCGAGAACGCTTCCATCTCAACTGGCCCTGACGACGCACCGCAGCCGCGCAGGTCATAGGTGATCACCCGGAATCCATCATCGTGGAGCGCAGGGGCGACATGCCGCCACGAGTAGGAGGTCTCAGGGAACCCGTGGATGAGCAGGACCGGGTACCCCTCGCCCCGGTCGTCTACTGCGAGGGTTACCCCGTTGGTCTCGATGGCGCGCATGGGCAGACGATACCGGAAGCAGACGTCGGAATCGAAGGCTGGGACGGTATCGACGTCCGAAATCCGAAATCCGACCAGCACAGTGATCGCCCTCCTCAGAGTCGGGGTGCCGGTTTCCGGTCGGACTTCGGAGAGCGAGCGCAGCAAGCGGTTCGGACCTCGGATTGCGGAGAACGCGATGCAATAGACCAACATCGGACATTCGTGGGAACGCGCGTCGCCGGTTTCCCGTTGCACTGGCATGTCCCGTAGCAATCCAACGCGCCAAAAGAAGCGCGCAGAAGAGAAAGCCGCGGCAAAGGCCAAAGCACATCGAAGCAGACTGATCAAGATCTGGGCAGGCGGTGCAGCGGTGGCGATCGTCATCGTTGGTCTCGTGGCACTCACCTGGCCCAAACCGGACGTCGGTTCGACCGCCGCAGAATCATGGGATCTTCCAGCACTGCGAGGCAGCGAGCGCATCTCCTTGTCGGACTTCGAAGGGAAGCCCACGGTGGCGGCGTTCTTTGCATCGTGGTGCGAAGTCTGTGAAGCGGAACTCCCGGGATTCGTCCAACTGAGCCATGAGATCGGCGACGACATCAACTTTGTCGGCATCAATTCTCAGGACAATGGCAACGGTGGCGGCGACGCTGACAAGTGGGGGATGACGGGGACCTGGCCGATCGCCAGGGATATCGGTGGCAGGAACCAGTCCGGGCTCTCCGTGAACACCTTCGGCGCACGTGGCATGCCGTTGACCGTGATCTACGACGAGTCAGGCGCCGTGGTGCACGTGCAAAGAGGAGGCATCTCGGCCGACGGCCTTCTCGACCTCCTCGAGAGCCTCGTCGGCTACTCCACATAGGAACGTGGCACTATGGAATTGAGCGGGGTCAGCTGGGCGAAAAGTAGTACGCAGTACGTATGACGATGGCGGCGGGTAGTACGTAGTTCGACTTAGAAGTAGTTCGACTCAGAGGCGGCAGGGAGTACGTACTACTTCCGATACGTACTACTCCTGCCTCTCTACCGGCCCGTTAGCCACACTCCGCGCAGATCCGAAGAGTCCAAGAAAGCTAGCCCCGCCTCGGAGACGGGGATCTCGAGGCGGAGCAGATGACCGGTTACGGGTTACCGCCCCCGGTCATCGTTCTGGTGGCCAGAAAGCGGAGGAAGGAGGAGAGAGAGAATGCTTCCCAACCGCCAGAACTCTTTGTGAACGATTTCACAAATTAGACGCTCGAGCACTCACTCCCGGTTCCCGGTATCGGAGAAATTTGTCTCAGGCGTTCGCCGACCGTGTCATCGTTCGGATCAACACGAACAGGGCGACACCACCGATCGCCATCATGATGTAGCCGATCGATGTGACCGCCAGTAACGCGGCGAACCGACCATCGTCGTCAGGCCCGAAGATTCGGCCGAACTCACCGAACGTGGCAACCACGTTCCCGCTCACCCACATCAGCCACCACAGATCTCCGACAGAAGACCGCCGATACTTCTTCCAGGTCTCGCCGACGAACTCGTTCGTGTATGGAACTTCGGCGATGCGCTCCATCTCACCAACGACGAGCCTCGGAATCACCAGGTTGGCGAGTGGGATGAACCAACCGCCGATCGTCCAACCCGATGACCAGGTTCGGCCACTGGCACCGCGTGCATCCAGCGCCTTCGAGAACCTGAAAAGCCAGATCATCACCAAGACGGCGGCCACGACCAGCGCAAAGAGCGAGAAGAGCGTTGCGATCGCCCAGATCCCGTACTCCGTACGGTTCACGGGCAGGTCATCAACGAACGACGGTCCCGCGTTTGAACTCATCGCCGAGACGAGGTTCAGACCCGCTATCGCCACGCCGGCGTGAGTGGTTGCCGACACGAGAACGGCCGCTCCCGCCGCAAGCGAGAGCGCCGCAGGGACAGCCGTCTCCAGACGGACGACAGCCTCGGGAGCCTGCACCCTCGTTGACCACTCGGGTAGCGGTGAATCGAGGAGCTCAAGCGGATACCACTTACCGTCAGAAGCCTCCCACCAGCCATCGCCTCTTGATCTATCTGCCATGGAGCGACCCTATACGGTGACGCGGCGAAACCGGCAGGGAGCTGTGAGCGAATCGACCCCTCAGCTGGAGGCCTGAACAGGGTGCCATATCGCCATGAGGGCAGCGCCTGCGAACGACGCCGCAGCCGTCAGCATCCACACCGTCGTGTAGCTGCCTGTGGAATCAACGATCCAGCCGAAGAGTGGAGGACCAAACCCAAGCCCGGCCAGGAATCCGAAGAGCACGATGCCGGAGGCGCTTCCCGCTGCCCCGCGGCCGGCTATCACTATGAGCCCGAGCATCCCAACCGAATTCCACGATGACGACCCGACGGCTGTGAGGACAGCGGCGATCCACACGAACCACCACGCACCAGCGTCAGCCACCATCAAGGTTCCGGCAGCGGCGACCGAGATCAGCGCGATCGTGATGAGCGGCCCGCGGATGTCCGCACGCCGCTCTGCATGTCTCGCCCATAGGATCCTGCTCGGAACCGCGACAAGCCCGACGACCGCGGTGACCATGCCGCCGACGATGATCGACTGCCCGAGCCGCTCCTCCGCGAACAGCACGTACAAGAACGCAGACGACCCGGCGAACCCCATGAGGAACCCATACGCCGCTATCCACCAGATGTCGATTGGCACACGCCGCGAGCCATCGTCGATGCGGCCGTCAGCGCCGCCGCTCGACGTCGGAGTCGGTAGCACAACCGCGGCCACGATACCGAGTGCTATCGCCACCACGGCAAGCAGGGCATAGGCCGTCAGTCGCCCGAACGACACCGCGAGCGTTGGGACCACGAGACCCCCGACGAAGACGAATACCTGTACACCGGACTGCTTGATGCCGGTAATCACCCCCTGCTCACCGGGAGGAAGATTCTCAGCTATCAGCTTGTTCGTCGACGGGTTCGCACCAGCCTGCGCCAGGGAGCCGAGGACCGACCCGACCACGAGCACTGTCATCGATCCTGCGATGCCGTACACGGCGTACGAGGCAGTTCCGAGCACCGTGAGTGTGAGCAGCGCCGCCTTGCCTCCGACCCTGTCCGTGAACCGCCCGACCACCGGCGACAGCAGTGCGGCTCCAAAAGCGTTCACTGCAAAGGCGATGCCAATCTGCGACCGCGTGATCCCGAGATCCTCCTGGAACACTGACGCGAGGATGCCGAGCGAGAGTGGCGCAAACGTACCGACGCCCATCGTCGTCAGCAGGACACCCGTGAAGACAGCTCGGCGCTTCGGATCGCTGGACAACATCGCCGGAGTATTGCACCGGGTCAGCCATGCCACCAGATTCACACCCGGCTCCGAACCGCCGACATCAAACGATAAGCGTCCGCTCCATCCATGCAATGGTGACGTCGCTGCCCTCTCGAAGTGGCTCTGTCTCTCCCGTGGGAACGAACTCACACTCCAGGTACAGCCTCTCAGCGGCCTCGTTGAAGACAGTCACAGCAAGCCTCGCGACGCGGGCGGAGCGAAGACACCCCCACTCCGTCGCGGCAACAACCATGGCGTGCGCCACACCATGGCGTCTGTGTCCGGGTTCAACCCACATGCCACCTATCGACATCGTCTCGGCCGATCGATCTGCCCCCAAGAACATCATCCCGGCTGGACCGCCATCTCTCATCGCAAGGAAGACCCCCGCATCTGGATCTTTCGCATTTCGCTCGACGAACGCCTCCCAACGGTCATACGGGACATCGACCTCGTCCGCATACAACCGACGGTAAGAATCGGGGGCCAGCTTGAGGGCGGCAAGTCGCAGCGAGCGGAACGCCTCGACATCCTCCACGGTCGCCTCTCGCACTTCGATCGCCATACGCCGACGATATCGAACGTGCGGTCTGTGGGCGAATCGAGTTTCGAGGCACGATGGTCGACGCCATCATGATGGAATCGTGTCGTTAGGATTGCGTCATGCGACTCACAGACGACGAACGAGCACTGTTCATTTCCGATCACCCCGAGTGGGTGCTCGATGGAGAGGCGATCTCGCGAACCCTTGTGTTCACCGGGTTTCCGCAGGCAATCGCCTTCGTCACCGAGTGCTCGTTCGCCGCGGAAGCCGCAGACCATCATCCCGACATCGATATCCGTTGGAACAAGGTGACCATGACGCTCTCGACGCATTCCGAATCGGCGCTTACGGCCAGCGACACGAAGCTTGCCGCTGTGTTTGACTCGATCGCCGATCGGTCCGATCCAAACCGAGCACCGTAGACGTCCGCCTCAGCACCACCATCGCTTCGGAACGGCCGTCCCCTGTCCGATAAGCTGATGCCACCAAGGGAGGCGACATGGCTCTGGACACCGAACTCATCAACAAGGTCACGTGGAAGATCCCGAACGCACTCGTCCTGCTCGGCTCGCGGTCGAAGGACGAATGGAACGGGATGACAACGTCATGGGTGACCCAGGTGGCCCAGGAGCCCGTTCTGATCGGCGTGGGAGTCGACACCGAAGCAGTGACGCATCGGCTCATTCGTGAAGGCGGCTCGTTCACTGTCAATCTTTGGGATAGCGACAACACCCGCCCGTTCGTGAAGTTCTCGAAGCCCGCAGCGCGAGACGGCATGAACCTCAACGGTTACGGCATTTCGGAGGGTGAGTCGGGTGCTCCGATATTCGATGATGCCATCGCGTGGATGGAGTGCGTGGTGAAGAACGAGGTCGACTGCGGGAGCCACACCTTCTTCATCGGTGAACTGGTCGCTGCTGGCGTCAACGATGACGATGCACGCCCAGCCTCGATGGCGGACACGCGCATGAAGTACGGCGGAACCCGCCGCGGCCACTGACCTATCGGCGTCGATCAGCCTTCATCTGACGGCACGTTCTTGTGCCGCACCCTTGCATCTGAGTCGATGATCCCGTGCTCTGCTTGGAGCCGCTGAACCTCTTCGTACGGACCCACAACGGCGATGGTTGAATTCGGAGGCACGGTGACGGTGGGGCCAGAGTGCCGCGAGATGGCGCCCGAGTCGCTTGTGAAGCTGAGCGTGTTCACATCGTATTTTCCCCAGAGATCCCACACCGACTGACTGGTGAGCGAAGAGGCCTCGGGCACCCAGAAGGACGAGTACACGAAGAGATCGTCTCCGACGTAGAAGCTGTCCTTGACGGATGGATCGACTGCTGCTGCTGCAAATGCCGGAGCGGCAAGCGCCGAGGCGCTGAAGGCAGCCTCGATCTCGAAACTGTTGACGATCTTCGAAGCCAATCGCTGGTCGAACAGCCTGAGCACAACGCGGATGTCGGGGCGGATCTCACGTGCATCGAGGGCAATCTCGACGTTCGACAGATCGTCATCGGTACACGCGATCACAGCAGCAGCCCGCTCCACACCGGCCTTGAGGAGGACATCTCGGTTCCGCGCATCCTCGAACAGGATCGGGATGCCCTGCTCCGTAATAAGGCTGACGAACGGTCCCGTCGAGTTCAGTTCGATGACGGTGATCTCCGTGTCGAACTTCTGAAGCTCGAGGGCGACTCGATATCCGACTTGGCCGAGTCCGCACAGGATGACGTGGTTCTGCATTCGTTTGCTCCTCCTGGAGTACAGCATTGGAAGTCGTTGTCGAAGAATGAAATCGAGGATGGTCGCCGCAGCCAGCGCCACGATCAGGACGCGGGTGAGCGAAATGATCGTGACCATGACCTGCGTGTCGGTCTCCCGTGACGCGAGCTCCATCATCGAACTGTTTCCACCGAGGAGCAGCACCACGAGCATGAACGCTCGCGGCATGAAGATGTCTTCCCTCAACGACAGCGCCACTGTGGCCACGGCAACGACGACAGTGATCGCAATTACCGCCTTCATCAGAGCGCGACGAAGGGCGATGTTCCGTTCGCTCACTCCAACAAGCTAGCGCGCGGGCACGGCGCCGTGACGCCGAGAGCGCGCCGAATGTCCACGCTCAGCGCGGTCGCGACTTCCACGGTGTGCCGCTCATCCCCCGAATTCCGTGCGGATTCTGTTGAACTGAACAGTTGCATTTGAGATAATGCCGGTAGGCCGAGGCACGGTGAACGGAGGAGTCGCAATGACTACTGTCCACCATCCACCCCTCAAGGGAATCGGCGCCCAACACGATCCAAACTGGCTGTGGATTGGGCTCACGGTCGTCACGGTCGTCCTCATCATGGCTGCGATCACGTGGACCACATCCGGCCCAACGGTCACGGAGACGGCAACGGCAGACATCGTGACCGAGCTGGAGGTCGCCAACGAGGCGACGCCAGCGAGGTTCGCCAGCCCGGGCATCACGACAGAGTACTTCGGAGCGGACGGAGTAGCCGAGGCGGATTGGGTTCGAGAGCTGGCAGTCGCCAACTCGATCGGGCTCAGCCTGTTCAACGGCATGGAGTTGAATCACGAGGCCACCGCGATCCATTTCGCGGAGCCAGGCGTGACAACGAACTACTTCGGGGCAGATGGAGTAGCTGAAGCAGATTGGGTACGGGAACTAGCAATCTCCAATCCGATCGCACTCAACCTGTTCAACGGTATGGAACTTGACCACGAGGTGACGGCAATCCACTTTGCAGAGCCGGGCGTCACAGTTCTGTACTTCGGTGACAGCGGCGAACTGAATCCCGACAGGTAACGGTCTAGGTCGACCGCACGAGATTCGGACTCGATGGGTGGGAGGGGGGACGGTTCCTCTCCTCCCACCGGGAGGCGTCAGTTTCTCAGCTCAGCTCTCGATTGCTGAAACGAGATGATCCCTGGACCGATTCGCCAGATCGAGATGCAGTTGTGATTGGGACATCAGGTAGCCCACTTGGGTCGTATTCAGAACCTCGCAGACGTAGTCCCAGTGCAGCGCCACGGAATCCCCGACCGCACACCCTGGCTCTGAGACGGGCTGACGAACCGATTCCTGACGGAGTGGCCCGAGGAACAGCATCTCGCCATCCCATGTCAGCGGCTGCGATTCAACCGTGACCTGCGTTCCGGACACCGCCAAGACACGACCCCACCGGATCCGGCATCGCTCGATCACTTCAAGAGCGTGGTCTGCATATCCCGACTTCAAGAGGCCGACCCACGGATACACGCAGAACACATGGAACGCATGATTGGGTCTCCCCTCAACGATCCCGGAGTTCAGGGCTGACCATGTACCACCAGCACGACTACGAAATCTCTCGTCAACTGAGTTTCCCCACATGAGGGTGTCGATCTGGTCGAGCAGTTCGTTTCCGATCCAGTACGCCTGGACGACCTCCGCGTCGAGAGGATCTCGGCCGGTACACCCACCGATCAATTCGAGGTACGGCCATGCACCTTCGAACTGCTGGACCACCCGCGCCAGCTCGGCAGATGCCTCAACCGAGACAAGGCCTTCCGTCAACCCGGTGTCGGATGGTCCGCAGTATCCCAGCACGTTCGGAGGGAACGCATATCTACCGAACAATCGAGCGCCATGTGTCACGAATTCAGCTCGACGGCGGGGCCATCGCGTACCGCTCGCAGCGCAGCAGCAACAGCAACTGCGGTGCCTCCAAGTACGAGACCCAGCCCCAACGGTGGTGGTACGGCCGCACCATCGACAACGGAGCGCAGAAGTGCCGTGATCACGGCTCCAGCTACCAAGATCGCCGTGACGTCAAGAGCGGGCGCACGAGCGAGAGCCGCATACCAAGAAGCCACATAGCCCGATAGGACGACGCCAGTCACAAGGACCCAAGCGATCTGAGCGAGTGACACGGTTCCGACAGCCGACAGTGAGCCGTTGAGGATGCCGAACACGATCAGAAGGGCCGCCCCTCCGGCCATGCGCGCAAGCCCAACGGTGAGAGATGACAAATCGGCAAGCAATCGCTTGGACAGGATGATCTCGACAGACCACAGCAGTGTCGCCCCGAAGATCATCAACTCACCGACGCCGATCGTGACATCCGATATTCCGCCGACGAGCACGAACTGCCCGGCAACAAGGAGCCCGATCGCTGCCACATGCATCGGTCTCAACTTCTCGTGGAGCAGGCCTACGGCGAGGATCCCGACCCAGATGATCAGGGTCTTGTGGATGAACGCTGCCTGCGATGATGATGCCCGCACAAGCCCCTCGAAGAACAGGGCAAATGCCAGCGCACCGCCCAGCGCCGCCACCAGAGCGAGACCGATCCACTGTCGCCCACCACTCGGTCGGGTCAAACCTTCACGACTCCTTCGGCGTGTCAGCAGAACGCCGACCGCGAGAAGCACGAACGCGGCAACACCGTTCTTGAAGGTCGTATATGACGTGGGCGAAGCGGTACCTGCCCACGCTCGAACGCCGTAGCTGTTGATGAACACGGCGGCACCGCTGATCACTGCAGTCATCGCGGCCAGGAGCACTCCAGTGCGGCGAGTCGACGGAGATTCTGTACTTCGCATGTCACTTCACCTCCCCTATATCTTAGAATGAGACTAAGGAATTACGGAGTCGGGATTCCAAAGCCCGGCCCACAGAGGGTGTCGGCAATCCAGCCAGGCGCCTCGCCATTCCACTGGCTCGGAAGGAGCAGCGTGACCGGGAAGGTCCTCGGCACCGAAGCGTTCGACACCCTGATACCGCTCCTCTCCAACCTCGGGTACATCGTCGTTGGGCCGACCCTCGCCAACGGCACGATCTCCTACTCCGAGATCGACGTGACGGAAGATCTCCCCATCGGCTGGACAGATCGACAAGAGGCCGGCACGTACGGTGTCGAGCGCCGCAACGACGATGCGTACTTCGGGTACAGAGTCGGGCCACAAACTCTCAGGCGCTTCCTGTCGCCACCGCACGAAACGCTCCTGACGATCGAGCACCATGAGACAGGACTCAGGTTCCATCCGGAACCACCACCGGAGCAGAAGTATGCGTTCCTCGGTGTGCGGGCGTGTGATCTCGCTGCGGTAGAGATCCAGGACAAGGTCTTCGCCGGCACATCGTTCTCGGATCCTCGGTACGTGGCAGCGCGGGCTCGGTCGCTCACGGTCGGCGTGAACTGCTCGGAGGCAGGAGCAACATGCTTCTGCGCGTCGATGGGTTCCGGTCCACGATGCACCGTGGGATTCGATCTCGTGGTCACTGAGGTCATGGGGCAGGGACGCCACGATTTCGTGGTGGTCGCTGGCACCGAACGTGGCCAAGAGTTGCTGGACCGTCTCGACGGCAGGCCCATGACAACTTCTGACAGCAGCGACGTCGACAGGATCATCGAAGACACCACACGCCACATGGGTAGGTCGATACCGGCGGAGGAGACGCATGAGCTTCTCACCCGCAATCTGGAGCATCCGATGTGGGAATCGATCGGAGAGCGTTGCCTGAGTTGTGCGAGTTGCACGCTCGTGTGCCCGACGTGCTTCTGCTCCACGACTGGGGACACCACTGACCTGACGGGGACCGCAGTGCGGCAACGCCGATGGGATTCATGCTTCAACTTGGACTTCACGAATCTCCACGGACACCCGGTGAGATCTTCACCAGCAGCGCGTTACCGCCAGTGGATGACCCACAAACTCGCCTACTGGTACGACCAGTTCGGAACATCGGGCTGTGTCGGATGTGGGCGATGCATCACATGGTGCCCGGTGGGAATCGACATCACGCACGAGATCGCAGAACTACGGAAGGATGCCGAGGTAATGGCGTGAATCTCCACGAGATCAGACAGCAGAACCCAATGTTCTCAGATATGGCTGAGAGCTCACTCTCCTTCCTTGAGTCCATCGCGCACGATGTTCTGGTCGCAAGGGATGAGACCGTGTTCAGGGTCAATACGCCCGCAGATCGTCTGTACATAGTGTCCAATGGCACTGTTGCTCTTCGCATCGCGGGGCCTTCCGGGCCGCCGGTGACCATCCAGACGCTTGGTGAAGGCAGCCTGGTCGGCCTGAGCTGGCGTCTCGCACCGTATCGATGGCAGTGGACATGCCAGGCGATAGTGGACTCCGAGCTGACCACCTTCGATGCCAATGAGATCCTGTCCGCGTGCGAGCAGGATCCACAACTTGATGCCGATCTCTGGCAGGTCGTTGCTCGCGAGTCGTCGAGACGATTGCACAACGTACGACTCCAACTCCTCGATGTGTATGGAAGGGAGTGAGTAGAAGCATCTGATGGCACTCCTGATTCAGGCACCGACCGCTGAACCGATGTTGCCAAGGTCTTTCCGCGTCACCGATCGCGTGGTCGAAACCGCTGACACATTCACCCTTGACCTTGCACCGTCGCACGATGGGCCTCCGCTCCCATTCACACCCGGCCAGTTCACCATGGCCTATGCCCACGGTGTCGGTGAAGTCCCGCTGTCCATTACAGGTGACCCCGCCACACCCGGGATCCTTACACATACGATCCGTGCCGTCGGAGGCGTGACGAAGGCTCTCGCCGAGCTACAGGTTGGTGACGTCGTCGGAATACGGGGCCCGTACGGTGTCGGATGGCCGATGGATAGAACCGTGGGCAGCGATGTCCTGATCGTCGCAGGAGGCATCGGGCTGGCCCCCTTGCGGCCAGCCATAAAGACCGTGCTCGCGAATCGAGACAGCCACCGGTCGGTGTCGATCGTCTACGGGTCCCGGACGCCCGACGATCTGCTGTACCAAGACGACCTCCATGCGTGGAAATCGCGGTTCGATGCGAACGTGCAGGTAACCGTCGACAGGGATGCACCAGACTGGACGGGCGATGTCGGCGTGGTCACCCCGCTCATCAACCGACTCTCCTTCGAGCCGGACACCACCATCGCAATCCTGTGTGGCCCAGAGATCATGATGCGGGTGGTCGCAGAGGACCTGAGGTCTCGGGGTATCTCGCCTCTTGACATATATGTGAGCCTCGAGCGGAACATGAAGTGCGCTGTCGGCTTCTGCGGCCACTGCCAATTCGGTTCCGCCTTCCTCTGCAAGGACGGACCTGTTGTTCCGTACGCAACCGTTGCAGATCGACTGGCAACGGAGCAGCTATGACGAGCACGGTGGACACACGGCCGAGGCTCGCTGTGTGGAAATTCGCATCGTGTGATGGATGTCAGCTGACCCTGCTCGACTGCGAGGACCAGTTCCTTTCGATCGTCGGTGCGGTCGACATCGTGTACTTCCCTGAGGCGACGAGAACGATGGAGCCCGGCCCCTACGACCTGTCCTTGGTCGAAGGCTCCGTGACAACACAGCACGATGCAGAACGAATCCAGGAGATACGGGCGATGTCGAAGACGTTGATCACCATCGGAGCATGTGCGACTGCTGGCGGCATCCAATCTCTCAAGAACTGGGCGGATGTCGATGAGTTCATTTCGATCGTGTATGCACACCCCGAGTACATCGAGTCGCTCTCAACGTCCACCCCTATCTCCGACCATGTCGATGTCGACTTCGAGCTGAGGGGTTGCCCGATATCGAAGGACCAACTCATCGAGGTCATCGACGCATTCCTCGTGGGCAGGAAGCCGAACACACCAACTCACAGCGTGTGCGTGGAGTGCAAGCTGAGGGGCGCCCCATGCATCATGGTGGCTCATGGAACTCCGTGCATGGGCCCGATCACACAAGCCGGATGTGGAGCGATCTGCCCCGCGTACAACCGTGGCTGCTACGGGTGCTTCGGGCCGAGCGAGTCACCGAACGTCGAATCTCTGAGGCAGGCTTGGCAGTCGATCGGTGTTGACGATGCAGACCTGGTGCGAGCGTTACGGACGTTCAACGCCTACGCACCCGAGTTCAAGGAAGCGAGCGACTCGTATGCAAGGTGAGAAGCGAGAGATCTCGGTCGATTATCTGGCAAGGGTCGAGGGCGAGGGCGCCATGTACCTGAAGCTCGACGGCGACAATGTTGAGGAACTCCAGTTCAACATCTTCGAGCCGCCCCGCTTCTACGAGGCGTTCCTCCGGGACCGGCGGTTCTCCGAGGCTCCCGACATCACAGCACGGATATGTGGGATCTGCCCTGTGGCATATCAGATCAGCTCGGTCAACGCGATGGAGAACGCAGCGGGCGTCAACGTCAGTGATGGGATCGAATCGCTGCGGCGGCTCCTCTATTGCGGGGAGTGGATCGAGTCCCACACGCTGCACGTCTACATGCTCCATGCCCCCGACTTCCTCGGGTATCCGAGTGCCATCGAGATGGCTGGCGACATGCCTGACATCGTCACGAACGCACTGCGATTGAAGAAGCTCGGCAACACGATCATGACGGTGGTCGGCGGCAGAGAGATCCATCCAATCAACGTGAAGGTCGGCGGCTTCTACCGTGCACCTTCGAGACAAGAGCTCCGGTCTCTCGTTGCCGAGCTCGAGTGGGCGATAGACACCGCGGAACAGACCGTGGCGCTCGTCGCCGGATTCGACTTTCCAGATTTCGAGCGGGACTACGAGTTCGTGGCACTCCATCACCCGGACGAATACGCGATCACCGATGGACGGATCATTTCGAATCGGGGACTCGACATCGATGTCACCGAGTGGGGCGATCATTTCGAGGAGTCGCACGTCGAGTGGTCCAACGCACTGCACTCGCGACTCAAGGAACGCGGTTCGTACTACCTGGGGCCGATGGCGCGGTTTGCGCTGAACGCAGAGCAGTTGTCTCCCAGGGCAGCTGAGGCAGCCAGATCTGTCGGTCTCGTCCCCGGAGAGTCGAATCCGTTCAAGAGCATCATCGTGCGAGCGGTTGAGATCCTGTTTGCGTGCGAAGAAGCGCTGAGGCTCATCGGGGCCTATCGGCTCCCTGACCCATCATTCGTCGCGGTTGAGCCACGATCGGCGGTTGGACACGGTGCCAGCGAAGCGCCCCGTGGTCTGTTGTACCACCGCTACGAGATCGACGGTGACGGGCTGATCGCTGATGCGCAGATCGTCCCACCCACATCACAGAACCAAGGATCCATCGAGGAAGATCTGCGCCAATTCGTACGATCACGGACCCACATGGATGACGAGACGCTGACCTGGCAGCTCGAGCAGGCGATCAGGAACTACGACCCATGCATCTCGTGCGCAACACACTTCCTCGATCTGACAGTGGAGAGGAGCGGAAGGAGATGACGAGAAGACTTATCGGTATCGGGAACCCAGACCGCAGTGACGACGCGGCGGGCTGGGAGGTCGCGGGATCGGTCTCGAGTTGGGATGTGGACCGCAGAACTGCTGGTTCTCTCGATCTCCTTGAACTGTGGTCTGCCGACGACGAGGTTGTCATCGTTGATGCGATGCGATCGGGCGCACGCCCGGGGACTATCCACATTTTCGACGCGGCTGATGAAGCGTTACCGGTCGGAGCGTTCGCTTCGACCCATGCGTTCGGCCCGGCGGCAGTTATCGAACTTGCCCGCAGCCTCGACCGGCTTCCGCACTCGCTCGTGGTGATCGGCATCGAAGTCGGCGACACATCCCATGGGAGACATATGTCCCCGGAAGTCGCAAGAGCGGTGAACAAAGTGTCTGTGGACCTCCAGAATGCATGAAGCCAGGCTCGTTCGCGCTCTCGTCCGGAAGATCGACTCGGTCGCCCGCGAGAATTCGGTGCATCACGTCGACGTCGTCCGCATCGAGATCGGCTCCCAGAGCCACCTGACAAGCGAGACTCTCCGTGCGCAGTTCGAGGTGCTCTCGCATGACTCCCTTGCACAGGGAGCACAACTTGACGTGAGGGAAGTACCTGAAGCCGATGACATCCGGATCGTCTCGATCGTGGCAAGGGACAACTGACCATGTGCGTTGCAGTTTCGGGCAAGATCATCTCGATCGGAGAGCCGTCAACCGCGCTTGTGCCCGCAGAGGTGGCGTTCCCTGACCGCACGCTTGACGTGAACCTGATCATGGTTCCAGACGCTGTCGTAGGCGACAGAGTGATCGTTCACTCCGGATATGCCATACGTGTAGCACGGGAACCAATCGGGGTCGAACCGGAACTCAGCCCAAGGGTGCAGGATGGTCCGTCTCCCCGTACCGGCGCTCGTAGCTCGGAGCACAATGCCCGCGGTCTCGAGCTGTGATGCCGGGAGCGCTGATCTTGCCTGGCTAGCTCAACAGATGATGCCGGGCTCGCAGAACAGGGCTTCTCCGGCGTCGACATAGCGATTCAGCAGGTAGTCGGACAAAGCAGGCAGCAGCTTGTCCCCTGGCACGAAACCCCGGGTGAGTACTTCCCACTCTGCACCGTCACGTACGAGAAGGGTCGGGAAACCGGAGACGCCAAGCGAACGGGATTCGGCGAAATCGGACCACGCTCGCGTCTTCATCTCATCCGAGGCGAAGAGCTTGGTGAACGTGTCCGCATCGACATCGAACCCAGCTATGAGTGCGGGATAGACGGCGGGGTCGGTGACATCGACGCCCTCTGCATAGAAGGCTCGTTGCAGGCGGGAAAGGAACTGCAGTGTCTGCGGCTCGTTGAGCTCACGCATAGTGACCGCAGCGACTGCAGGGATCTCGGTGTCGTAGCGCCATCCGTCGCGGCGCTCGAGGAAGGTTCTGTCGAAGGGCTGGCCGGAGGCGGCCTCGACCTGGTCCCAGTGATGCCCCAGGACACCTGCGAGGCGATCGTCGAGCTCCTCGGCTTCGGGTCCAGGCCGCAAACCGCCAACGACGACCCGCAGAGGCACGTCGTACACCTCCAGCATTCGCTCTGCAACGGGGGCAAAGCCCCAGCACCACGAGCACATCGGGTCTCCGACGTAGACGAATTCGAAGTCCATAGATGTCTCAAGCCATCTGGGTGGCTTGGCATTCCCGGCTGTGGTCCATTGCGCGGCACACACGTGCGGCGGCGTGGTTGTATCCAAGACCTTCAAACGAGTGCCGCACTGGCTGTCGCCCCCGGCCCGAAGATCCTCACGGCCCGTCTCCGACTACTCGAGCGAAGGGAACTGTTGACCCGAGCCGTCTACGCCACCGTCCCACCGATGACCGAGTCGGACCTGACCCCCCCCACGGCCGCCAGCTCCAAGCTGCGTCCACGGTGGTGACACGCATGCCCGACGTTCAAGTACCTGTCACCGACAGCTAGGCCCAGAGTCGAGGTGACAGGTCGCGATGCCGGAGCAAGAACGTGGGCGCCCTCACCACCACACATGTGCGGAATGGATGACCGGGTAGAGCGTGTTGTCCTAGACGAAACGAAACCACATTCAGATGAGGAGACCATCAATGGAAGACATACAGTTCCCTGCTCCAACGGAGGGCATCATCCTGACTCATTTCGTCGTCGCTCAGGACGTTGCTGCCTCCAGAGACTTCTATGCGGGTGTCCTCGGCGGAACCACCGTTATGGACGGCGGACCAACGATCGTGAAGCTCGCGAACAGTTGGATCATCATCAACGAGGGTGGCGGACCGACCGAGGACAAACCAGACGTGGTCCTTGACGTGCCGTCCGATCCAAATCACGTGAACGCCTTCTTGAACATCCGAGTCGCTGACATTCAGGAGGTGTATGAGCAGTGGTCTGCGAGGGGTGCGACCTTCCTGACACCTCCCATCGACAGAGGAGCAGAAATCCGCTGTTACATGCGCGATCCTGATGGTCACCTGATCGAGGTTGGCCAGGCCACCGGAGTGCTCACGTAGTGTTCGGCTGTCGATACGCGGCTCAAATCGAGACAAACTGGCGGCAGTGACTTCTGCTCTCAACCGACGCTGTGGCGCACAGCCGGCAAGGGCACCGCGACGCTTTATCGGCTAGAAATCTTCACAGTTAAGCTTCCGACACGCCCTCGTAGCTCAGGGGATAGAGCACCGGTTTCCTAAACCGGGTGCCGCTGGTTCGATTCCAGCCGAGGGCGCGTCGCTCCGAGCCACGCAAGAACGCCCAGATCAGAACGCCGCGTACCACTTCGACAGTTCCGCTCCGATCGTGTGCGGATGGGTTTCCTGCACGAAGTGGATCGCGTCTCCGAGATCAACAGTGTCAAGGTTCGAGAGGTTCTCTCGACACCACTCGACCTCGGCCTCCTTGATGGCGACGCCGGCGTTTCCATAGAACAGGAGCTTTGGCACTTCGGTGCGGGTCAGCCACTCGCGATATGCCTCGACCACCGCAGCGTTGCCAGCAGGGACACCGTCGAGGGATAACTCAATCGGCCACTGTCGGACGGCCTTGCGGCTCGCGATCGTCGGGAAGGCCGATCGGTAGTACGCCAGCGCCTCGGGGCTTATGTCGGCGTACGTCAGGTCTGGCAGCATCTTCTTGAGGAAAATGTTTGCAACACTGATCATCACCCAACCTGTACCCGGCCACCGCATCATCCGCATCGCCATACGAAGACTCCCAGGCATGTCATCGAGCGAGAGGCCTCGGATCATCGCCTCCATGAAGGCGATCGCCCTGACGTCGTCCTTGTGGTCGTGTGCCCACCGGAAGCCGAGGCCGGAGCCCCAATCGTGGATCACGAGGGTGAGATTCGATCCGATTCCCAAAGCGTCGATGAAACCTGACAGGTACCGGTACTGGTCGTCGTAGGTGTACGAGATGTCCGGGTGATCGGACTTGCCCATGCCGATGAGGTCCACCGCAATGCAGCGCGCCTGTCCGCTCACGTGAGGGATGACGTTTCGCCAGAGGTAGGACGACGTCGGATTCCCGTGCAGGAAGAGGATGGTGTCGCCCTCACCGACATCGATGTAGTGCATCTTCGAACCGTCGACATCGATGTACTTCGACTCGAAGGGGAAGGCCGACGAGATCTGGCGCGTGTCGGTCATCGCTCTCCTTGGAATGGGCACCGTAGGAACGGTTGCACGTTGTGACGTTCGACGAGCACGGTAGTTCACTCCTACACGAAATACAACAGGTGTTGTAGAATGGAATTCACCGAGATCTGCAAGCAACGAGATCGGAAGGGACACGCTCATGGGTCGACCGCGATCGTTCGAAGAGTCAGAACTTCTCGAATCTGTCATGGTCGCGTTCTGGCATCACGGCTACGCAGCCACGACGTACCGCAGCATTGAAGCGCAGACGGGTGTCGGGATTCGGAGCCTGGCCAACACCTTCGGGGACAAGGACGACCTGTTCGGCAAAGCACTCGCCTGCTACCGGGAACGAGTGGCCAGCAACCTCGCCAAGATGTTCGATCCGCCCTCTGTCGAAGGCATCATCCTCGTCTTCGAGCGAGTCGGCTCACCAGCGGGCGGCGACGACCCTCGCAGAGCCGGATGCCTGATGGTCAACACAGGATTCGAGATCGACGCTCCCGCTGAGAACATTTCTGCAGAACTCGCCACCTACCAGGACCTCTGGCGACGTACGTTCAGACAGGCACTTGACGCGGATCAGATCCCGAACGCCGAACTGAGAGCCGAGTTCCTCGTCGGTGCATTGTGGGGCGCGCTCAGCCAGATCCGCCTCTCCGGCGACACCACGGCAGCCCAGCCGATGTCAGCGATCGTCATCGAGACCGTCCGTAGCTGGACCGGCGGCGACTGACCGAGCCACCCTCCGCTGCCACAAGACGGTGCCACACGTCATGTGACCGTGAGATGTCGGGCCCACACACATCACTGAACGGAAGGGCGCATCTCGCTGCACACGCGATCGGCGAGTCTGAGGTTCCGTGGAACCTGAAGCCCTCCTCTCGTCGTCACACCCGTGAGGGACATGAGAGAGAGCTAAGACAGGGGTTCGAATATGCGACGGACGATCATCACTTTGGTGGCGGTTCTTGCGGTGGTAGCTGCTGCATGCACTGCCGAATCAGCGGGGACAGCAAGCACGCTAGTTCGTAGTGGGATTCAGGGTTCTACAGGTGTTCAAGCGTTCGCCGCGTCCACACTGCAGCCATTCGATTCCTGCAACGAGTTCCTCGACTATGTCAAGCGACATGCGATCGAGCGGGTAGGACCGTATGGACTCGACGGCTATGGCTTCTATCCGGTCTTCGCCGACTTCGAAGAGGTGGCGGCGTCGCTCGATGGCGGTGAACAACTCAGTCGCGCGTCTGCGGGTGGGGTCAGAGGCGTCGACTACTCGGGGACCAACGTCCAGACAGCGGGCGTTGACGAGCCGGACGTCGTCAAGACCGACGGCGAGCGAATATTCGTCGTCGCCCAGGGTCGACTCTTCTGGATCGATGCTTCGGGAACGCCGAAGATCGTCGCATCCCTCCCCCTCGACGGGTGGGGACAGCAGATCTTCCTCTCAGGCGACAGCCTCCTGGTGATGACATCCGGAGGCGGCTATGGCATTGAGCCACTCGTCGGCGGCGTCACACAGGATTCGATCGCTCCCGGGCACCAGACACAAAGGGTCGTGATCACTCAGGTAGACGTCTCCGACTCTGATTCCATGGAAGCGGTGAGCACGCTGACGCTCGATGGCACCATTCTTTCCTCCCGCATGGCAGATGGCACGGTCCGGGTCGTGGTGCGTTCCGGGCCGACCGGGTTCGCGTGGGAGTACCCGGATGGCAGCGGCATCCGTGCCGAGCAGAAGGCACTCGAGGCGAACAAGACGCTCATCGATGACTCCACCCTCGAGAACTGGGTCCCCTGGTACATCCTGAGGGATCATGCCTCAGGGAGTACCTCTGATGGCCCCGTCCTCGGCTGTGACCAGGTCGGACATCCAGACGAGTTCTCGGGACTCTCGATGATGTCCATCCTTTCGATCGATCCCGATGAAGGGCTTGAGCCTGGCAACAGCATCGGGCTGCTGGCTGAGGGTCAGACGATCTACGCATCGAACGACAACCTCTACGTTGCGACATCGGCGTGGATGGCCTGGCCGTCAACCAGATGGGAAGAAGGCCCCGATGAGACCAACAAGCTGACGACTCAGATCCACATGTTCGACATCTCCGACCCTACGACAGCCACATATGTCGCATCTGGCGAAGTCGAAGGCGTTCTGCACTCGCAGTGGTCGATGGATGAGTACGAGGGCATCCTCCGCGTTGTAGTCACCGACGAGAACCCATGGTGGGGCTCTTCCGACGTTCCCAATTCGGCAGTCGTGACGATGCAGCGTCGTGGCGACGAACTGGTACAGGTCGGCTTCGTTGACGGCCTCGGGAAGAACGAACGGGTCTATGCCGTGCGATTCATAGAGGACAAGGGATACGTGGTCACGTTCCGCCAGATCGATCCCCTCTACGTCGTCGATCTCTCCAATCCGGCCGACCCGGTAGTGAAGGGCGAGTTGAAGATCAACGGATATTCGGCGTACCTGCACCCGATCGGTGAGGATCTTCTCCTCGGTGTTGGACAGGACGCAACCGATGAAGGCCGCACCCAGGGCACGCAGATCTCCGTGTTCGATGTCTCGGACCCGAAGGATCCGAGACGACTGTCGAGGCTGACCTTCGACGATGGGCACTCAGAAGCCGAGTGGGACCATCACGCCTTCCTGTGGTGGGCGCCAGAGAAGATCGCGGTTCTGCCACTCCAGCGTTGGTCGTGGGACGACCGCAAGGGCGGCAACAACAACTTCTCGGGAGCGGTCGTTGTCTCGATATCTCCGAACCGGGTCAAGCAACTCGGCGAGATCAAACACCCGAATGTGAAGCAGTCTGACTGCGAGGGGTGCGAGGGGTGGACCGCACCGATCACCCGCTCTCTCGTGATCGGGGACACGCTGTTCACGTTCTCCGAGATGGGCGTACTGGCCAGCGACCTGATCACCCTTGACGACGTCGCCTGGATGGTCTTCCAGTAGCCGCCTTCTCCTTCTCCGAGCTCTACGGAATCAGCCTGTCAGGAATGTTCGGTGCCGGGGACATATGGTGTGAGCCGCGCGTGCCTCGGAGGAACGTTGTCCCAGACGACACAGTTCAATCGAATCTATGAGCGCCACCACCGTTTGGTGCTGGCTTACTGTCTGCGCCGCACATCCGAGCACGATGCGTACGACGCCACCTCAGAGGTCTTCAGCGTCGCATGGCGCCGGCTGGGTGATATTCCATCCGGAGACAAGGAACTGGCCTGGCTCTATGGCGTAGCTCGCAAGGTGCTCTCCCGCCAGTGGAGAAGCGCAGGGCGATTCCGCAAGCTTGTCGACAAGGTTGGGTCGCAGCCCCCGAGGACCGCTCCTGACGTCGCGACAGTCGTCGTACGAAAGGCCGAGTACGACCAGGTTCTTGATGCCGCGACATCGCTCCGACCGCCGGATCAAGAGATCCTCAGGCTCGCAGCGTGGGAGGGACTCCCCCACTCCGACATCGCAGCGATCCTCGATATTTCAATCGCAGCTGTCGACCAGAGACTGCATCGGGCGAAGAAACGTCTCGCAGCAGCCTTCGAATCGTCATCTTCCACAGGGCCAAGCGCCGCAACCGAAGGGGACCTCGCATGAGCGACATCGAACAGATCTACGCGCTCTTCGTAGAAGCCAACCCGGTGGTCGACGCCGATTCGCTACCGGAGACCTACGACGAGGCTCGCCCGACACTCCGTGCGGTTCCGGCACCCGAAGGCGAGATCGACGACACCTTCGAACGCTATTCGCCACCCGCGAACCGTCAGACGAGTACGCGGAATCGAAGAGCGGTATTCGTCGCAGCGGCCGTAGCTGTCGTAGTCGTCGGCGCTGCGACGATGTTCCTACGTTCCTCATCCGATGAGGCGGCACCACCGGCGACGGGACCCAGCACGCCGAGCACCCAGGCGTTCGTCCCGGTGACACCGCTCGCACAGGCAGAGACCTTCATCGAGAGGCTGGATGCTGGAGATGTGGACGGTGGGATTGCGTTGCTTGCCAATCCTCTCGGGAGCATCTGGTTCCCGTTGCTCGGGCAGATGACCAGCACCGAGGACGTGCGCGACTACCTCGATTTCTACGGTGCCATGGGAACGACGACGAAGTTGTCCGAGTGCACGAGTGAATTGGTCGGACCAAGCACCATTGTCGTATGCCAGGCGAACCAGCAATCCGAGATCCTCGGACCGCTTGGCCTCGACATCCCGATCTTCTCGATGCAGTTCCAGATCTGGCAAGACGGCATCAGGGTGATCGAGTTCGGTACAGATGACTCGCCGGCGATAACCGCAGCCTTCAACAGAAGCCGATTCCTCGAGTTCCGGAGAACCACACTGATGCCCCGTGGCCTGGTCCAAGAGTCAGGTGACCCTATCTGGTCAAAGGCCAACGGAGAATCGATAGCCGAACTGGTCGCCGAGTTCCTAGCGAGCAACCCCTAGCCAGCCCCGACGCCCGCGCTCACGCTCCCGCTCAGCTCCATCGCGCCTGTTCTGTGGGCTGTCAGCCACGTATTCGTGGCCTGGAACCCTGGGTACGCGCTCAGGTTCGAACTCGAGCACCTTTCACCTGTCAGGTCTTACGAGTTCTGGAGATATCACTGGTGAGGACAGCGCAACTACGGGGGAAGGTCGCTCATGCACATCAGGTTCAGGATTGCGATATTGGTAGCCATCGGGCTGATCGCTGCTTCGTGCAGCGCCGCAGAAGGTACAGATGGGGTTGCTGAGGTCGCGACCGACACATCTTCGTCACCGACGACTGAGGCTCCTATCGACGGGCCGCACGGAACCGACGCTAAGGACGTAGTCATTCGAATGCGTACGGACGTCCTCACTCCGGGGAGTACGGACCTTCTCCCCCAGGCCGCGACACTCCGCATCCCACCGAACCTCAACGGCTCGGGGCCTGTTGTCGTTCTCCTTCACGGCGCGGGAAGAAGTCTCCACAGTCTGGAGAGCATGGCAGATGCAGCTGCGGCTCTCGGAGTCCCAGTACTGAACGCCTCGTGGCTGGCGAGTCCAGTGCACCCTCGAGAGGCTGGAGCCGATGCCGTATGCGCAGTCGCGTACGCCTATGAGAACGCAGCATCCTGGGGGGCAGACCCTGAGAGGGTCATCGCCATGGGGCACTCAGGAGGAGGCCACGTGGGAATGCTTGCGGCTCTCGCACCGGAAGCGTTTCCTGAGTGTCCGACGGCCTCCGATTCGAAAGTCTGGGCGTACCTCGGTCTTGCCGGCGACCCCGGCGCAGCGACACCCGGTGGCAACACCTACGGGTTCTGGAAGGACGACCCTGAGATCCTCGCGGTCATGGACGCCTTCAGACACATCGGAGGCAACCCAGACCTCATCGCACGCTTCATCCACGGAACCGCCGACACGACCATCAAGATCGAACGGACGATCGCGTTCAGCCAAGCGCTCATCGATGCCGGGTACGACTCCCTCCACATCCCCGTCGATGGCGGCAGCCACAGCGACCCGGCAGTCCCGACGACCGACGCTGGAGTCGAAGCGCTCCGGGTGCTCAAGGAACTCATCGATTTATCGGGGTCGTGAATGCCGCGACGTGATCATGCCCTCAGGCCGTTCACCGAGGATGCCACCGCGATCTCACCACCGGTATCCAGCCGAACGGCGATGAACTGACCGATTGGCACCTTGCCCTAGCCAGGCTTACCGTCCGCACGTAACCGATAGAGGGAAACGGGCGTGAAGCGGGCGACGAAGATCGGCATCGCGGTCACAGGAGCGGCTGCCGCCACGAGCGCAGCGATACACCGCATGGGCGTGCGGGGGAACAGGGAACCCCATGCAGAAGACCCACCGCCGGATCCCGCCATCGAGCCAGACGTGAGCGGCACCGTGTTCCTGGAGCATCTCGGTGCTGCCATTCGCATCGACACGACCTCTCATGACGACAGATCCAGAATCGACACCGATCACCTCATCGCGTTTCACCGGTTCCTTGAGGAGACCTACCCGCTCGTACATGAGAACTGCACGAGGGAGATCATCGCCGAGTACTCCCTTCTATATACATGGCACGGCACAGATCTTGGCGTCGATCCGATACTGCTGATGGCGCACATGGATGTGGTGCCGGTGGAGGCAGACACCGAAAGCGACTGGACGGAGCCGCCGTTCTCAGGTGCGATCGCCCACGACCATCTGTGGGGTCGAGGAGCACTCGATGACAAGGGCCCATTGATCGCGACCATCGAAGCGGTCGAGCATCTCTTGCGCTCCGGTTTCGAGCCCACCCGGACGATCCTGATGGCGTTCGGCCACGACGAAGAGATCGGTGGCAGCCAAGGGGCGAGAGTGGTCGCATCGACCCTTCGAGAACGAGAGATCGCGCCCTGGTTCGTGATCGACGAGGGCGGCTTCGTCATCGACGAACTCCCCCTCCTAAGTGATGGGCCTGTCGCCTTGATCAAGGTCGCGGAGAAGGGCTTTGTCAACGTAGCGCTCACATCCCGGGGCGAAGGCGGTCACAGTTCCATGCCGCCGAAATCCACAGCCGTCGGAGCCATGGGCAGAGCCGTGCACCGGATCGAGCAGAACCCGATGCCGCCACGTGTCGGTGTCCTCGCTGACATGTTCCGGGCACTCGGCCCTCGGATGACCTCCAAGACCCGCTCCATCATGACCAACTTGAAGGTGACCGCACCGGTGGTCGCCAAGTTGCTGTCATCGAAGCCGACCACCAATGCCCTCATCCGAACGACCTCAGCCGTCACGGTGATCTCGGGCGGCCACAAGGCAAACGTGTTGCCGCAAGAGGCGACGGCGATCGTGAACTTCAGGATCATCCCCGGCGACACCGTTGACGATGTTCTCGCACATGTGTGCCAGGTTGTCGGTCCCGACATCGAGGTCCAGATAGCTGATGGCCATGACTCCAGGGACCCAAGCCCGTCCTCCTCAACCGAATCTGGCGCATGGCGCACAGTGACAACGGCGGTAGAGGAGACGTTCCCTGAGGCGATCACCGCACCGTGGATCCTCATTGCTGCCACCGATTCACGGTATTACGACGACTTCGCTGGCGACGTCTACGGCTTCGTGCCGTTCACGATCCCGAGTGAAGGTTCGGGCTACCACGACACGAACGAACGCGTACGCACGGCGGATGCCGAACGCGCCGTGTCGTTCTACTGCCACCTCATTCGGCTCGCACAACCGGCCGTCTGAGGGAGTCGGGAACCGGCCTTTCTGGTCGCGATGGTGCGATGTATCCGAAATCCGGACTATATTTCACCCCACAGTATCCCCACCCGAATTTCTGAGACTGAGTCGTTTTCCGAGGCAGTTCCGAGACAGAGGCCGTGGGCTTCCACAACGAATGGAGCCGGAAGATGACAAGACTGTACGTAGGCAATCTCTCATGGAATGCCACAGAAGACGAAGTACGCGAACTTTTTGAGGGCGTAGGTACCGTCGAAGAAGTTGCTCTCATCACCGACAGGGAGACGGGCCGTTCACGCGGTTTCGCTTTCGTCGAGATGGAGGCAGAGGGCGCAAAGAAGGCCATGGAAGAGCTCGACGGGCACGACATGGGCGGACGCAACCTCAGGGTGAATGAAGCACAGGAGCGCCAACAGCGCAGTCCTCGCTACTAGATCCACCAAGACACCAAGCGGGGACGTGCATGCACGTCCCCGTTTGCGCGTCCGAAATCATTGGAACATATGCCGGACGCATGGTGCTGAAGTGGGCGGCTGCGGGACCTTCACCAGTTCTCGACGGGCGGCGGCGGTGGACTCGTTACCCGCAGTGTTTGCGATTGATAGGTTCAGGTCGTCTCGTCGAGTTCTTCAAGAGATCGATCGATTCGTGCCTGTCTGGCGGGATACTGACAGCGGATCCGACCGCCGACAGGGTCAGCGGTTAAGGTTGCCCGGCACCAACGAGCCTTGAGAGGGCGTATGACGGGTCAAATCCAGCGATCCCAAGCGAGGCTCGTCACGATTGCCCTCATCGTTGTATCGACTGCGGCAGCGCTGGTGCTTGGAGCTGCCCCGGCTCGGGCGGATGAGGAGATCGAGTTCCGCATCGTCTTTCTGGGTGGGGATCAGGGCTGCCGAACGGGTTCGAACAAGCTCATCACTGGTCCGGCCGATCCCTTCCTCGTCGAGGCGTGTGCGGTCGAGGACGGGGACGGGCTACCCGATCGGACGCTTACGGCGGTTGTCACCCATGCCGATGGAACATCCGAGGAGATCGTTGTCACCACGGGTACAGATGGCAGCGTCAGGTTCAAGGTCGTCCCTGTCGCTGCGGGATTGACGACGGTCTCGATGTGCAACGACGACGGGTGTGGCCGTCGAGTCGTTGAGTTCGAAGCGTCCGACCCGCCACGCCCGCCCCTCATCGCGTCGTATGTTGGCCTGACAGATGACATGGGCGAGTCGGCGTATGTGATCGATGGTGAGGACGACTTCGATGATCCGTACACGGGCGGCCCAGCGGCCTCTGGTAGCGGCGATCCCGCAATGGACATCAAGTCGTTCCGATACCTGGGAAACGCGGACGGCGTGGCTCGATTCGAGATCACGACCCACGGGGACATCTTCTCGCTCTTTTCGAGTGGGCTACCCATGGTCCAGGTATCGATGGCTGTCACCACGCCGAGAGATGCACGGTATCTGATCACCTACCGCGTCTCATCAGGGTCTGTCGACACCTACGCCGAGTCTGACGGGGCACGTCTTGAGGGTGTTGTTGTTGAGATCGAGGAGGGATCACTGATCCTGTTGGTAACCGGTGTCGACGTGGTGGCAGGGTCAACGATGCAGGCAAGTACCTGGCTGATAGCCGACGAAGCAGGCTCCGGCTTCCAGGACTACGCCGAAGGCACCGCGGTACCTGCTGTCGTTGAAGAGGTCGAAGAGGATCCGGCTACCACAGAGACCGAGACTCTAGAAACTGCGACGTCCGACGACGCCACGGAGCCTCCAGAGACGGCAACGTCCGAAAGCGCGACGGACTCGGCCGGAGCTGCAGCGGACGGCGCCTCAGACGGCGGCCTTCTCCTGTGGGTGCTCATCGCGCTCCTACTCGCAGCGCTGGTAGGAGGCGCATACGCATACACACAGAAACGGACGAAGCCGGAGAGCCCTGCTCCCCCGTCGCCACCGCCGCCCTCGGACCCCGAAGGACCACGGACGTACAGCGCAGAAGACCGTGCCGCCCTCCAAGAGGTGTACAAGGGAGCTGACGCAGCTGGACTGAAGGTCGTCGGTATCTCAGAGATCACCCGCGTCGAGGACGTGATGGCCGGGAGCAAGGACAATCCTGTTGTCATCGGAAAGGCGACAACAATCGAGGTCGGCGTCGCTGCCGACGGATCATTGGTGACTCCCGATGATTCCGCAGCAGCGTCGACACTCTCCGTCGAGGTCATACCCAGCGTCGAATTCGATTCCGAAGGCGGAGAGCACATCGTGTGGAACGCCTACACGCGTGAAATCGACGGGGCGACCCGAGGCGTGACAACTACCCGTTCAGGGCCGAGCGCAGACCAGTGGAGAGCGAAAGTCGATGGAAGGTCCGATGCTGAGATTGGCAACGATCCCAAGTTCAAGGACTGGGTCGTCGAAACCACGCAGGACAATCCCGCCGACGCTGTACGCATCGCGCTGGGTAGGCGCTGACACGCCGCGGTTCTCAAAAACCGCGCTGATCCAGAACTGCGCCTTCCTGACACGGCCTTGCGGACCGGAGCTCCCGAGACCGGCAATGTGCGCGGCGCCAGCGATGAGGGCGCCTGCCGGCATGAACAAGCGACACAAGCACAGCACACACGGACTATGCCGCATGTATCTTGAGGTGAGGACGAGAATGGTGAGGACGCAATGACAGACATCCCGATCGAAGACAACCCGGACGTCGAGTTCCTTGAGGAGGTTCAGGCGGAGACGGTTGAGATCACCCAGGGCGGGGCCGGCATCGTCCAAGCGACAACCGTCAATGTCACGCAAGGTGGCATCCAGACGGCAGCGACCGAATCTCTCACGATGAATCAGGGTGGCGTGCTGATGCTCGAGGCGACAGAGGCGTCTTTCGAGATGTCGGGCGTCGGGCTCGCGAGCGCCGATACCGTCGTTCTCAACTCAGCCGCTGCAGCAGTCGCCGTGGCCGACACGGTCAAAGCAACGAACAGCACCATCGGTCTGCTCTTTGCGGGAACCGTCGAGGGCAACCCGGACATCAAGGTGGATGCCAGGCGGGCGCTGATCTTCGGGGCCGTGCTCATCGCCACTTCTGTCATCCTCAAGCGGGTCTTCGGAAGCCGGTAGAGGCCGAGGTCTCCTCGGCCTCTCGCGACGAGCAGCGGCTCAGACGAGCGACGGCAGCACGGCCGAGAGATCTGAGAGGATCTGTTGCCTATCGACGATCTTCCACACCCCGCGTGCACGGAGTGCTGTCTGCTGCAGATCATCGATCGCAGACCCGTACACGATCGTGCGTCCAGCAGACTGCATCGCCGCGGCCAAGTCATCTTCGAACACGTCAGTGTCGACATCGACGATCGCCAAGGATGCCTGACCATGCCGGTCGCTCACTACGTATCCGGCAGAGGCGACTTGTTCTTCGATCATCCGACGGTCCTGCGCCGCACACCAAACGGCGACAGGTGGCCGTTGTGGCGGTGACGGCGGCGCACTCATCGCCCTCGCTTTGGACACGCCCCAACGCAGGTGCGCCTCATATGCCTCCGGACCAAGCTCTGCGGACGACGCCGGTGACAGCCCATATGTGTCCCACGCGGTGAAAGCGGATCCAGCGGGCACCCCAGGGAGTTGGATGCCCACGGTGTCTAGCGCACGGCCAACAGGTCGAAGCGCCTCCCTGAACAATTCGAGCGGGCTCTGGCGCTGCATCTGGAAAGGGGTCGCCTCCAGGGTCTTCAGCAGTTCATCAAGCACGGAGGTGCCCTCTACGACCGCATCGGCAACGACTTCGACCATCTCGACGCTGCGACCAGTGAGGAGTCGCGCAACGTACCGCGGATACGCCTCGACAAACGTGCTCCTCAATGTTCGTGGTTCACCGTCCATGTCCCAACGTTATCCCATGCTCGCATGTGGCCCCGTCACCCCTATTCTTCGATGGTCCAAGAGAGGAACCATGCGCAAGTACCTATTGATCTTCGCAATGCTGGCCGTCGTGCTCACGGCATGCCGCATCGAAACGAACGTGAACCTCGACATAGAGGAAGATGGATCCGCCGTTGTGCTCGTCGAGGTCGGAATGGACGACGAGTTCAGAGAGGCGATGACCGGGCAGACCGGTGCGACGGAGGAGGACTTCATCAACGAGATCCTCTCCATCGGCGACACGTCTCTCGTTCAGCGCAGCGAGGGCGACATGTCATACTTCGGTGCAGCCCAGGAGATCGACGACCTCTCACAAGGTCTCCCAGTGGACGCCGCAAACGAGATGTTCACGGCCTTCGATTACACGTTCGACGACAGCGGGGCCAGCCTCAGGGCCAGCATCCAATCGGCCGACACCGGCGACTTCGGTGACTTCGAGGGCCTCGGCGGTATCGGCGAAGGACTCATCGGAGACATATTCTCCGCAAACGTCATCGTGCGGATGCCTGGCGATGTCACGACCCACAACGCCGACGAGGTACGCGATGGCGCCTTGGTGTGGGAGATTCCGCTCAGCGGCTCTCTCGACATCCAGGCCGAGTCATCCTTCGGCGGCTCGTCAACGAACTGGATCTGGTTCGCTCTCGTCGCAGTGGTGATCGTCGGAGTGGTTTCGGCAACCATCGCCGTGATCGTCACCCGGAAAGAGTCTGAGAAGGCAGTCGCAGCAGCGATAGCAGCACATGACGCGGCAGCAACAGACGACAACGGACCACGGACCACGGACCACGGATCAGAAGCTGTCGACGCGAGCGACAGTGACGGTTCGACAGACGACGAAGGAAGTCGGACGACGGACGACGGACCAGAAGCGGCCGAAGAGTCCGAGGGCGGGTCAGATGATGCCTCAGGTGATGACGAACCACAGTCCGCAGAAGACGGCGACGATAGCGCAAAGGTGAATGACGAGGTCGAAGATTCGTCAGCCGACGAAGCGCCGAGCGATGATCCTCCGAAGGAGGAAGGCGACGCCGACACCGACACACCAGACTCAGAAGACGACTGACGGCGCCTTCTGGTCGGATTTCGGGCTTCGGACCTCGGATTTCCGTCGTCGCGTGTCCGTCTAACCCGCCAGCACTACCACGGCTATCAGGCCGTACGGGCCACTGATGACGCCGACCGCTGCCTTGCGATACGCCGGGTCTGTCAGCCGGTCCGAGTACGCCGAAGCTTCCAGCAGTGCTTCGGCTGCACCATCGCCGCTTGCGGCGATGACCACCATGTCGGTATGGATCGTGCCTGGCACTCCTGCCGCCAGGAACTCAGCGTCCAGGCGGTCGTCAAGCGACAAGACGCCGGATTGATACACCTTGAGAGCGCGAGCTTCAGCAACAGGCGCAAGGTCGGCTGAGAAGTCCAGCGGTACCAGACCCTGTTCGATGCGGTAGACGTTCAGTGCGTCGAAGACATCATGGGCGGTCGAGGGCTCCGACGAGAGTTCCGACCGATCGGCTGACGGGAACGGAACGGGTATCGTGCCTGCCGCAAGACGATCCCCTACAGCCTGCCGGACAGCGATCACAGATCCGAAGATCGATTCACCGCTGAACGATGCGATGATCTGCTGCGTCTCGCCCTCGGGATCGAGGAGTTCAGAGCCAACTCGCGATTCAAGAATCCGCTCCTCGATCGACGCTCTTACGTCGTCGGACAGGGGAGCGGCCGCCACAAGCGTGGTGGCAAGGATGATCAACACCGCTGAATAGGCGAAGCCAATCAGCGAGCCTCCGAGCCGATTCAGGGCTGTAGCCCCCGGAACGATCTTGATCGCCCCGGCGATGACACGGGAGATGAGCGCACCGCCAATGATGAGCGCGAGAAAGAGAACGGTGCCTCCCGCCAATCTGGCAGCTTCGTACGGAACGTTGGCCATCCCGGCCAGGATCGTTCCGATGACGGGAGCGAATCGAAAGACCACCGCTGCTCCGACCACAAGGACAGCGATCTCAACGGCCTCCCGCACCAATCCGCGCCGCCACCCGCGAACCACGAAGGCAGCAGCGATCCCAAGAACGACCCAGTCATAGAGGTACAAGGTCAGACGCCCGCCGGGCCGCTGCCCTCAGGTCCGTCACCCGCTGCTTCCGCTCCGCTAGATCCCCCTGGCTCGCCCTGCTCGCCCTGCCCCCTTGAAAGGGGGACGGAAGTATCGCCCTCTGCCTCTGGTCTGTTGTCTGTCGTCTGATCTCCGTCGTCTTCTGCGGGCCGCCGGAGGCGCGCCTGATCAGGTTCCTCGAACATCGCTTCGGACGCTTCGTCCCATGTCTGACCGAGGATCCGGGTCCTCCACCAATGACCAACGAGAATCTTCAGCGCGGCGGTCAGTGGCACCGCAATGATGACGCCCCATATGCCTGCCAGGGCGCCGCCAAGCACCAGCACAAGCAGCGTGACGGTTGGGTGGAGCCGCACGGTTGCGCGGAGAACGGTCGGCGACACGAAGTTGTTATCGATCTGCTGCACCACGACCGCCACAACGATCGCCCAGATGACCGTTGATGGGTCACCCGTCGAAAGGGCGATGATGACACCCAAAATGCCACCGATCCATGGGCCGAGGAACGGAACGATGTTCAACATTCCACCGATGAGGCCGATCAGCAACCAGAAATCGAGGCCGATGAGCCAATATCCGAATGACAGCATGACGCCGACGATCAACGCGACCACGAGCTGTCCCCTCAAGAAGCCGCCGAGAGCCGTGTTGAGCTGACGCCCCACATGAGACGCCTCGGCCTGCCTGCGCTCAGGGAAGACGTCCACGAGCCGCACCTGTGTGTTCGGGAGGTCGACGAGGAAATAGAACGCAAGGACCGGCCCGATCAGGAACACGAGAATGAACTCGAAAATGCCTGCGGTCACGGTTCCGATCCGTGACAGGAACAGAGACGTCAACGTGTCGCGGTTCGCGGGGTCGTTGAGGTAGTCGAGCAGTTGGTCGTACGTCCAGACGGTCACATCAGCGAAGCCGAGTGAAGCGAGGAGCGTCCGCACCTGTTCACCTGTGTCATCGAACAACTGTGGGAAGCGGTCAACGAAACCCTCTGTCTGGTTCACGATGTCCGGTGCAAGGAGAATCACCAGCAAGGCAACGGCTGAGAAGAAGACGATGAACCCGATCAAGGCGCCAAGCACTCTCGGGACCCCATGCGTGTGGAGCCACGTCACCAATGGATTGAGGATGTAGACGATGACGACCGCAAGCAAGAGCGGAGCGAGGATGATCCTGAGCTTGTCTATCGCCCAGAACGCCGATCCAGTGAGCAATAACACGCCGATGACGGACCAGGAGAATATCCCGACCCGTCGAACGACTGCGCCAATGTCTTCGTCACCCACGACGCCGAGTGTATCCGACCTCCCCATATGTCAGCGTCTTGACGAAAGCGCCGACCGGGAGGTGATTTGGAAGTGTGGAGCTGGCGATGGGACTCGAACCCATGACCTGCCGCTTACAAGGCGGCTGCTCTGGCCAACTGAGCTACGCCAGCGAGGCGCTCAGGTTACCCAGCCCCGGACGCGAGCGACCTCATAACATGCGAGAGCGCTGGCAACGGAGGCGTTCAGGCTCTCCATGCTTCCGACCATCGGGATCTTCACGAGGACATCGCACCGTTCAGCGACAAGCCGAGACAGCCCCGCTCCCTCAGCACCGATGCATACGGCCACCGGCCGCTCGAGCAGGTCGAGGCCGAGGAGCGATCGCTCAGCAGAACCATCAAGTCCAACCCGCCAAAGGCCAAGCTGGTCGAGACGCTTGGCAGCATCCGCAATGGACGAGACCATCGCAACGGGAAGTACCTCCAGCGCACCCACCGATGCCTTGAACGCCGTCGCTCCGAGTGGAGCAGATCGATTGTGGGACACCACCATGGCTGTCATGCCTGCAGCAGCAGCGGATCTCGCTGCGGCACCGATGTTCCGGGGATCTTCCACGTGATCCACGACAAGAATCGCTGGATTCTCGGCGAGCCCCACGGCCTCCTTCAGCGAGATCGTTTCGAGGGCTCTTGCATGGGCAACGATTCCCTGGGGCGCGTGTGTGACAGCCATGTCTCTCACGTCGTCGACAAGCTCCACTGGTACCGACATGCCCCGCGCATCGGTGGCGAGTTGATCGATGTCGCGCTGTTTGATCCTGCCGCGTTCGATGAACAGTTTCTGAACGCGTCCAGCGTCCAACGCGGCGCGAACAGCGTGGAATCCTTCGAGTTCAGTCCCTATGCCAGCGTGCGCCATCGGGCGTGTCCTCGATCGTGATGCCAAGCGATGAGAGTCCATCTCTGATCGCATCAGAAAGCTCGAAATCTCTGTCAGCCCTCGCGGTACCTCGTACTGCAACGAGTTCATCGACCGATGACACGTCCAGTCCGAGTTCGGAGACGAGTTCGGTGATGTCGACATGGCGTATCGCCGCCGAATCGACGTCGATTCCGAGCACGTCCACGATCTGATCGAATGCCGCGACGAGATCGCCGACTTCATCGCCATCATCGAGCAGACCATTCCCGCGACGGACGGCATCGAAGAGCACGGCGAGTGCTCCCGCTACATCAAGGTCATCATCCATATGCGCAGCAAACCCATCGAGTACCCCGGCGTCTGGCACACCCTCGGTGCCCTGTGTCCGCCTTCTGAAGCTCCTGAGCCTCCCAAGGCTTGCCTCCGCATCATCGAGCGCCTCGACGCTGAACTCCAGAGGTTTGCGATAGTTCGTCCGTAGATAGAAGAGTCGCACCGCCATGGGATCCCACCGTTCGAGGCTCTCAAGCAATGTGACGACATGCCCGGTCGACTTGGCCATCTTCTCGCCACCGAGATTCAGCATCCCGTTGTGCATCCAATAGCGGGCGAACGTGCCACCCGAGGCAGCCTCGGATTGGGCGATCTCGTTCTCGTGGTGCGGAAAGATCAAGTCACTGCCACCCGTGTGGATGTCAAAGTCTTCTCCGAGGTAGGCCTCCGCCATCGCCGAGCACTCGATGTGCCAACCCGGCCGCCCCATGCCCCACGGGCTCTCCCATCTCGGTTCGCCTGGCTTTGCGGCCTTCCACATGGCGAAGTCGAGGGCATCCCGCTTGCGCTCATCCGGCTCAACCCTCTCGCCTGACCGCAGATCGTCAAGGTCATGGCGGGAGAGCTTGCCGTAAGGATCGAACGACCGGACCGAGAAGTACACGTCACCATCGGACTCGTACGCGTGGCCTCGTGCGATGAGCGTCTCGATGACGGCGATCATCTCAGCGATGTGCTCAGTCGCTTTGGGCTCGATGGTTGGCTGAAGGTTCCCGAGCTTGTCGTATGCCTCCGTGAACGCACCGAAGGCTTCGGCAGCAACCTCGGCGGTCGACATCCCTCTTTCGTTCGCACGGTCGATGATCTTGTCGTCGATATCCGTGACGTTGCGTACGAACCGAACGTCGTTCCCCTTCCACATGAGATACCGGCGAAGGATGTCGAACGAAACGGCGCTCCTGCCGTGGCCGAGGTGGGCTTCGGACTGCACCGTCGGACCGCACACGTAGATCGTGACGACACCCTCGTCCCGCGGGACGAACGGCACCACCGCACGCTCGAGTGTGTTGTAGATCTGCATCGGATGCATGGTACCCGCGAGCTTTTGCCGACCCGTTCCCACGGTACGCTTGCCGCCATGACCAATCCGCTTGGACCGGGCCCGCTGATATACGGCCACCGAGGCGACTCTTCCCGGGCACCCGACAACTCGATCGAAGCCTTCACGCTCAATGCCGAAGCCGGCGGCGACGGCGTGGAGCTCGATGTACGTCGATCTTCCGACGGTATCTTGATCCTTGCCCACGACTCTGTGCACCCGACGATCGGCCCACTGTCGGAAGCGAGTTTCGACCGGATGCGCAGCGAGGATCCACTGATCGTGACGCTCGAAGAGGGGCTCGCTGCCATCCCGCCATCGATGTCGGTCAACGTCGAGATCAAGAACTGGAAGTCAGAGCAAGGGTTCGATCGCAAGCGAACGATCGTCGATCAGACGATCGCCAAGATCCAGGAGGTCGACGACCCGACGCGCATATTGATCTCCTCCTTCGACCCCTTTGCGATGATCAGAACCAAGCGGATCGCCCCATCGATCGCACGTGGACAACTCGTATGGACGAACACGAGCCTGAAGGTTGGTCTCTGGTGGACACGCCTGTTCCGACACCAATCCATCAATCTGCCTGCCATGTACGTAGCAGATGATCCTGATGCGGTCGTCAGAAATGCCAACGAGTTTGGCCTGGCCGTGATGGTGTATGTCGTTGACGACCCTGACACCATGCGACGACTGTTCTCTGCGGGCGTCGACATGATCGTGACGAACGATGTCGGCGTCGGTGCATCCGTGGCCGCGGAGTTCCGACGATCTGCCGACGAGCGCTAACGCTCCAAGGTCACGACGGCCTGTGCCGCAATGCCGTCACCAGCCCCGATCCAGCCAAGCCCATCCGTCGTAGTCGCTTTCACAGAGACTCGGTCGATGTCCAAGGAGATCGCAGCTGCGATGCGAAACCGCATGGCCTCACGATGAGGCGCCACCCTGACATTCTCGGCGATCACCGTCACATCACAGTTCGCGATCAAGAAACCGGAGGATCTCACCATCGCTGCGCACGCGGCAAGCAGATCCATCGAGTCAGCGTCTACCCACCGATCGTCATCGCTTGGGAAGTGAGTCCCCATGTCCCCGAGAGCAGCGGCGCCGAGCATGGCATCACATATCGCGTGCGCCGCCACATCAGCATCGGAAGTGCCAACGAGTCCCGTGGCGTGCTCGACGGGCACACCGCCGATGATCACGGGCCCGTCACCACCAAAACGATGGGCGTCGTAACCGATGCCAGCCCTTGTCTCAGACATTTCGCCTGCCTTCGAGGATCGCCTCTGCGATCTCAAGGTCGCCGGAAAACGTGATCTTCATGTTGTGCTGGTCCCCAGGAATCGTCACGACCGTTCCACCCATGCGTTCAATGAGGCCTGCATCGTCCGTGACGTCTGCAGCGCGGTCGTGCGCATGCGCCGCCCTGAGAGCTTCGGCACGAAACGCCTGAGGAGTCTGTACCGCCTTGATCAAGGATCTGTCGATCGTCCCGACGACGCGGGAGTTCTTCACACGTTTCAGTGTGTCCGTCATCGGGGTGACCGGGATCACAGCATCGGCATCGCCAAGTTCCAGCCGCCTCATCACCGCTCCGATCAGGTCCGGGGTCACCAGCGGCCTGGCCGCGTCGTGAATGAGAATCCAATCGGCAGACTCCGGCACCGCTGCGAGCCCGTTCGCCACCGAATCGCGACGCCTCTTGCCGCCCGAAACCCCGTCAGGGACGTCACCGACGACGACGACATCCGAGATACCAGCCTCAGAGAATGCCTCAACGCATCGGAGCCACAGCTCCGTGTCATCGAGAAGCATCGCATGCTTCGGGCCGCCGTACCTGCTCCCGGTACCACCCGCAACGACGATCGCCCAGACGTTCATCTTGGCGATTCCTCGTCTTTCATCAGTCCTCGTCGGGCACCTCGACCTTTGGCAGGGCCCGGTCGAGCTTCTTGATGGAATCTTCCTCGCTCAGTTTGAGCGAGAACTGCAGTTCGGAGATGATGATGACCCTTGCCTTGGCGAGCATCCGCTTCAAGGCCGGGGAGATCCCCTTCACTTGTTGGGCATACGTGAGGTCACGAACGACTTCGGCCACCTGGAAGATGTCGCCCGAGTTGATCTTCTCAGTAAGCAGCTTGTACCACCGGCTCCAATTGGCGCCGGCCTCTTGCGGCTCCTGCTTGAAGGTTGCGAAGACCTGCTTGGCCTTGTTCTTGGAAATGACCGGCCTTACGCCGCGGTCCAGTGCGTTCTCCGCCGGGACGCGAACCGTGAGTTGGTCGGTCGCCACCTCGAGCACGAAGTAGTCCCGCTTCTCGCCGGCGAACTCGATCCGCTCTTTCTTGATGATCGTCGCCGCTCCGTGGTGCGGGTAGACCACCTTGTCGCCGACCTCGAACGGATACGGCTTCTTGGCCGCCGGCTTCTTCTTGGCAGGCGCCTTCTTGGCAGCAGCCGTCTTCTTTACAGGAGCCTTCTTCGCCGCCGACTTCTTGGCAGGCGCCTTCTTGGCAGCAGCCGTCTTCTTTACAGGAGCCTTCTTCGCCGCCGACTTCTTGGCAGGCGCCTTCTT
>CAXMSN010000126.1:0-10142 GCA_964196275.1 uncultured Kiloniellales bacterium | reverse complement strand
GCTGCCGCTCGAGGCGATCGCACAAGTGGCGATCGAGCCTCGCGATGCCGCACGCCTGCTCGACACACGAACCATGGTCGATCGGGTCTTCTCCGACCTCCCGTCCATGCTCAGCGAAGGAGACCTTGTCGTCGTCAATCGGACCAAGGTGAGAGCTGCACGTTTGATCGGACGGCGGGAGACGGGCGGTCGCACTGAACTGCTCCTCACACGACGCATCGATCACGAACGTTGGCAGGCGCTGATGAGTCCGTCCAAGAAGGTGAGAATCGGTTCGACGGTCACGATCGGACCGATCATCGCCACATTGCTCTCTGACCCGATCGAAGGCGTCGCGACCATCGAGATGCGTACCGATGGCGATATCGAGCAGGCCATTCAATCGCACGGCACCGTGCCGCTGCCCCCTTACTTCCATGGCTCGCTAGAAGATCCGGGTCGGTACCAAACCATGTTCGCCAGAGTCGTCGGCTCCTCGGCTGCGCCGACCGCTGCACTGCACTTCACTCCGGGTGTCGTCGCAGGGCTTCGAGACCGTGGCGTGGACATTGCAGAGGTCGATCTCAACGTGGGACTTGATACGTTCAGGCCGATGTCGACCGACAATATCGACGACCACAGGATCCATTCCGAGCACATCTCTGTCGGTCGCGGTGTCGTCGATGCGGTCGAGACAACTCGTCGACATGGAGGCAAGGTGGTCGCTGTCGGCACAACGGTTGTGCGCACGCTTGAATCAGCCGCCATTGGCAATGGCATGATCGCGCCGTACGAGGGAGACACTGATCTGTTCATCAAGCCCGGGTTCACGCCCACCGTCGTCGACGCCGTTGTGACCAACTTTCACGCACCGAGAACGACACTGCTTGTCCTCGTTTCCACGTTGATCGGCGATCGGTGGAAGGTGGCCTACGAGCACGCACTCGATAGTGGGTATCGCTTCCTGTCTTTCGGTGACGCGATGTTCCTTGAGGTTGAACGATGAGCGCAGTCAGTTGGACCGGAACGTCGGTGGACGGTGACGCAAGAACGGGAGTGATGTCAACACCACACGGTGAGGTGGTGACGCCGGGGTTCATGGCCGTTGGCACTCGCGCCACCGTGAAGACCGTCGACACGGAGGATCTCGATCGCATCGGTGCGCAGATCGTGCTGGCGAACACCTATCACCTGATGCTCAGACCCGGCGAGGAAATCGTTGCCGCGCTGGGTGAGCTTCACGGGTTCATGGCCTGGGACCGTCCGATTCTCACGGATTCGGGCGGGTATCAGGTGCTTTCGTTGAACCCCAAGATCACAGAGCATTCTCTTGTGTTTCGCTCTACGTATGACGGATCGCGTGTCGAACTCACTCCCGAGAGAGCGGTCGCGGTGCAGGAGGCACTGGGATCGGACATCGCGATGGTTCTCGACGTCCCGGTCGCGTTGCCAGCATCTCGGGAGGCAGCCGAACGAGCAATGCATCACACCTTGCGCTGGGCGGAACGTTCCCGAGCAGCCAAGAAGCGCTCCGATCGTGCTCAATTCGGAATCGTGCAGGGTGGCGCTGACCCTGAACTTCGTGCCCGTTCGGCGAGTGAAACGGCCGACCTTGGTTTCCCAGGGTTCGGCATCGGTGGCCTTGCGGTCGGTGAGACGCCAGAGGAGCGGGTCAGGGCGATCGAGCCAGCCCTCGCTGAACTCGATCCGTCTGCGGTGCGGTATGTGATGGGACTCGGAGACACAGAGGGAATTCTCGATGCGGTTGCCCTCGGTGTCGACCTGTTCGACTGTGTGCTGCCGACGAGGCTCGCACGGCACGGAAAGGCACTGTCGCGAGACGGGGACATATCGATCAAGAGAGCGCAATGGGCCGACGACGCACGTCCGATCGATGCGGAGTGCCCGTGCGTTACCTGTCGACGCTACTCGATGGGATATCTGCGACACCTCAACCGAACCGGCGAACTTCTGGGTCATCGTCTCCTGACCCTGCACAACCTCACCTACACGTACCGCCTCATGGCAGACATCCGGAGAACCATCACCGATGGTTCGTTCGGTGCCTTCCGCGACGAGCTCATCACACGACGGACCAGACCCACGGAATGAGAGGATTGCGGTCACCCACCGTTACCATCCCAGCGTTCTGACAGCCCCTTCATCCGTTGACCGGAGACACCCAACGTGAGCGCATTGTTCGTAACCGCCGCCCCGATTCTTGCCCAGGAGGCTGAGGCGACGGGGTCGCCGCTGGCCTTCCTCGTCCCGATCGTGATCCTCGGCGGACTCTTCTACGTGCTCATCCTCATGCCTCAACGGCGAAGGCAGAAACAGGCAAAGAAACTCCAGTCATCCGTCGCCGTAGGCGACGAGATCCGCACAATCGGAGGGATCCTTGGCAAGATTGTCGAGGAGGATGAGTCCACGTTCACCATCCAGCTCGACGGCTCCCGAATGCAGATCACAAAGCGAGCGGTGGCAGAGCGCATTGAGGACGATGACGAGTGAGTAAGCGAAAGGCGATAATCACGCTTCTCGTCACGGTCGGCATCGCATGGGGCTCGGTCGCTGTGATGCTCTCTGCAGGTTGGGCACCGAAACTTGGTCTCGACCTCCAGGGTGGGTTCGCAGTGACCTTGGTAGCCCCTGAAGGAACAGACGAGGACACGCTTGATGCTGCTGCTGAGATCATGCGTCGACGGATCGAGAACCTGGGAGGCGTCCAGGAGCCTGAGATCGCTGTCGTAGGAGACAGGGCGATCGTGGTGCAACTTCCCGGTGTCTCTGACAGGGAGCGGGCACTCGATGCTGTGGGGACGACAGGAGAACTGTCGTTCCGTCCCGTACTTGGCCAGTTCATCGAGAGCCCGGCGATCACGGACCCGACAGGCGTCCATCCCGACGGGCTCGATCCAGTAACGGGACTCACGATCGAGGACGATGTGACCCTGAGGGCGTACCTTCCTGAACGCGATGCCATCTTCATCTACGACGTCGATGCAGCCTTCCTTACGGGTGCCGACATCACCGGTGCTGAGGTGCTGTTCCAGCAGCAGAACTTCGGCGGTCAGTGGGTGGTGGTGCCCGAGTTCACCGACGAAGGCGGCGAGAAGTTCAGGCAAGCCACCGCTGTGCTTGCGTCCTATCCGGCTGGCGATCCGCGTCGGCAACTCGCGATCGTTGTCGACGGCGTCGTGATATCTGCGCCGGCCGTTGCGCAGGAAACAGATCCCAGTCAAGGCCTTGACCCCGACGCTGTCGTGATCACCATCGGAACGATCGAGAACGCTCAAGAAGTCGGCGAACAACTCGCGGCCTTTCTCCGATACGGAGCACTGCCGACGACGTTCGAGCGTGAACGCGTCGAGTCGGTGTCAGCCTCGTTGGGAGAGGACTCCCTCACCGCAGGCTTGATCGCCGGCCTCGTCGGACTCATGCTCGTAGCCGGCTACATGCTGGTCTATTACCGCTCGCTGGGCATGGTCTCCCTCATCGGTCTGACGGTATTCGGTTCATTCCTTCTGGCCATCCTCACATTGCTTGGTGAGACGCAGGGAACGACATTGACGCTTGCTGGTGTCACCGGAATCATCGTGTCCGTCGGTATCACCTCTGACTCGTACATCGTGTACTTCGAGCGAATCAAGGAGGAGTACCGGAAGGGCAGAGGACTGCGTCCGTCTGTCACCTATGCGTTCGAGTCTGCATACCGCACCGTCTTGATGGGTGACACGGTCACATTGCTTGGTGCCGTTCTGCTCTACATGCTTGCGATCGGGCAGGTCAAGGGATTCGCCCTCACGCTTGGCCTCGCGACCGTGATCGACATCGGCGTTGCCTACTTCTATACGCGCCCCGCCACCTATCTCCTTGCTAGAAGCCGACTCGGCGAAGGAGGGATCTTCTCCATCAGAGGCGCCATGGGTGCGACTGCGGAGGGACTCCACGATGAGGAACAGGTGGAGGTGAACGTATGAGCATCATCACGAAGCTGTACAGGGGAGAGACGCACTTCGATTTCGTGAGCATTTCGAAGACGACGATGAAGGTCTCGTTAGGTCTCGTTCTGGCGTCCGTGCTGATCATGGTCGTGCGGCCCTTCAATCTTTCGATCGACTTCACGGGCGGCGTCATAGTGACGGTTCCGAACCAGTCGGATGCGACGGTCGAGGAGATACGTGGCGATCTGCGTGAAGTCGGCTACTCAGACGCAAGAGTGCAGATATCAGGCGATGGCTTCGTCACCGTCCAGACGGAATCGCTTCCTGCCGTGGAACAAGACAGCCTTGTCCGCGCCGTCGCCAACTCCGTCGGTGCTGAAGTCAACGACGTGAATGTCTCAGCCGTGGGGCCGACGTTCGGTGCTGAGGTGACGAGCGCAGCCATCCGGGCCCTGGTGATTTTCCTGCTCGTTGTAGCGCTGTTCATCACCTGGCGTTTCGAATGGAAGATGGCCGTCGCTGCCCTCGCTGCATTGTTCCACGACCTCCTCATCACGGGCGGCCTCTATGCGCTGGTCGGGTTCGTTGTGACGCCAGCGACGATCATCGCCGTGCTGACGATCCTCGGCTATTCGCTCTACGACACTGTCGTCGTCTACGAGAAGGTGAAAGAGAACGTCCACGAGTTGCACACGCGCACCACCTTCTCCTCGATCGTCAACCTTTCGATGAATCAGGTACTCATGCGGTCGATCAACACATCGTTGACATCTCTCCTCCCGGTCGGTGCCCTGTTGCTCGTCGGTTCACTTGCGATTGGCGCCGAGACGCTCAAGGAATTCGCCCTAGCGCTCTTCATCGGAATCGCCGTTGGCACGTACTCTTCCATCTTCATCGCGGCTCCGATCCTCGCAAGATGGAAAGAGAAGGAGCCCGAGTGGGAGCGACAGCGTCGGAGATCGGCGCGTGGCGGTGGGGAACAGCTCGTTACACAGACAGATGTAGCAGAAGCCGTAGCCGCAACCGACGTACCCGTAGAGTCCGTAAGGCCTCCCAAGCAGAGGCGCAAACGTCGGTAGCATTGTCTGATGGTGGATGCCACGGACACAAGCGAAGCACCGAACGCCCCTGAATCGTTCATAGACCCGGCAGTCCGTGGCCGCACGCCGGACGAAATGATGGCTGACGTCGTGGGCACGTACACCCAGAACCACCCGGGTGCAGACACGACGCTCATCGACGAGGCCTATGTCGTCGCAAAGGCGAGCCATGCAGGCCAAACGCGCGCCACCGGCGACCCGTACATAGTTCACCCGATCGCTGTGACCGAGATCCTCGCCGACTACGGACTAGACGAAGCCACCCTCGCGGCGTCACTGATGCACGACACCGTGGAAGACACGGACCTCACCCTTGCTGGGGTGACAGACCAGTTCGGCGACGAGGTTGCACTGCTGATCGACGGAGTCACGAAGCTTGATCGAATCAAGTTCTCGAGCCGTGAGGTAGCCCAAGCGGCGACGATCCGAAAGATGGCGGTCGCGATGGCCAGGGACATCCGGGTCCTCGTCATCAAGCTCGCAGACCGAACCCACAACATCAGAACGCTCAGCCCACTCCCCGAGGAGAAGCAGCGTCGAGTCGCATCCGAGACGCTCGATGTATACGCCCCGCTCGCTCACCGGCTCGGGATGCAGGAGATCAAGCACGAGATGGAAGAGACGTGCTTCGGGGTCCTCTTCCCAGGGCCGAAGGCCGAGCTTGAGGAGGCGGTCATGCGTCGCTCACCTCAGCGCGAGTCGTATCTCGAGGGTGTCACGAAACTCGTGGAAGAGGAACTTGAAGCGGCGAACATCACAGCGTCGATCTCCGGTCGCCCGAAGCACCTCTACTCGATTTACCGCAAGATGGTGTCATCCGGGCTGGAGTTCGAGGACATCCACGATCTCATCGGAATCAGAATCATCGTCGACGAGGTCAAGGACTGTTACGGCGTCCTCGGGTTGATCCACACGCTGTGGCCACCGATTCAAGGCCGCTTCAAGGACTACATCGCGATGCCGAAGTTTAACTTCTATCAGTCGCTCCATACGACCGTGGTTGGCCCTGAGGGGAAGGCACTGGAAGTACAGATCCGTACGGAGGAGATGCACGAACGGGCAGAGGCTGGCATCGCTGCACACTGGCGGTACAAGGACGAAGTGGGCGACACGGGCGAGCTGCCGGTTGTGCAAGAGATCAGAGCCATCCAGGAGGACGCCGAAGATCCGGAAGAGTTCCTTGAGAATCTCAAACTCGACCTGTACCAGGACGAGGTGTTTGCTTTGACGCCGAAGGGTGATGTCAAGACGCTTCCGAAGGGTGCGACTCCGGTCGACTTCGCATACCGGGTACACACCGACGTCGGGCACAGGTGCGCCGGTGCACGCGTCAATGGCAGGCTGGTCCCGTTGTCCACCGAGCTCGAGTCCGGAGACATCGTTGAGATCATCACGTCGAAGGCGCAAGACGCCCACCCGTCACGGGACTGGCTTGCATTCGTCAAGTCATCCAAGGCGGCCTCCAAGATCAAGGCCTGGTTCTCGCGAGAGCGGAGGGACAACGCACTCCACGACGGCAAGGAGATGGCGACAAAGGCATTCCGTAAGGCCTCGCTCCCGCTCGGTGGCAACGACGAGGCGCTGACAACGGTCGCCAGCGACCTCGGTTTCGCCGATCTGGAAGCGCTCTACATGTCGATCGGCGAAGGCCGGACGAGCCCACAGACAGTCGCTCAGAGGCTCTCCCGGGTTCTGAAGCCTGACGAGACAGCCGAGGCGGTACAGGCCGAGCGTCTTCCGACAGCGCACAAGCGGGCGCAACGGCTCGCCGGAGACGTCATCGTTGAGGGACTTGAGGACATGCTCGTGCGGATGGCGAAGTGCTGCAGCCCGGTACCGGGCGATGACATCGTCGGATTCGTCACGATCGGCAGAGGCGTCTCGGTTCATCGAGCAGACTGTGCGAACATCGGCTCGCTCGAAGAACGTGGTGCCGAACGGATGGTTGACGTTGCTTGGTCTGGCGAACAGACGGGCACGTTCTTCGTCTGGATCCAGGTCGAAGCCCTCGACAGGCCCGGTCTGTTGAGGGACGTCACAGCGGCACTCTCCGATGTGGGTGCGAACATCCACGCATCGTCGTCAGTGACCGGAAGAGACAGGATCGCGCTGTTGCGCTACGAGATCGAACTCTCAGACCGCGAAGCTCTGGAGCTCGTCCTCGGCGGCCTCCAGAAGGTAGAAGCAGTATACGACGCCTACCGGCTCGTGCTCTAAGCGGGATGTGACGCACCATGTTGATCGAATCGCGCTCCCTCTGGTACTTCGGTACGAATACGTACGTGGTCGCGCCCGACCGCGATGGGCCTGCGGTGGTCATCGACGCGCCTCCTGATCCGGTCGGTATCGGAGACCTGCTTGCCGAATTCGATCTCACGCCGGTGGCGTTGCTAGTCACCCACGGCCACATCGACCACGCCGGTGGCGTCGATGGCGTTGCGACGAATGGGGTCGTCGCCTACATCCACCCGGATGACATCGACATGGCACGGCATCCGGGCGACCAGTTGCGGGCCTTGCTCGGAGCACAAGCTGACGGACTCGATGGGCCGGCCGTCGCCTCCCCATTTCAACATCTCACCGACAGAGAGGTGCTCGAACTTGCCGGCGTGTCGGCATCGGTGATCCACACGCCGGGGCATACGCCAGGGCACTGCTGCTTCTATCTTGCCGATGAGGGGGTGCTGTTCTCGGGAGATCAACTCTTCGCCGGCTCGATCGGTAGGACAGATCTCCCCGGTGGATCGTACGAAGAGCTCATGAAGTCGATGCAGAAAAGGGTCCTTCCCCTCCCAGCCGAAACGCGTGTTCTTCCAGGACACGGGCCCGCCACTACGCTTGCCGCCGAACGGTCAACCAACCCATTTCTTCAGGAACTCATATGAGTAGCTACCGAGCGCCGAAGGGCACGTACGACGTGTTGCCACCGGACTCCAAGCGTTGGCGGAGAGCCCACCGCTTGTTCGATGACATGGCAGAGACGTTCGGCTATGGCTTGACGCTGACACCGATCTTCGAACAGACGGAACTCTTCGCCCGCGGCGTCGGAGAAGACACCGAGGTGGTCGAGAAGCAGATGTACACGTTCGACGACCAAGGCGGTCGAAGTATCACCCTCCGACCAGAGGCAACAGCTTCCGTTGTGAGAGCAGTGATCCAAGCAGGTGGCGTCTCCACGACGATCAAGGGTGCTTACTGGGGCGCGATGTTCCGGTACGAACGGCCGCAGAAGGGGAGAACACGTCAGTTCTATCAGGGCGGAATCGAGTATTTCGGCGCAGAATCCGCTGATGCCGACGTGGAGGTCATCGAGTTCGGGTTCCGGTACCTGGAGGCGATGGGCGTCAGCGACATCGACGTTCGCCTGAACTCGATCGGCGATCCGTCTGACCGCACCCAGTTCCGATCAGAACTCCAGTCGTTCCTGCGCGCCCGAGAGGGCCAACTCTCGGACGACGCCAGGAAGCGCATCGACACCAATCCGATGCGCGTGCTTGACTCGAAGGCAGACGCGGAGGCTGTTTCTGACGCACCGGTGCCCCTGGACCACCTCGGGGACGCAGCCGCAGCTCATTTTGCTGAAGTACGCAAGGGACTTGAACGTCTCGACATTCCATACACGATCGACAACAAGCTCGTCCGAGGACTCGACTACTACAACCGCACCGTCTTCGAGTACGTCCCGAGGCGATATGGGGCGGCTCAGAGCAGTGTTGGCGGTGGAGGTCGCTACGACGGGCTCTTTGCATTGCTCGGAGGCAGTCCGACACCTGGAGTCGGACTTGCTATGGGGATAGACCGCATCCTGCTGGCGCTCGACGACGCCTCGGAAGAGAGCGCTGACATTGGTGCAGGACCATCGCTCGACGCATTCATCGTTGTCGCTGACGATGGCCTTCGGGGAGACGCTGCCGTGTTCCTATCGAGCCTCCGACGCGAGGGGATACGCGCAGATTGGACGGTCGGTTTCCGGTCAGTGAAGGCACAGTTCAAGGCTGCCCACAAACGGGGCGCACGGGTAGCACTCGTCGTTGGCGAGGAGTGGGCGAACGGTGAAGTCACTGCAAAGGAACTCAGCACGGGAGAGCAGTCTGTGAGAAGTACGAAGGAGATCGCCGCATGGCTTCAGGCCAAATGAAAACGCACGGCGCAGGGACACTGCGTGCGGGCGACGATGGCTCAGATGTGGTCCTCGCCGGATGGGTGGCGAGAAGAAGAGATCACGGTGGGGTGATCTTCATAGACCTCCGCGACGCTTCGGGCGTGGTACAGGTCGTACTCAACCCCGAAGACTCACCTGCGCCTGAAGATGTACTGCATGGGCTCAGACTCGAGTTCTGTGTCCAGATCAAGGGAACCGTCAGGCCACGTCCCGAGGGAACTGTGAACACCGAACTTCCTACGGGTGCTGTAGAAGTCTCCGCTGCGGAGCTCTCCGTCCTCAGCCCATCCGAGCCGCTTCCATTTCCCCTCGATGGGAGAACGGACATCGATGAGGGAAAGCGTCTTGAGTACCGATACCTCGACTTGCGCAGGCAACGTGTGGCGGACAATCTGAGAGCTCGGTCGAAGGCGATCCGGGCGATGCGTGAAGTGATGGACGAGGGTGGATTCCTGGAAGTGGAGACCCCGACCTTGATCGCATCGACACCTGAAGGTGCGAGGGACATGCTGGTGCCATCCAGGCTGCGCCAAGGCCACTTCTATGCGCTGCCGCAATCCCCGCAACTCTTCAAGCAACTGCTGATGATCGGTGGCGTCGAGCGGTATTACCAGGTGGCGAAGTGCTACCGGGATGAAGACTTTCGAGCTGATCGTCAGGTCGAATTCACCCAACTCGACTTCGAGGGTTCTTTCTGGGGCCAGGACGATGTCCTTGATGTCCTCGAGAACATAGTTGTGCGCGTTGTCTCAGACCTCCGAGGTGAAACGGTCGAAACACCGATCCCTCGGATGACCCATGCCGATGCCATGGAGCGGTACGGGACAGACAAGCCTGATGTCCGCTTCGGAATGGACATCAGGAATCTCTCTGAGGTGTTCTCGGCGACCGAATTCAAAGCGTTCTCAGGCGTCCTCTCGGGCGGTGGATCGGTCAGGGGCATCAACGCAGGTGCAC
>CAXMSN010000125.1:0-13161 GCA_964196275.1 uncultured Kiloniellales bacterium | reverse complement strand
GTGGAGCACTCCGGACCGCTCGTACCGATACACCGTCCCAAGTTCGTAGAGCCGCATGGGCAGTTCCCGATAAGAACGGCTGGAACTCTTGTACACGAGAATGTGGAACGGGCAGTTCATCGGCTTCACGTAATACGCCTGTCCGGGCTTGTCCTCTCCCCCATCAAGCTCCATCAGCGGATACATGCCATCCGCGTAGAAGTTCACATGGCCCGATGTCTGCCAGAGGTCCGCCTTGGCGAGATGTGGTGTCACGACGTAGTCGTACCCGCCGTTGATGTGAGTGCGCCGCGAGTAGTCCTCGATGGTCTTTCTGAGGATCCCGCCCTTGGGATGCCAGATCGCAAGACCGCTACCAAGCTCGCTCGGAAATGAAAAGAGATCAAGTTCCGCGCCGAGTTTCCGGTGATCACGTTTGCTCGCTTCTTCAAGCCGAGCGAGGTACTCGTCGAGAGCCTTCTTTGATTCCCAGGCCGTTCCATAGATCCGCTGCAACTGGGGGTTCTTCTCATCCCCTCGCCAATACGCGCCAGCCGAACGCATCAGCTTGAAGGCCTTGAGCCGTCCGGTCGAGGGCAGGTGGGGACCCCGACACAGGTCGATGAACTGATCGTTGCGGTAGGTCGACACTCCGGCGTCGCCGATGCCCTCATCGGAATCAACGCCTTGGATGATCTCAACCTTGAAGGGATGATCGGAGAATGCATCGAGCGCCTCATCGATCGTGAGTTCGCCGCGGTCAAACGGCTGGTCCGCGGCAACGATCTCCGACATCCTCGCTTCGATCCTGTCGAGATCATCCGGGTGGAACGGGCGGTCGAGGCTGAAGTCGTAATAGAAACCATCCTGGATGGCAGGACCGATCGCGAAGGTGGAACCAGGAAACAGTTCGAGCACAGCTTGGGCCATGATGTGAGCCGCGGAGTGGCGCATGACGTGTCTTCCTGCTTCGGTGGAATCGGTCACGATCGACACCGCGGCGTCAGACGGGATCTCTCGATGCAGGTCGTACATCGCCGAATCAACCGTCACGGCGACCGCGGCCTTTGCGAGGCGCGGTCCGATGTCGGAGGCGATGTCGTACCCGGTGACGCCATCTTGGTACTCGCGCTCGGAGCCGTCAGGGAGCGTTATCTGAACGGACACTGGTTCATCCTCTTGTTGTGTGGAAGACATAAGAGTACCCAAGACGTCGCTAGGTGCGTATGTTGGGGAATACACGTCGAGGGAGGATGAACTGGTGGACGCACGCGCTGCTGCACAACGGATCGCCGCGGGTTCGACACTGCAACACCTCAGCTCCCCGAAGTCCGCTCAGGGTGCCAACCATGTGTATCGGATATGGCGGGACGATGGCACCGTGATCTTCAAGGTGTACGGCGCCGACTCCAGGGACAGAAGAGAGGCACACGCTCTCGAAGCTCTCGAGAACATCGCCGGCGTGCCCCGCGTCCTGACGCGTGGAGTCGACGAAGGCGCTCATTGGGTGATGTTCGTCGACGGAGGGAAATGGAGCCTCGACACCCTCCCAGAGAACCCCGGTCTCGCTGAGAAGGCAGGTGAGACGCTTGCCGCCATCCATAGCTCAGATAAGGGTGCGTTCTCCAACCTCGCACGCGGCATCGACGAGGAATGGATCGCCTCAGACCTTCAGTCCACGATCAGGCGCTTGGAACGCTACCGGAGGCGCGTGGGCGTGAGCGCGGAGGCGATCGAGGCGGCGCACGACGTCCCGCCACCGAGCGCTGGTGAACCGAAGGTGTCTCATACGAACCCGATCGCTCGCAAGTTCGTCGTCAACAACAAAGGCGAGGTCACCCTCGTGAACTGGGAGTGGGCAACCCTCGCACCGCCCGAATGGGATCTGTCCCGTGCCGCGTGGTCGATGTCCGTCCACGAGGGACCAGCCGCGGCTCTCGGTGTGATGCGCGGGTATGGGACCGAGATGGATTCAGGCCAACTCGATCGCTGGATCGTGTACCACGCTGCCCAACAACTCCTCCATCTTGCCGATCGCCAGACATCGTCGAAGGCGTCCGATCTTCCTCACAGCCTCGTGCCGGAGTTCGACCGAGCCGTCCTTGGAGCGATCGAAGGGTAAATACCGAAGAATTTCGCGCTCTCTCCCTACATTGGGGCATCCGATGGAGGGAGACTGGGTGTTGGAGATTACGATTGCAGCGGCGTTCGTGGGTGTAGCCATATTCATGATCAGTGGCAGGCAGATGCAGGCAGCGGGTGGCCAGGTTCACGTTCCCATCGCCACATCTGAGGATGCCTCCGATTTACCGTGTCCGTGGTGCCGATCACAGACACACGAGGGCGACAATCATTGTCCATCGTGTGGGCACCGCTTCGGTTAGCCAAGTCCCCGGCTGAATTCTCGGTTCCTCGCCTCGACCTGCATGCCGATGCCTTCGTAGATGCGCACGGCGGAGCGATTCGACTCATCGACCCACAACGTGCCTCTCTCGGCTCCATGGTTCGTGACCAGGTGTTCGTAGCCCGCTATGACTATCTGCCTGCCCAATCCACTCCCCTGGAACCGGGGATCGACGCCGATTCGGTAGATCTCGCCATCGCCGTTCGGATGAACCTTCGTCCAACAGAAGGCCGCATCGATGCCGTCTATCTGGTGAAACAAGACGCCCTCACGATCGAACCATGGTTCGGACATCACCTGCGCCAGTTCAGATTCGTCAAGGCCGCCGGCCTCGCGATGCGTTCCGAATGTCGCGTTGTTAACCGACAGCAATCGACCTTCGTCCCCCGAAGCGAACCCATCGACCGGTAAGGCCGTCGTCGCGTCAAGGGGCAGCGGTACCACCATGTGCGCCAGAGATCGTGTGCATTCGAAGCCGGCGCGCTGCAGCGCATGATCGAGACTCCTCCGCCGGGACCACACGCTCATCGGGGCTCCCCCAGGCACCAACTCGAGCGCTCTCTCAAGGGTGGCGTCCTCGAACGCGGGGAACTGCATGGACCTGATCACGACGGTTTCGATGCCCCAATGAGTCGACCCGTCTGGCTGGATGTGCGTCGCCGCTACGCCTACAGCGACCAACTCGTCATCATCGACAATCGACACCACTCGATCAGCGATGTCGATAGATCGCATCTTCGCCTCGCTGAGCGCGGCTTGGCCATCATCAGCGCGCTGGCGTTCGAGAAAGTCCGCGAGCTGTTCCGTCGTCTTCACACCCTCACGATAGGACTGACACCTTGACCGCAGTCGCCCGTGGTCGGATATCCTGCCGACCGTGAGCTCAGTAGGACTTGTCTTGGGTGGAGGCGGAATCACCGGTGCAGCCTTCGATTTCGGCGCCCTGCTGGCACTCCGTATGGCGACCGGGTGGGAGCCGAACGATGCCGATGTGCTCATCGGAACCTCATCAGGGGCATTCGTTGGAGCAATGGTTCGGGGAGAGGCGCTCCATCTCGATGCCTTCACAGGGACCGGGGAAACTGAAGACGAGATCCATGAGTGGCTCAACGGGTACCTCTATACGCGCGGGGCACCGCGGGGCGCCATTCGCTGGATCCGCAGAGGGCTGCTCCCAGCGATCCGCCATCCAAGCCTCCACATCGCCCTGGGAAGCCCCGGTATCTATCGCACCGACGGACTCCAGCGTTGGGTTACCGATACCGTAGGTCCAATGGCTCACGGTTGGCCAGAGAAGTCCACAGCGATGGTTGCGTACGACGTGCGCGATCGCTCACGGGTTCCCTTTGGAACCGAGGGAGCACCTGAGACGACACTTGCCGAAGCGGTTGCAGCGTCAGCGGCGGTCCCTTTCGTGTACGAGCCGGTTCGGATCCACGATCGCTGGTATGCCGACGGCGGCATGGGCTCTGGTACCTCTGCCGACCTTCTCCTTGCACATCCCGACCCGCTGGATCTTGTGATCATCGTTGCCCCATTCGCCGCGACCGCACCCAGATCTGGAGGTCGGATGTATGAGGACATGTTCGACCGAGTCGGTCGGAAGGCGCTCTCCGCCGAGATCGCACTCCTCGCTGCCCATTGGCCCGACACCGATGTGGTCGTGCTGCGCCCGGACGAAACCGTTCTCGACGTGTCTCGGCCGAATCCGATGTCTGCCGGGGCGACCATTCCAACGTTCCTGGCGACCCTGCGATCGATGCAGCACGAACTCGCTCGCTCCTCTGTGTGGAACGTACTCACCCGTCACCTCAAGGCCACGCCTGAACCCGGATAGCGCGACGGCCAGCACCGCACTCTCGTCTACGCTGCTCCCATGCCGGAATCAGAGACAGCACAAACAGGCCTGTGGGCCTCGAACGACCGCATCGAACTCATCGCGACGGTCGTGCTCGCCATTGCGACGATCTTGACCGCGTGGTCAGCGTTCCAGTCAGGGAAGTGGGGTGGCACCCAGTCCATCAATTTCTCGGAGGCGGGCGCTGCACGCACAGAGTCAACGCGATTCGACACTCGCGCGGGACAACTCACCCAGATCGACATCGCCATGTACATCGACTGGGTATCCGCCCTGGTCGACGACATCGAGAGTGGTTCGATCCCGGCCATCACCGCCGGCGTGTATGAACCCTCGCGAGGGACGATCTCCGGATTCCTGTACTTGCGGTTCCGCGATGAGTTCAGGCCCGCCATAGATGCATGGATCACCACCGACCCGACGAACAACGCAAACGCACCACCGACTCCGTTCGTGATGACCGAGTACGTCGTCGCCGACGCCGTCGAGGCTGACCGTCTATCGGAACTCGCTGATCAGAAGTCTGCCGCGGCCAGGGATGCGAATCAGACCGGGGACAACTACGTGTTGACGATGGTGCTGTTTGCGTCGGTTCTCTTCTTCGCCGGCGTCAGTTCCAAGATGAATCGACCACGGAACCGGATGCTGGTACTCGGATTCGGGCTCGTCACCCTCGTGGTCGGCATCACGATCCTGATCAGCCTGCCCATCCTCAGATAGCGAGAAGCCTCAGCCTGGCTGACTAGTGGCGCCGGGCGACCGTCCGTCCTTGAGCAGGTCGGCAAGGATGAAGGCGAACTCGAGCGCCTGACTTGCGTTCAGCCGCGGATCACAGTGCGTGTGATAGCGGTCCTTCAGGTTCGCCTCGACGATCTGCGCCGCCCCTCCGGTGCATTCGGTGACGTTCTGTCCCGTCATCTCGAAGTGGACACCACCGGCGTGCGTCCCGTACGACCGATGGATGTCGAAGAACTGCTCCATCTCAGATACGACTCGCTCAAACGGCCTCGTCTTGTAGCCCGTCGACGAGATCATGGTGTTGCCGTGCATGGGGTCACACGACCACACAACCTCGAAGCCCTCCCGCTCCACCGCCTCGATCAGGTCCGGGAGGTTGTCTGCGATGCCGTCGGCACCATGCCTTGTGATCAACGTGAGCCGCCCCGGGTCGTTCTCCGGATCGAGCACCGAGATCAGCCTGACCAGATCTTCGGGCTCGAGCGAAGGCCCACACTTCAGGCCGATCGGGTTCTTCACACCCCGCAACAGTTCAACATGCGCCCCGTCGAGTTGCCTCGTGCGGTCACCGATCCAGAGCATGTGTGCGGAGCAGGCGTAGTAATCGCCCGTCATGCTGTCGACACGTGTGAGCGCCTGTTCGAAGCCTGGCAACAGTGCTTCATGGCTCGTGTAGAAGTCCGTCTCACGCATCTGGGGGGCGGTCTCGGGCGTAATGCCGATGGCTCTCATGAACGCAAGCGTTTCATCGAGGTCTGATGCGAGATCTTCATACCGTTCGAACTGGTCGGTGTCCTTCACGAATTCGAGGTTCCAACGGTGGACCTGTTCAAGGTTCGCCATGCCACCCTGAGCGAATGCCCGAAGAAGGTTCAACGTGAGGGCTGACTGGTGATAGGCCTTGAGCAACCGGGCAGGGTCAGGCACTCTGGCCTCCGCGTCGAACGCGATACCGTTGATGATGTCCCCGCGGTATGTCGGGAGGCTCACTTCGCCTTGTGTCTCCACATCAGCGGTTCGCGGTTTTGCGAACTGACCGGCCATCCTTCCGACCTTGACGATAGGAAGCGCGGCACCGTACGTGAGAACCACCGACATCTGGAGCATCACCTTGAAGGTGTCTCGGATCGTATCTACGTGGAACTCTGCGAACGACTCTGCACAGTCACCACCCTGAAGGAGAAACGCTTCTCCCCGCGCTACCGAACGAAGCTGCGATCGAAGTCGCCTTGCCTCTCCGGCGAACACGAGCGGCGGAGACTCCGTGAGTTCCTTCTCAGCTTCACGCAGCGCGTCAACGTCCGGGTATGTTGGCTGCTGCCTCAGCGGCTTGCTTCGCCAGCTATCTGGAGTCCATGTCATCGAGTCGACCCAGTCTTCGGTATCAGATGGTCCAACCGGTTGGCCGGTGGCAAGAATGGTAACGCCGTCCGAGCCATCGTCAATCTTTGAATCCTTCGGGATGATCATCGGGATTCGGACCGATCCGATCACCACTGTCCATTGCTGCGATCGCAGCGAGGTCGTCTTCCGAGAGACTGAACGTGAACACGTCGCCATTCTCGATGATGCGTTCCTTGGTGACCGACTTCGGAATCGTTGCGATACCGGACTGCAGCTGCCATCTCAGAATGACCTGCGCTGCCGACACACCCTTGGCCTCTGCGATCCGGATGAGCGTCTCGTCGCGGAGAACTCGTCCCTGCTTGAGAGGGCTCCATGCCTGGGTGATGATTCCAAAGCGGTCGTTCGCCGCGACAACCGTCCTTTGTTGCAGATTGGGATGCAGCTCGATCTGGTTCACACTCGGTGCGACAGACGCTTCCGCCATGAGCGCGTCGAGTTGCGGGCCGTGGAAATTCGAGACGCCGATTGCCCGTGCAAGTCCGTCCGATTGCAGTTCCTCAAGTGCTCGCCACGAATCCGAGAGCTTCGACGCGATCGGCCAGTGGATCAGATACAGGTCGACGTAGTCCATGCCGAGTCGCTCAAGGCTCGCATCGAGGGCTGCGATGGCCGACTCGTAGCCCTGCTCGTCATTCCACAGTTTGGTGGTGACGAAGAGTTCCTCTCTCGGAACTCCGACGGACCTAACGGCCTCACCGACGCCGGCCTCGTTGCGATAGATGGCCGCTGTGTCGATCAGCCGGTACCCCGCTTCGATGGCCCAGGTGACGGCATTGGTGACCTCATCACCGTCGGATGTCTGGAACACGCCAAGGCCGTGCATAGGCATCTCGACGGTGTCGTGGAGCATCGTGGTCATCGGATGGTTCATGGTGTGCTTCATCAGCGGACGGTACCCTCGCCCAAGTTCCCGCCGTACATGGACGGATCAGATGAAACAGTATGTAGTTGACAGGTTCACGGACGCGGTCCGAGACGAGCTGGCAAGTCGGTACCGCGTGGCCACCGAGGATCTCATCGATCTCGGTGGGTTCGAGAGTTTCGTGTTCGAAGCCGATATCGATGGACAGCCAACAATCATCAAGCTTGGGCACGAGGATCGACGAAGCCTGGACATGCTGTACGCCGAGGCTGAGTTCACACGCTTTCTCGCAGCGCACCGGATCGGAGTGGCTGCGGCCGTCGAGAGTCCGTCTGGCAACCTCGTTGAACCGATCGATGACGGTGTTGACAGCCGATTCATGGCGGTGGCGTGGACCATGGCAGCCGGCGATCTGCCAGGCAGGGACATGACGGACCCGGTGTTCTGGCGGACGCATGGCGAGCTCGTTGGGCAGATCCATGCTGCGACCGTCAGTTTCACCCCATCGACACCGGCGAGGACGCGCCCTCATTGGGACGAACCGGCGATGCTTGATGACTCCTTCCACATCCCGGCGTCTGACACGAAAGCCATCCGCGAAACCGAACGTCTGCTCGAGACGATGCGTACCTTCGACCGTGGGTCCAATGGTTACGGACTGGTGCACCACGACGCCCACCTGTGGAACGTGCACGTTGACGATCGTTCACTCACGCTGTTCGATTTCGACGATTGTGCGTACACGTGGTTCGCCAACGACCTCGCGATCGTGATGTACCACTCCCTACTGCCGCACGATGACCCCGTCGCCGCTGCGGAGATCATCTGGCCCGCGTTCATCGCCGGCTACAGATCCTCGTACAACCTTGACCCGAACTGGTTCACGCCGTTTCAGACATTCCTGTCGTGGCGCGATCACCTGCTCTACTCCGTGATCTGTCGATCACGAGATTCGATCGGCGACATGGATGTCGATGCGTGGATCGAGCGGTTCCACGCCCGCCATGAATCACGGGCACCGTTGATCGACTACGACTTCACGATCTGTACTCGATAGCTCCAATTCGAGCCGTCGATCGCACGAGGCCGATCCGGCCCCGGGCACGTCTCAGTAGAGGAACATTCCGCCGATGATCGCGGCCACCAACACGCCCCCGACGATCAGCACGGCGAGCCGCATCCGAGCCCTGTTCGGCCCCACGTGCTGGTAGTCGCCGTGCCCGTCAAAGAGATCGCCAGCATCGCCATCATCCCGAAACGTCATGCGACGATCTCATTTCGATAGTCAGCCATAGATGCCAGGACGACCTCGAGAGCCCGGTCCCGTCCGTATCGCTCATCGATGGCGACGGAGTGCGTGTTGCCCGGCACCATCTTGTAGGTGAGGAAGTAGTGCTCGAGTCGGTCGACCATTTCGATCGGAAGGTCTGAGATATCGTCAGACTGAGCGAAGATGTGGTCGTTGGCGAGCACAGCAACGATCTTGTCGTCGGCCTCTCCCCCGTCGACCATGTGCAAGCCGCCGATCACCTTGGCAGGGAGAATGATGTCGGCTTTGTCGATCGGCCGTTCCGAGAAGACACAGATGTCGAGAGGGTCTCCGTCCCCAATATCAGCTGAAGGGCTGAGCGCCGCCACTGCAGTGCCACAGTATGTCTGGGGGATGAACCCGTAGAGCGTTGGCGGCGAACTGCTCGTTTGTTGGGGCCGATCGACCTTGAGAAGACCCGACGCCTTATCGAGTTCGTACTTGACGACGTCCCTCGGGGTGATCTCGATATACGCGGTAACGATCGAAGGAGGATTTGGACCGGCAGCGATGCCGTGCCATGGATGGGCTCTCGATTGAGGCAGTTCTGTGTCCGGCATGCCCTCTACTAAAGCACAGCTACTGCAGTCGCGTGCGCCGTACCTCCGACCACGGAATCCATCCATGCGTACAGTGTGGAGATGGTGCCCCATCCCGACTTCGCAGTCGCCATCACGCAATCACTTGTTGTAACGACAAGGGCCGGCGTGAATGGTTCCGTAATCGCACTCGGCTGGTGGGTCGATGCAGGTGCAGCGGATAATCCTGGGCACGATCCAACCGGAACGCTATATCTCGTAGTTGATGAGACTAAAGAGAGGCCAATGTGGGTTGCACAGGGCGACCTGACATCGACCCGCGTTGATCAGCCGCCACCAGTAGTGTCTCCTGGGTGACCGACGAAAACAACAACGCGCCGAGCGCTCAAGGGGACACGGCACCGGCGGAGGAACTCGCACCGCTCAAGGCGCCTCTGTGGCGACGCATTCTTGCGAGCGTCGTCGCGGTGGTTGCCATCATCGTGATCCTGCTGTCGGTGGTTGTTGCGTGGGAGAAGGCGGTGCTCCAGAACGAGGACCAGTTCGTGGCAACGCTGCGGGATCTCCCGTCAGACGATGCGGTCGCCACCGCGTTGTCGATCCGTATCTCCGAGCGCCTCGTTGAGCGAACGGGAGTCGGCGATTTCGTCGTCGACGTGCTGCCTGGTCCGTTAGAATTTCTCGCGACACCGCTCGTGGCGACGATCTCGAACTCGGTAAACGAGATCACGTACGACGTGCTCACGTCAGATGGCTTCACGACTGTCTGGACGACGATGCTTCGAGCCACTCACCGATCTGCGACCGTGATCCTGAGCGGGAACGACAAGGCGATCGTTTCGGAGGATGGAACAGTCTCTATTGATCTCAACGAGATAGCCGATGTGGTAGTCGCAAGGGTGGAGAGCCGTGGTATCACCCTGCCCGATCTCGACATCGACCTAGGTGAGATCGTCCTGTACGAATCGGACCAGTTGGCAGCGGCCCAGACCACCGCCTCCGTACTGGACACAATTGGTTGGGTCGTCCCACTGCTGGCACTGCTGCTGATCGCTGGAGCCCTTTGGGCCGCGTCTGATCGGAGACGGATGACCTCTTTCCTCGGCTTCGGGACGGCCATCGGACTGCTTATTCTCCTCGGCTCGCTGCGCACGGGCCGCAGCATCATCTTCGGCGGAGTCGAGAACGAGATCTCGCAACGCGCCGGTCTTGTCGTGTGGGACACGCTTGTGGAATTGCTCGTCCAATCAATGTGGGCACTCTTGGTCGTTTCGTTGATCGTTGGCCTCTCGGCCTGGGCCTTCGGTCCTTCGCCTCGTGCTCGGCGCATCGTGGACTGGGTGAAGTCCACGATCGGGCGCTGGGGAGACCCCGCGGGAGGCGACGAGACCGCCGTCGGCCGATTCGTCTGCACATGGAAACGGCCGTTCGAGATCGGAACCGTTGTGATCGCTGCCTTGTTCATACTCGTCGGTCCCGCCCCAACCGCTGGGTCCGTGCTTGTGACGGCCATCGTGGCCTTGGTCATTATCGGCGTGATCGAGATCGTGGCCGGTCCCTCTCACGACACCGAAGAAGAGACCGTCGAGTCCGAGGTTTCGTAGTCCCAGAAGGACTACCAGGCCCCGCCTCCCCCTCCGCCGCCTCCCCCTCCGCCGCCTCCGCTGAAGCCGCCACCACCGCCACCGGACGAGGGCGGTGTGAACGCACCGTTGAGAGCAGATTCCAATCCCACGAAGGCATTTTCGGTGTGACCACCGCTGAACCCGTGATGGCCGAACCAATAGATGGACGACTGTGTTTCGAGTTCTGGTGGTGCGTGCAGCCGTGCCTGTTCGAGCACCTCCTGTGCGATGCCGAAGGTGATGGCGTAGACGAGGTACCGATCCCAGAGGTCCAATGAGATCACCGGCGCATCCACGAGACGAGAGAAGTCCGTGAGATACCGCTTGAAAGCGGCCCACCGTGCGGCCTCGAGTGCTCCTCGCTTCGTTCTCTTCACTCGTATTCTCCTGAAGCTGAGAAACACGACGAGGATGACCGCACCGATCAACATCCCAACAGCGATCAATATCGCCATCGCGGCACCGCCGGGTGTGCTCCCCAGCAGGCTCGGCAGCACGAAGAACGCCCCACCGACGAGCAAGACAGCGAACAACACAGTCAGACCGGACGCGAGATTCCCACGAACGTCCAGCATGCCGGCGCTGAGGATCGAATCGACGACATGGCTGCGGAAGGTCTTGTAGGTCGTGGCGTTCTCTGCTGCGTCATCGCGGATTTCCGAACGGAACTCGTGCAATGGACGAGGACCGTCGTCGAGCACCCGGCCAACAACAGTGAGCACCGACTGTTCATAGTCCCTGAACCCCGTCGTCTTGTCTGTCAGGTCAAGCTCGAGATCCGAGATCGACTCTTGGCGAAGACCGCCCCACGTCGAACGTACGGCTTGCACCGGGGCGGCAGATATCGCCCCCTTTCGGATCAGGTCGAACAGCGTTGCGGTGAATTCCTTTTCGGTCACTTTCCCCTGCGACAGAAGCGCACCGACTTCAGCAGGTGACAAGTCTGTGGGCGGCTCATGCTCGTAGTCCAGGTCGTAGCCGATACGCGGCTCCCGGCCGTACCGGAGATATGTGGCCAGGCCGAGACCAACGGCAATGGCCACGGCGGCGAAGACGCCGATGAAGAAACCCGTACGCGCAGCACGATCCTCCGCCTCGTTCTGCTCAGCGAAGAGCGTCTCTTCGGCGCGTATCGACTGAAGACCGTCTCCCGGCGTATTCCTGGCGCCGGCTGTGCTGCCGACGAGCGATGAGGGGAACACAGATCTCAATTCGACCCAGCTCTCGGAGGGTACGTTTCTAGCCGTCAGCGACGGCGACACGCCATCGTCACCGAGGGTCGTGGAGCCGTCGATACCGTACGGATGGCCCCAGACATGCACATCGCCAACCTGCGGGGTTCCCGGGACGTGGACACGTGCGGTCAACTCGTCCACGCCAACAGGCCACTGGTCGCCCCACACTTGCACGTTGACGTCGATGACGTCGTCATACGCCGTCGCAACGCCGTGCATGTCATACGTGATCGTGAAGTCCCTGGGCACGTCGACGGCCCTGTAATGCCAAACGATGCGGACGTATCCGGGAATCGAGGTGACGCCGAAGGTCCCTGCCGGGGAGGAACATCCCAGTTCCACGCAGCCGCCTGGCTGGTACGCGCCGCCACTGTCGGCCACGGCAACGTTCGAGACCGACTCTCCCTGTCTAAGGGGTATGTCGCGGTACGCCCCGGAGAACGAGCCGGAGAACACATACCCCAGCGTCTCCGTCACCGAAAGCGACGCATCGTCGTTAACGACGATGTCCACGTCGGCAATGTCGATCGCATACGACTTCGCGGCTGCTGGGTTGGCAAGAAGAGCGACAAGGACGAGTCCAAGGATTGGAGCGGCAAGAACCCGCATCCGCTGTTTGGTCATCGTCAGAACGAGACTTCGGGGGCCTCTTCTGCACCGGGCCCGGCGTCGTAGAACTCCCGTGCCTTGAAACCGGTGAGCGAGGCAACAATGTTCGTCGGTATCTGCTGGACCGTGTTGTTGTAGCTCAGAACCGTGTCGTTGTAGATCTGGCGTGAGATCGCGATCTTGTCCTCGGTCTCGGAGAGTTCACCCTGGAGGTTTTGGAAGTTCTCCGAGGCTCGAAGCTCCGGGTAGTCCTCTGCAACGGCGAAGAGTTGGCGGAGTGCTGATGTCAAGAAGTTGTCAGCCTGTGCCTGTTCTGCCGGAGTGGATGCCGAATTGCTCGCTCCCCTGGCTTTGGTGACCCTCTCGAAAGTCTCGCGCTCGTGACTGGCGTAGCCCTTGACCGTCTCGACGAGGTTAGGAATCAGATCCGATCGCCGCTGCAATTGAACATCGACGTGGCTCCACGCTGTGTCAACCCTGTTGCGCTGCTTGACCAGAGTGTTGTAGGCGCGAATGACCAAGAAGACGACGATCAGCACGACTACGAGAGCGACAATCCACACCATGGTGCGAGTCTAGATGGTTTGGAGCCCAGC
>CAXMSN010000124.1:0-12756 GCA_964196275.1 uncultured Kiloniellales bacterium | reverse complement strand
CGGAGATCGACGACCAGCAGTACGGCATCAAGCCGATGAACTGCCTGGCCCACATGATGATCTATAAGTCCAGGGGCCGCTCCTACCGCGACCTGCCTATGCGGCTCTACGAACTCGGGACCGTGTATCGGTATGAACGATCCGGTGTACTCCATGGTTTGTTACGGGCACGTGGCTTCACACAGGATGACAGCCACATCTTCACAACGGAGGAGGATCTCGCTTCTGAACTCCAGAGCCTTCTCGACTTCGTGCTGATGGTCCTGAGAGATTTCGGATTCGAAGAGTTCGAGGCCGACCTGTCGACGAGGCCTGACAAGTACGTCGGCGACGTCGATCTCTGGAAGAAAGCTGAGGAGTTTCTAGCGGCATCGCTAGAAACCGCTGACCTGCCGTACCAACTCGCCCCGGGCGAGGGTGCGTTCTATGGGCCGAAGATCGACATCCATGTCAAGGATGCGATCGGACGACGTTGGCAGCTCTCAACGATTCAGGTGGACTTCGCCCAGCCGGACAACTTCGAGCTCGAATATGCGACGTCCGAGAACACTCGACAGCGACCCGTCATGATCCACCGAGCACTTCTTGGCTCGATCGAACGGTTCATCGGGGTGCTTGTCGAACATTACGCGGGCGCATTCCCGATGTGGCTGTCGCCCGTTCAAGCAACGATCGTTCCGGTAGCTGACCGTCACAACGCGTATGCCGGATCGGTGGGAGACCGCCTCCGCGATGCTGAGATTCGCGTCGAGGTCGACACCTCTACCGAGACGGTCGGCGAGAAGATCCGCCGAGCTATCACGCAGAAGCATCCTGCAGTGTTGGTGGTCGGTGACAGCGATGTCGAGAACGGGACGGTCGGATTCAGGCTCCGCGGCGACGACGCAGAAGAACGAGGGCTCGCGCTCGAGGCAGCGATGGCCAGGCTTGTGGAACTCGCGGCCGCACCCCGGTAGGCGTTTGATCCAAGAAAGCTGCACCAATTCGGCCCGCACCTTTCATTAGGCTGGCGCCTCGGAGGACCCGCATTCCGCGATCCAATCGGAGGATCCCTTGAAAACTCTCGTGAACGCACTTGCTAATGTCGTGCGAAAGGCCCCTTGGGCCGTTGTAGGTGTGACGATCGTCATCACCATCGGTCTGGGCATGGTCCTCGGCGGTCAGTTCCAGCCTGAGGAAGACTCGAACGCCTCCTTCACTCCCGATGCTCCAGAGCTCGTAGCGGCGACGTACATCTCAGAGACGTTCGGTGCGGTGACCCGCATGCAAGTGCTCACATCATCGACAACCGCTGATGTCATCACGCTGGATGCATTCGTCGCAGCGGGTTCTCTGGACGAATCGGTCAGGGCGAGCGAGTCTGCTCAGTACCTCGTTGATACAGGCGATGCACCCGGCGTGTTGAGCTATCTGGCTCCGGTCTATTTCGCGTTGCAGGAAGGCGCTCCGCCGCCGACATCTGATGCCGAGGTCAAGAGCCTCTATCTCGCCGGGCTCGAGCAGGTACCGCCTGAGTTCCGCTCGTTCCTGACGGCTCTCTTGTCGGAAGATGCTGACTTCAGTTCGGCGACCGCGGAATTCGGACTCACCGCGATCACTTACGTGACGAGCGACGATTTCGATGAGAGGGCAAATCGAGCTGTGTCGATGGCAGAGGCTGTATGGGCGGCGGAAACACCGGCATCAGTCACACTCGATCCCTTCAGTCAGGATCTGATCTTCGGTTCGTCAGACGAATTCCTCGAAGAGATCGCCCGTCTCTTCGTGTCAGCTGCTCTGATCATTCTCCTGGTGTTGAGCACCATCTTCCTCGTGCGGCCAGATTCGAAGCGAGATCGCGTGATGTTCTACGCCGGCATTGCGCTGATGGTCATCGGTGCATCAGTGTCGATCGGGCCGAGCCTTGCGTTGCTCATGCCAGACGTATTCCCGACGGCATGGGGTGAAGCGGCCTTCGGCACCGTGGTTCTGACGGCAGCAGCGTTCTATGCGGCGGCGTTCATCATGTGGTCGGTCGGTTCCCGACGTCTGCGACGCACCACGGCGGACACGTTGGTAACCATGCTCACGATCGCCATGGCGATCATGTGGATGAACGGATACGGATTCATCCGATTCACGGACCAGTCGCAGATGGTCACGATCCTGCCGATCCTGCTGATCGGCCTCGGCGTGGACTACTCGATCCACATGACGAGCAGGTTCCGTCAGGAACTATCCGCGGGTAAATCGGTCGACGCATCGATTTCCACAGCGATAAGAACGGTGGGGATCGCATTGGTCCTCGCAACCGTTACAGCATCGGTTGGCTTCCTTACGAACGTCACGAACGACATCCCTGCGTTGCGCGAATTCGGAGAGCTTGCCGCGGTGGGAATAGCGTTCTCCTTCCTGCTGATGCTCACGTTCGTACCAGCGGTGCGTGAACTGCTCGACCGAAGGGCAGAGAAGAACGGGAGGCTCGATCCTGCCGGTCTCGAGACGGGCGACTCCCGGTTCCTGCCGCGCATCATCGGAAGAACCGCTGTGCTGCCCAGACGGTTCGCTGTGGCGACCATCGTCATAGCACTCCTGCTCACCGCTGGAGGCGCATACGGACGGTCCCAGCTGTCGACGGAGTTCTCCTTCCTCGATTTCGTGCCCACGACCTCACCCCTCCGGGACACAGCAGTGACCGTCGACGAAAACTTCGATTTCCCAGAGACAACGTCGGTCGTTGTACGGGGAGACGTCGCGACAGGAGCTGCATGGAATACGATGCTTGCATCATTCGTAGCGTCCGGCTCGGTACCGGATGTCCAGACGATCGAAACCCCGAGCGGATCGATCCCGCTCGGAACGACGTTCACGGGACTGATGTTCAGATGGCTCACCCCCGACGGCGACTTCTTCGACCAGGGTCTCTTCGACGCTGCGGTGGCCACCGGTCTCGGCGAAGACAACGCCTTCCCCGCCGACGCCGATCTGAACGAGTTCTACGACGTTGCCGTAGCGAACCACCCCGTAGAGACGGCGGCAGTGCTCGCCTCTGACGGTTCTGGCTACGTAGCGACGCTGTACAACTTCGACACGGTCGCGGGGGAGCAGCGGCCCGGCGAACTCGCCGATAACCTCAACCAGGCCTTCGAGCCGACTGCGGCAGCAGGACTTGCGGCGGCCACGACATCGAGTTTCATCATCAGTGATCTCATCACGACGTCGCTGAGAGACTCGCAGCAGTCGTCTCTTGCGCTGACACTGGGCGCGGCGCTTCTGCTTCTCATCGTGAACTTCTGGTACGAGTCGAAGCGACCGATGCTGGGACTGATCACGACGCTGCCCGTTGTGATGGTCGTCTTGTGGGCTTTCGGCATCATGGCTGCTCTCGGCATCCCGCTCGGACCGGTCACTTCGCTGATATCAGCGATCGGCATCGGGATCGGGATTCCGTACATGATCCATGTGACGCACCGATATCTCGAAGAGCGTGTCGTACGCGAGGACGAGAACGAGGCTATCGAGGAGACCCTCACGCACACGGGCGGGGCGCTGGGTGGTTCTGCTCTCACGACGGCGTTCGGATTCGGGATCCTCATGACGTCGACGACGATTCCGTTCCAACAGTTCGGGTTCGTCCTCGCGTACACGATCGTCCTTGCCCTGCTTGCGGCGGTTCTCGTGTTGCCTTCGATGCTCGTTCTGTGGGATCGCTGGCATCGTAATCGTGGTGACGCGACGCTTGACGCTGATGTTGTGTCGGCTGCGATGCAGCTCGACGACTGACGCGTGAACGCAAGCGCTGCCGGCGACAACGGCCAGGTTGGTGATGCGGTCGGTCCTTATCGTGTGCTCGATACAGCAACGCGTCGACGGGCAGCGATCGTATATCTGGCCGTGGCGGCCATCGCTGTCGCACTCGTCGCCCTCTCAGGTGTCGGGGCGATGTGGTTCACCGCCGTACTCCCGCTCATCATGCTCGCAGCACTTCAGGTTGCTGGGGGCTGGCGAATGACCGTCAAGGATATCGAGGCGATACGGATCGCATCCGACAACGCATCGTTCGAGGTCGGACACGGGTCAGCAACGCTTGGGTTCAGGGGCCCGCTTGCAAAGCCGGTGTGGCAGGTCTTGGTGTTCGCCGATGGACCCGCTCCGGACCGTCAAGCTCTGATCACCGTTGATGCACTCTCCGGTGACGTTCGCGGCTCGTACGAAGAACCAGTGCCGGTTCCCTAGAGAACTATCTGGCTAGCGGCTGCTCAGCGCTGGTCGAGTGGTATGAAATCGCGCGCCGGCTGTCCGACGTAGATCTGCCGCGGCCGCATGATGCGTGTGTCCGGATCGTTGTTCATCTCCATCCAGTTGGCGATCCAACCAGGCGAGCGGCCGATGGCGAACAGAACCGTGAACATACGCGATGGGAAGCCCAGAGCCCTGAAGATGATCCCCGAATAGAAATCGACGTTCGGGAAGATCTTGCGAGAGACGAAGTAGTCGTCAGCAAGCGCATGAGCCTCAAGTTCACGGGCGATCTCAAGCAGCGGGTCTGACCGGTCAACGCGGTCGAGCACATCCTGTGCATATTCCCCGAGGACCCTCGCTCGCGGGTCGTAATTGCTGTACACACGATGTCCAAAGCCCATCAACCTGAAGTCGTCATCCTTGTCCTTCGCTCTCGCGATGGTGGATTCGATCGTCGCATCAGGGTCGTCATGGATGGCCTGGAGCATCGCGATGACTTCCTGGTTGGCTCCACCGTGCAGTGGACCCCACAGTGCACCCATCCCCGCGGCAACACTTGCGAACATGTTCGCCCTCGACGATCCAACGGCACGCACCGTTGCTGTCGAGCAGTTCTGACCATGGTCGGCATGGAGGATGAGAAGCACGTTGAGCGCCTTGACGATCGCAGGGTCGATCGGCGTTTGCTCGACCGGACGGGCGAACATCATGTGAAGGAAGTTCTCCACGTAGTTGAGGTTGTTGTCCGGGTAGATATAGGGCTCACCAATGGACTTCTTGTACGCCCAGGCAGCGATCGTCGGGAGCTTTGCGATCAGTGTTCGGCCCCCGGCATCGATCTCCTTCTTGCGTGTCGGCCTTCGGTACACGTCGTAGAACGTTGAGATCGCGTTGGTGGCTGACGACAGGACCGCCATCGGGTGTGCACGCCGAGGGAACGCATCGAAGAAGGATCGCATCTCCTCGTTCAGCAAGGTGTGGGTTGAGATGTCGTACTCCCACGCACTGAGTTGTGCCGGTGTGGGAAGTGATCCGTACATGAGCAGGTACGCGACCTCTAGGAAGCTGCAATTGACGGCGAGGTCCTCGATCGCATACCCGCGGTGACGGAGTTCACCAACCCCGCCGTTGATGAAGGTGATCTCGGAGCGAGCACTCGCCGTGTTGCCGAATCCCGGGTCGTACGTGACATGACCGAGTTCTGCTCTGACCTTTCGAGCATCAAGACCGTTCTGGCCTGCGGTCGAGGTGATGAGATCGAGCTCCGCGGAGGCGTCTCCGACCTGTATCCGTCCTTTGACTTCGCTCATTCGTGTGCCCCTCGATCGTGTGGTTGGGAGCCTCCGGGTCGTGTGCCACGGGCTCCCGTGAATGCTCAGATTCTAGTGCCACGGGGATGCGTCGCCGTCTGTGGTAGCTTTCGCCTCGAAGGAGGCCTCCTTTGCTCGATCTCAAGGGGCGCAAGAAAGTCGCCCCGATTCTCAAGCCGATCGCCGCTGGCATGGCGAAGATCGGTTTCACCCCGGCTGTTGTGACGATTCTCGGTCTGCTCACGACGTTCCTCGGAGCTGGCATCATCGCGTCTGGTGAACTGTTGCTCGGCGGTGCCGTGGCGGCGTTCGGTGTCGCGCTGGATGCCCTTGACGGACCTTTGGCCCGTCATCAGGGCACGGTGTCAGACAAGGGGGCATTCCTCGACACGATGTCCGACCGCTTCGGAGAGATCGCCGTGTGGGTGGGACTCGCCGTCGTCCTCAGTGACCAACACCGTCTACTGGTGCTCTGCGTCGTAGGTCTTGCATTCTCACTTCTTGTCCCGTACGTCCGTTCCAAAGCCGAACTCGCCGGTCTTGAGGGACAAGGCGGGTGGATGGGCAGGGCCGAACGCATGATCCTGATCCTGACCGGGGTCATGATCGTCGGCATGGGTGTGGAGATGATGGAGCCGCTTCTGTGGATCTTCGTTGTCCTGACGGGATTCACTGTGTTCCAACGCATACGGAAGACCTGGCAGCAGCTCGACTCGTGAGAGATCTCCTCGCGTACATCCCGTTTCGCATCGCCGCGGGCATCTTCGGCCTGTTCCCTGAGCCGTGGGTACGCCGTGTGGGCATGTGGGCCGGGCGCCGTGCGGCAGTCAGGGACAAGGACAAGTACGACCTGGTCTCTGGTCACATGCGCCGGGTGCGAGGAGAAGGCGTCTCCGAGGATCAGCTGTCACGCGACGTTACGCGCATGTACGAGTCCTATGGACGGTATTGGGCAGAGACGTTCTGGCTGAGACGCAGGCGCCACGATGCGATCATCTCACGGGTGGATCGGGTGAACTTCGATCCCGTATACCGAGCCAAGGCTGCAGGCCGGGGCATCATCTACGCACTGCCCCACACCGGCAATTGGGAGGTTGCAGGCCTGATCGCTGACGACATCGACGCACGAGCCCTGGCTGTTGCCGAGGATCTTTCGAACCGTCGCATCACAGAGTGGTTCCTTCGCGTTCGGAACGGCGTCGGAATCGACATCGTCCTCACGAGTGACCCATCCAGGCAGTCGAAACTGGTCAGAACGCTGAAGGCCGGGGGAGCGATCGCACTGCTCGCAGACCGCGACGTGACCGGCACGGGCCACGAGGTCGACTTCTTCGGTGAGATCACGCGGATGCCGACGGGCCCCGCGGGACTCGCCGTACTTACCGGAGCAGATCTGTTTCCCGTTGGTGTGTACTTCAAGAAGGGCGCAGGGCATCGGCTGGTCGTCAGAGACCCGATTGAGATACCGGATCTCCCTGACCGCGGAGAGCAGGTCGCCGCAGTCGCACGTGCGCTTGCGAGGGAGCTCGAGGATCTCATTCGCTACGACCCGCCGCAGTGGCATCTGTTCCAGCCGAACTGGCCAAGCGATGAAGGCTATCGATGATGCGCGTTGCGATCGTGTGTCCATACGACCTCGGCAAGGATGGTGGAGTCCAGGACCAGGCCGTCAGGCTTGGTGGATGGCTCTCGAGCCTTGGGCATGAGAGCGTGCTGATCGGACCAGGCACCGATGGTCCGGAGGGAGCGGTCCTTGTCGGTGCAACGACGGTGGTGAAAGCCAATAAGGCGGCAACTCCCGTCGGCATCAACCCCCTCCTGCGGAACAAGCTGAGAGCGGCCTTCGAAGAGGTCGATGTTGTTCACATCCACGAACCGCTCATGCCGACGGTGTCCATCGCTGCAACCAGGGTTGGGAATGTGCCGAAGGTCGGCACATTCCACGCGGATCCACCGCGATGGGTGAGATCCACCTATCGAGGCACGCGGCTACTCCTGCGTCGTGTGATCAACAAGCTCGACGTGACGACGGCCACGAGTCCGGTGTCTGCATCGGCGTTGTCTGGTTTCTCGTCACCGCGTATCGTCCCCAATGGGATCGATGTGGGACTCTACGGCGCCAGTGACAAGGTGGCCGGGTCTGTCGCATTTCTGGGGAGGGACGACACCAGGAAGGGACTCGATGTGCTTCTTGAGGCCTGGCCGACGGTGTCGGATCGGATCCCTGGGGCGAGACTGACCGTGATGGGGGCGGATCGCGACACCGATCGCGATGACATCCGCTACCTCGGACGGGTGTCGGAGGAGACCAAGCGCAGCGAACTCTCCCGATCGCAGGTCTATTGCGCACCCAACCTCAGCGGCGAATCATTCGGCATCGTGGTGGTCGAAGGCATGGCGGCTGGCTGTGCGGTCGTGGCATCGGCGCTCCCTGCATTTGCACACGTGATAGGTGATGCGGGAGAACTCGTCGCTCCTGGTGACGCCGTTGGATTGGCCGATCGGCTGATCGCAGTCTTGTCCGATGCTGCCCGCAGTGAATCGCTTTCCTCTGCGGGAGCCGAGCGGGCCAAACGGTACGACGGCGTGGCGGTCGCTACCGAGTTCGTTCGTGCCTACGAGGATGCCATCGCAGCGCACTAGACGGTGGGTGTGACGATCCGATTCATCTAGACTCATGGCTCTACCTACCAGGGGATCAGCGATGACTGACTCGACGACACAGCACGGAACGGACAAGCTCAAGCGAGGTCTCGCTGAGCAACTCAAGGGTGGCGTCATCATGGACGTCGTCAACGCCGACCAGGCCAAGATCGCCGAAGAGGCTGGTGCATGTGCGGTCATGTCGCTTGAGCGAGTTCCGGCGGACATCCGCGCACATGGCGGCGTCGCACGCATGGCGGATCCCGCGAAGGTCGAGGAGATCATCAACTCGGTGTCGATTCCCGTAATGGCGAAATCACGGATCGGCCACTTCGTCGAGGCGAGGGTGCTCGAGTCACTGGGCGTCGACTACATCGATGAGTCCGAGGTCCTGTCACCCGTCGACAGCAACCACATCGACAAGCACGCATTTACCGTGCCGTTCGTGTGCGGTGCAAAGGATCTCGGTGAGGCGCTGAGGCGTATCGGCGAAGGCGCAGCGATGATCCGTACCAAGGGAGAGCCCGGAACGGGCAACGTTGTCGAGGCTGTGAAGCACATGCGCAAGATGAACACACAGATCGGCTGGCTGACGACGCTTGGCCCGGACGAGATCATGAACGCAGCCAAGGAACTGGGCGCACCCTACGACCTCGTCAAAGACGTTGCTGCATCGGGAAGGCTCCCCGTGGTGAACTTCGCCGCAGGCGGGATCGCTACACCGTCGGACGCTGCCCTGATGATGCAACTCGGCTGTGACGGAGTGTTCGTCGGTTCGGGGATCTTCAAGGCAGGGGATCCGGCTGAACGGGCGAGCGCGATCGTACAGGCCACGACGTTCCACAACGATGCAGCGATGATCGCCAAGGTCTCGAAGAATCTGGGCGAGGCGATGGTCGGAATCAACATCGACACCCTGCCTGACACGGAGCTCATGCAGAACCGCGGCTCATGACAGTCGGTGTCCTTGCCATGCAGGGAGACTTCCGAGAGCACATCACGATGCTGACCCTCATCGGCGCTGACGCTGTGGAAGTGCGAACACCAGCGGAGTTGGAGGCGGTCGACGGCCTGGTGATCCCAGGCGGTGAGTCGACGACGATCGGGCGTCTCGCAGCGATGCACGGGCTCATTGAGCCGATCCGCCGTCGTTGTCAGGACGGAATGCCTGCGTTCGGGACGTGTGCTGGCATGATTTTTCTCGCCTCAGGCACCATCGGCCCGGACCAGCCACAGATAGGTGCGCTTGACGCCACAGTCGAACGTAACGCGTTCGGAAGACAGGTGGATTCCTTCGAGGCCGATCTCACCGTCGAAGGACTCGACGAACCCGTGCACGCGGTGTTCATCCGTGCTCCATGGATCGCAAAAGTTGGCGCAGACGTCGACGTACTGGCGACTGTCGAGGGTTCACAAGGAAGTTCACACCCGGTGTTGGTCCGTCAGGGTCGTATCCTTGCATCATCGTTTCACCCCGAACTCACGGACGACACGCGTCTGCACGGGATGTTCGTCGAACTCGTTCAGGAGCGCTGATGGCCGGACATTCGAAGTGGGCGAACATCAAGCACCGCAAGGGCAGACAGGATGCCAAACGCGGAAAGTTGTTCGCAAAACTGATCAAGGGCATCGAGTCGGCCGCACGAAACGGTGGCGCAGACCAGTCAGCGAACCCGACGCTTGTCACCGCCGTTCAGAAAGCGAAGGACAACTCGGTACCGAAGGACAACATCGACCGAGCCATAGCGCGTGGCGCCGGGGATGTCGATGGTGTCGACTACATCGAGGCTTTCTACGAAGGCTACGGCCCGGGGGGCGTTGCCCTGTACGTGCAGATTCTTACGGACAACCGGAATCGCGCCGCCTCCGATGTGAGGTCGGCTTTCACGAAGAACGGCGGCAATCTGGGCGAACCGGGTTCCGTTGGCTACCTGTTCGAGCAGCAGGGCCAGATCCTCGCGCTTGGTGACGAGGACACCGTGATGATGGCAGCGCTTGAAGGTGGAGCAGAAGACATCACCGGCGAGGGTGACCAATGGGAGATCGTCTGTGCGGCTACCGATCTTCAGACCGTTCGAGCATCCCTCGAGGGCGCAGGCGTGCAGATCGAGTCCGGAGATGTCACCTATCTTCCGTCGACTTCGGTCCCCGTCGACGCTGCGATGGCCCCGAAGGTGCTCAGGTTGGTCGATGCATTGGAGGATCTTGACGACGTCCAAGCTGTGTTCGCGAACTTTGAGATACCGGATGAGGTGTTCGCCGACCTCGAGTGACGGTCGATGGTCGCCGCAAGCCAGAATCACGATGCTTTGCTCGGCACGCACACGGGTGTACCATCCGAACATATGTTCGTATTGGGAATCGACCCTGGGCTGACTCGCACCGGCTATGGCATCATCGAATCTGTCGGCAGTTCGGAACGTGCCGTGGCCGCAGGTGTGATCCGCACTGACCCGTCGGTGTCTTCTTCTTTCCGCTTGCTTGAACTGCGGCACGACATCGAGGGCGTCCTCGACGACTTCTCAATCGATGCTGCCGCCATCGAGCAGGTGTTCGTGAACCGGAATCGTGGCACGGCGATTGCAGTCGCCCGTGCATCAGGGGTCGTCATGTCAACGCTTGCCGATCGCGGCATCGATGTCGGTGAGTACACGCCGTCCCAGATGAAGATGACGGTCACGGGTGCCGGAAATGCAGACAAGGAGCAGATCGAGGCAGTGCTCAAGATGAGGCTCGGTCTTGGATCGATATCGGGACCCGCCGACGTGGCTGACGCCCTTGGTATCGCCATGTGCCACATCCAGCATCTTGGCTCGGTACGGGCGGTTGCAGCGAAGTGATGGAGATACGATGATCGGAAGAGTCAGAGGAATGCTCGTCGAGAAGTCCTCCACGGCGGTCGTGATCGACGTCGGGGGAGTCGGCTACAGCGTCTCAGTGACGCCGCGTTCGCTGGCTGAACTGCCCGGAATCGGTGAGGAAGCGGTCTTGCACACTCATCTTCATGTCCGCGAGGATCAACTTGAGTTGTTCGGCTTTGGTACGACCGAGGAGCGCGACCTGTTCGATCTGCTACTCGGCATCTCAGGGATCGGCCCGAAGGTCGCAATGGCCATCCTCGCAACGCTTTCGCCGGACGAACTCCGCAGCGCAGTCGTTTCCGACGATACGAATGCGTTGATCGCTGTCCCTGGCATCGGGAAACGAAGCGCACAGAAGCTGATGCTCGAACTGCGGCCGAAGATGGACATTCTCGATGACGCCACGACAGGAACCGGCCCCCTGTTTGAAGCCAGGGAGGCACTCGAGGGACTCGGCTATGCGCCGGACGAGATACGGGGGACGCTGTCATCGTTGCCCGCTGACCTTCCTGTCGAAGAGTTGGTGAAGCTCTCGCTACAAGAGCTCGGCAGAGGGAGGACGACGTGAGAGAGGACGGTCTTCTCGCAACGTCCACGTCCGAGGAGGACATGGCCATCGAGTCAGGGCTCAGGCCGCGACGTCTCGACGAGTTCATCGGACAGGAAGACCTGAAGGAGCGGCTATCGATCCTGATCGAGGCCGCGTCGGCGCGCCGCGAACCTGTTGACCACATCCTCTTTTCGGGTCCCCCAGGGCTTGGGAAGACCAGCCTGGCCGCGATTCTTGCGGCGGAGATGGGATCAGCATTCCGCAGCACGTCGGGACCGGCACTCGACCGCCCCGGCGATCTTGCCGCTGTGATCACCAATCTCGAAGCTGGCGATGTGCTGTTCATCGATGAGATCCACAGGCTTCCTCGCCAGGTGGAGGAGATCCTGTACCCGGCGATGGAAGACGGCCAACTCGACATCGTCGTTGGCAAGGGGCCGGCTGCGAGGTCCATCAAGATCGATCTGCCGGAGTTCACTCTTGTCGGTGCAACCACGCGCGTCGGAAGGGTCGCTCCGCCTCTGCGGGACCGGTTCGGGTATGTCGCCAGGCTCGACTACTACGCGCCAGAGGATCTCGCGTCAATCGTTGTGAGATCGTCAACGCTTCTCGGCTGCGATACCGAGCCGGATGGATGCGAGGCGATCGCTAGACGTTCGAGAGGAACACCCCGGATCGCAAATCGCCTCCTCCGCCGCGTGCGCGACTACGCAGACGTACGAGCAGACGGCAGGATCACCGCCGAGGTTGCCGATGTCGCACTTGCGATTTTCGAAGTCGACGCCGCCGGTCTCGACAAGGTTGACCGCTCGATACTCGAATCGCTGATCGGAAAGTTCGGCGGTGGTCCGGTTGGGCTCTCAACACTCGCCATCGCGGTGGGAGAGGATCCTGAGACGGTCGAAGACGCTTATGAGCCGTTCCTCATCCTCGGCGGTTATCTCCAGCGAACACCGAGGGGCAGGATCGCCACAGAGCGCGCCTACCAGCACCTCGGCGTGGAACGAGGCGATCAAGACGGTCAGGGCTCGCTGCTCTAGCTTTCGCTCGGCTTCGCCTTGTGCCAGACCCGCTTCGCTTCGCTCGCTGACAGACCAGAGGGGGGCCAACGCGGATCTGGAACTCCTCCGTGGTCCGTGGTCCGTGGCCTCGCCTTACCCTGTCGGAACGA
>CAXMSN010000123.1:0-18703 GCA_964196275.1 uncultured Kiloniellales bacterium | reverse complement strand
CGCGAACATCGCTGATGATGGCGTGTTTGGACGGCACGCGAGGTAGCTTCGTATAGTCGATCTTTGCTGCATCCGTTCCTGTCTCGCGCAAGTCGAGTAGGAGGCGGCTATCTGGGTCTGTCACTGCATTCGGAGTCGCATCCGCCAATGAAATCGCTTGCTGAAGTTGCTCTTGTCGTACTTCACGCCCTTGACGACCTCGTGCACGGATACATCAACACGGTGGACCCGACGATCCTCGAGTACGACTACGCCCACGTATACGCAGCACTCACCCGTCGAATCGCCGGGGATGTAGACACCATCGATACTCTCATGATTGGGGGTGGCGGCTATGTCTTCCCAAGGTACATGGCCCTGACGTACCCGGGTTCACGCAGCCACGTCATCGAAATCGACCCAAAGGTGAAGGCCGCCGCAGAAGAGGCGTTCTTCCTGCCACCTGATGACGAATCGGGAGTTGTCACCTACCTCGGTGACGCAAGAAACATCGTCGCCGACCTCGTTCAGTCCAGCGATCCTCTCGACTACCAGTTCGTGTACCTCGATGCGTTCAATGACTTCAGTGTTCCATTTCACTTGACAACCCGCGAGTTCAACGATCAGATCGCTTCTCTCCTCACCGACGACGGCGCGTACATCCAGAACCTGATCGATATCTTTGACAACGCCCACGGTCGATTCCTGGGGGCGTATGTCACAACTCTCCACGAGACGTTCGATTACGTATACGTGTTGGGAACCAGCGAGCAGAGCCCAACCGGAGGTCGCGAGACCTTCGTTGTCGCGGCCTCCCGGGTGCCGCTCGAAGTTGAGGACATAGGCGAGCGAAGCGGCGACTATCTGGGCGACATGGCGATCGTCGCCACGTGGGAGGTCGACGAACGTGACTTCGGAATGACGAACCTACTACGCGGCGACCGAGATCTGCTCCTCACCGACGACTACGCACCTGTTGCCAATCTCATCGCCGGTTTGTACGCAAGTCAGTAGCTCGACGCTGGGCGAGAGACGTGCAGCGTGGGAACGACAGAAAGCGCCTGCTACCGCTGAGGACTCCAGTGGCGTCAATATCTCTGTCCGCGTGGGTGGTACTGGACTCGAACCCAATATTTCTCACCCCGGGAGCGCGTCGGTCACGACAGAGCGAATGACGCGCCAGCCTCAGACGTGGAAACGGTTCGAAATCGAACAGCTGTGAACCGGGTGGGTCTCACGCTGAAAAATATCGGGTGGGCGTTGGGGGACTCGAACCCTCGACCCCCGCCTTGTAAGGGCGGTGCTCTAGCCAACTGAGCTAAACGCCCGTGGTCGGAATGGTAGATGGCGGGAAGTCGATATCGATGCCGAATAGGCGGTTGGACTAGTCGAGTGACAGGCGGGTGTTCGGGGGCGTTGACCTTGCAGCACTGGTTCGCTGGACGAACGACGACCCATCGATCGCCGATGTCGTATTGGAGCATCCGCCTTGCGAGACGGTCTGGTAGGCCGTACGCACGGACCGAATCGAAACCGACACCGATTCAGCCGTTATCACGGCAGGATCGGACCATCGGACGTCGAATGCTGGAGCATCGCACGGAGCGAAGCACTCCAGCCACATGAGGGGGTCCCGCATCGCCGAACCGCCACTGAACAACTCTCGCACGACAGTTCGCAACCCTTGATCAACGGTAACTGAACCGAGCCATGCCCAGCGACCGTCGTCCAGTTGGCGACCACGGACAACCTCCAGCCGATAAGGCACTCCTGCCTGCCATGCGAAATCCCTGGTGTTCACATCGCTCGGTGTGGATGGAAGCCCCGAGTCCGATCCCGTGAGCAGACCGCCGTCGGGGGCGTAGCCGCCCCAGTTGACAGCTGACCGGCCTGGGAACCGTGGGTGGTGTTGAAGCCCGAGGTGGGCTCCTCCCCCGGCGGGATCGGTGAACGTCACCTGCATGGCCATGAACACGAGGTTGTCGATGTCAGGGCGATCGACAACCTCAAGCGTGACGGATGCACCGATAATGCGCTCAGACGTGGGCACATCCCACCAAAGATGAAACGACGACGCTCCATTGCTGCTTGTCGGGCGGCCAGACGTTCGCTGCCCGACGCCGCCGAAGATCGATCGGAACCAAGATGTCATCGTTGCTCCTCCGCCCCGACATGCTGTCGGACTTCTTCGAAGATACCCTCACCGGCGTGACGGTCGTCAAGAATCGCCCGCTTCGCATACTTCTCATTGCCCTCGGGTGGTTTTGGGTCGGTATCGCGTTCCTCGGCGTCTTCCTCCCGGTCCTGCCAACCACGGGACCGATCATCCTCGCAGCGTTCCTCTTCTCGAAGTCCTCGGAGCGGTTCGACCACTGGCTCATCAGCAATCGCTTCTTCGGTGGAATAGTCAGGGACTGGCGAGCGGGCGAAGGCTTCACCGTCAGAGCCAAGACGGTCGCAGTGATGGCGATCATCGCGTCATTCGGTGTCACAACCTATTTCGTGCTCACCGGAACGTACGTGCGTATCGGGATGTGGGCACTCGCCGCGATAATCGCCACGTACGTGGTGTCGCGGCCGACGAAACGAGATGCCCTGGCTGCCGAACGCGTCGCCTAGCCGTTCATGTGCTCCTCGCCCATCGTGGGGAGTTCCGTGGGCATGAGGGGGCTCGGTCGATGAGCGTGGTAGTGGCGCAACGTTTCACGATCGCACGCTGAGCACAGAGTGACCGGTCGTGTACCGAGGATCGACAGCTGCGTCCCACGCGACCGCTCCACGATGGCGAGAGGCACAACCTGAAGATCGGTGCCACCACATGTCGAACACTCTGACTGGTTCGACCGTATCCACTCGCGACCGCACGCGCCGCAGTGCAAACGGATGTGTCCGGACACCTCAGTCCCAACGAGATCGTCTTCTTCACCGCAGTCCGGACAAGCGATCGTTATCGACATCAGAGCGAGGTCAAGGCGCGATGTGCTGCCACCGCAACGGCGTACGGTCGACCGAACTCGACATGAGCAGCACCGACTCCCCTCATGTCGTCCTTCGAGGCTTCCACAACCACGAGATCGGTTCTCTCGGCCACGACGTCGACGACCTCAAGGAAAGTGTCGGCCTCGGCTCCGAACAGCTGTCTGATCGCCTCCAGAACGGCCTCATCGATGATCCCGCCACTGTCAACCGTTGACGTGAAGGTGTTGCTTGCCTCATCTGTCACCTCTACGACGATCGAGCCATGGGTCTCGACCACCGCCACGCGGTCAATCGCGGCGACACCACTCGTGGATGGGACCCACGCCTGCTCTGCGGCTCTGAGCTGCGCCGGAACGGGCTCAACCGGCAAGTCAGGCAACAGCGTTTCGAGGCCCCTACCGAGACCGGTTCGCTTCTCAGGTGTGTCTCCGTCAGCCGGGCCGACTGGAATGGAACGCCCGAGAAGCGATTCGATTCTGTCACGAACCTCGTCGCTGTCACGCGTCCCGTCAAGCCACACCTTGGCGGTTCGCCGGTTGTCCTCGGACACCGATATCTCGGCATCTGAAACTCCGGGAATGGCAGCAAGTTCGTTCCTCAGATCGCGTGTTGCCACGGCGCTCCTCATGGTTTGGCCGAACTCACACTACCTGCGAGACGGTGATTTCTATGCCCGTGAAGGAGCGAACACCATGATGCAGGCGTCTATGAGGACATCGACATCGAGGGTCGACGCCTTTTCACGAACCGCGCCATCGGCAGCACCGGGCTGGATCCACACACCAGCGCCTTCAATCGCTGCGAACTCGTCGAGGAGGGCGAGCGTCCGGCGGGGTGGCACGACAACGTCGATGATGTCTGGCGACTCGTCAAGGTCGGAAACCGACGCATACGTCGGATCCCCGTCGACCTCGTCACGCCACGGGTTGATCGGCACTACCCGGTAGCCCTTGGCCTTCAGGTGCCTGTAGATGATCCCGCCGTACTTCCCCGGGTGGTCTGTAGCACCAACGACAGCGATCAGCGGGTCGTCCAGATCTAGCTTCTCGATTACTGCGTCGCTCATACCAACCCCAACCTGTGACGTTCCACGCTATTCCTCGGACGATTCTTCGAACCCTGTCGCCCCGGGTTCAGCGAAGATGGTCCCGACCGTTGCGAGCAGGATCTCGACATCGAGCTTGAGCGTCTGCTCGTCTATGTACATGATGTCCAACGCTGTACGGTCAGCGATCCCGATCGAATCCCTCCCCCGCACCTGGGCGAGACCCGTGATTCCAGGTTTCGCCTCGAACCTTCGACTGTCGAGGCCAACAAGTTCGGCCTCTTCTACAACGATCGGTCGAGGTCCGACGAGCGACATCGAACCCTTGAGCACGTTCCAAAGATTCGGAAGTTCGTCGATCGACCAGGCACGCAGCTTGGTCCCAACTCGTGTGATCCTCGGGTCGTCATCGATCCTCAGCGAGTACTCGGCGTCAGAGCCCGCTGAATCTCTCATCCGTTCAACGTGTTCACTGAAGACCGCCTCGTCGTGGTCGATGTGCATGGTCCGAAGCTTGACCATCCAGAACAGACGCCCGCCTCTCCCGACGCGCTGTTGACGGAAGAAAGCTGGCCCTGGCGAGTCGATCCTCACCACGATCGCAGCGACCAAGAGAACCGGAGCGGACAAGACGAGCAGCACGAGGGCCCCACCGATGTCGACGGACCGCTTCGCAACCTGATAGCCGTGCGATATAGCCGTTTCGTCCGAATCTCTGATCAGGGCGGCGGTGATCAGGCCCACAAGCGCTACGAACTCTCCGACCACCAAGGCGACCATCGCATGGACGACAGGATCCTCGATCGGGACTCCCAGAGCGACCAGAGCCGCTGCAAGCGCGACGACCCACGCCACCGCAAGCCTCATTGGTTGCGACTTTGCGACCAAGACCTGACCGATGAAGAGACCACCCGCTGCGAGCGTCACCGCCGCACCAGCCATCGCCGCGACTCCCGAACTCGGAGCGAATCCGGATCCCATCATCAGCCCGACGATCAGCGGCCCGAACACTGCCCCGAGGACGGCGCCAAGCACCGATAGAAGGAGGCTCGCCAGTCCGATTCCCCTTGCCCATGCCCGCAACTCGCGCCGCTCTCCGGCTGCGGCCATGCTCGTGAACGAGGGAAGTATCCGAGCGATCAGGTTGTATCCGATAGTCAGCGGAGCCCGTGCAACAAGCAACGTCGCATAGATGACGGAGTACTGAACGTCCGTGGCTCCAAGCCTTGATGCCACCAACGGCGTAGCGAGCAGAAGCGCCTGGGAGGCTGCAGCGGAAAGCACCAGTCCCGACAGCAGCCATTTGTCATCCTCGGGCTCAAGTTCAGTGGTCTCAGCTGGTGCACCGTAGGCACGGTTCAGCATCCGCCATGGCCGCCAAGCCAAAACAGCCAGTGGGCCCAGAATGTGCGCCCACGCATAGCCGGTAATCGATTGCACGGTCAGGGCCACAACGATCGCGATCGCCACGCGGAACAGGGATGCCGCGGCAGAGACACGACCGTACGACTGGAATCTCCTGAAGCCTGCGAGATAGCCACGACCCGTGGCGAACAGGAAGTGCGTGACCACGGTCGCCACACCGAACATGACCAGCGTCTGCCTGTCCGTGAAGCGGAAGTACTCGTCGCCAGATACGCCGACCGTGATCGCCGCAGCCATGGCCGTCACCGCTACCAACCCGAGTGCTCTCAGCGGAAGCACCCATCCCCTGGCTCCAAGGGTGATCCTGCGAATCACGAACTGCTCGAGCGGGACCAGGATGATCAGGAAGGCGAGGAAGTGTGCGGTGAGAAGCACACCGATTGGAGCGAACTCTTCCTCGCCAAGGCTGCGACCTGCAATGAACTGGAACGCGTAGCTTCCAACACCGGCGATAAGGCTGCCGATGATGATGTCGAGTGTTCCGTCGCGCCGCATATAGGCGTATCTGGCCGCTCGAGAAGACCCCTGGTCTTCGTCTGGTGTGTTGTGCTCCGCGTCGTCCACGATTATCCGGGTTGGCGGGAAGTGAGATTACAGGACTACGAGCCACTCACCCTGAACCCGCGGCGAATACTCCCGCCGATACCGCCAATATCGGAAGGCTCTACGTACCATGCCGTGGATGACGTCTTCGTCGCCCACCCACTCATCCGCAAAGGCCTTTCTCGCGGCATTCGCCTCAGCCCTGATCCCGGGCGTAGGACAGTTGATCGCGGGCGACCGGAGAAAGGGCACCATCCTGATCGCCATCGATGTGGCGATCATCGCAGCACTCGTTTTCATGTTCCACGACGAGATATCGATCGCAAAGGCATGGATCAAACCATCGTCCCTGGCACTGATGATGATCGGAAACATCCTGTTCCTCGGGTTCCGAATCTGGGCGGCAGATGACGCATTCCGAACGGTCAAGGGCAGACAGCAGACGGGTCGCGGAGCATCGACCACGGCCATGCTCGTCTTCGGAGCGAGTATCGTCGTGATCCTCGTGCTCCCCCACGTGGCGTTCGGCTATTTCGACGTTGTCCAATACGACCTGATCACCTCCGTCTTCGACAGCCCATCGGCAACCACTACGGTCGCCGCTGCCCCGCAGACCACCTCCCCGCCGGTCACCGATGCCACAGGCGAAACCGTGCCGACGACTGCGCCAGCGACCACCACCACGTCGGCGAACGTGCCCGCGATTTGGAATGGGCTCGATCGCCTCAACATCCTGCTCATCGGTGGAGACTTCGGCGAGGGCCGCACCGGCATTCGAACCGACACGATGATCACCGTCTCGATCGACCCGGAGACGGGTGAGGCTGCCATGTTCTCCGTTCCCCGGAACTGGACGCAGGCGCCACTTCCCGATGGCATGGGTATCTGGGACTGTGATTGCTATCCAGAGCTCATCAACGAACTGTGGATCGCCGGCGAGCGATATCCCGAGGCGTTTCCCGGTCCGGGGACTCCCTCGGAGAACGCTGTGAAGGGAGTCATCTCAGAGTTCCTCGGCATTCCCATCCACTACTACGCGATGGTGAATCTCGACGGGTTCGTCGACGTCGTCGATGCACTCGGCGGTGTCGAGGTGTACGTGCCTACGCGGGTCGTCGACGACGAATACCCGAGCGAGGACGGCCAGGGAACCGAGCGGATCGTGATCGAGTCCGGCCTCAACCAGTTCGACGGACACCTCGCCCTTGCCTATGCGCGCACCCGGCACCAAGACTCGGACTACTTCCGGATGAGCCGGCAGCGCTGCGTAGTCGAAGCGATGGTTGACCAGGCCGACCCGGTCTCTTTGCTCAAAAACTTCGGAAGCCTTGCGAGTGTGATCAAGGACTCGATGTCGACGGACATCCCGATCGATGCACTCCCCCAACTCGTAGAACTCAAACCAGTGCTTGACCTTGAGAACATCGTCTCCATTCGCTTCATCCCGCCTGAATACCACCTGAAGTTCCGTGACGATGGGAAACCGGGAAGAGTCGCAAATACACCGCTTGTGCACGAGCACGTGCAACTGGTGATCAACGATCCTCAGCGTGCGATCGTGGAACTCGGACTCGAGGATCTTGACGATGTGTGCGGCGAACCTGACGCCTAGCAGTCCGGTCTAGTCCTCAGCCTCAACCCGATGGCGCTCGTCCATTCTCATGTAGGTTCGTCCCTCAATCGAACGGACGGTTGTCCACTCGTAGACCTGAATAGCTGGCGGCGCCTCGGGCGTTGCAACTGCAACTTTGGGCGCCTCAGGCTCCGCGAGATCGACGACCAGATCCACGGATTCCTGGGTCAGCGGATCAAGGAGGATGCCGGGGTCGGGCACGAACTCATTGGACGCACCGGGATCGGAGTACTTCGCCCACCCGTGGCCACGCGACGGAGAAACAGGATCGTTCAGTCGACCTGACGAAATCGGTTTGTCAGCTCGAGGCATCGTACTCCTTCGCCTCCGTTCGCTCCCTTCCATCCTACCGCACGAGATTCAACGAAACAGACGAACCTCAGCGTGGGCTACCCTCGTCGGTATGACGTACAAGTTCAGGACCGGGATCAATGCCTTCGATCCATGGCTCACGTTCTGGCTGATTGACGGACTCAAGTGGGATGAAGATTCCAGCCATGTCGATGCCCTTGAACACCCGACATGGTAAGACACAGATCTCGCGCTGGTCTGGCGGGCCTTCTTGCTGGAACGCGCTTCGCAACAAAGGCGTATGAGCCGAGCCTCATGCGACGGTCTGCCATCGACCAAGGGATCATCGTCGGAGGCTCCTTCCTCGCTGGATTCGTGAGTGCAGCAGCGGTCTCTCGCACACTCGACGTCCTGCCCAACGCCGCAACAAACCCCGTACTCAAGGCAGCAAGCGCGGTTGCAGCCGGCGCTCAGACAGCACAGATGCTCGGAGCCTCATCGACCGCCGTGCAACAGCTCGATCCGGAACACGCTGGTTGGATCGAGGCGGGCGCTGAAGTTCTCTCAGCCGTCGCTCTGTCGCGTCTGATCACCGATGACGGATCGTGGGTACCGAGAGCGATCGCTCTATCAACGTTCACCGCTGCAACCGTTGTCGACACCAGGGAGGCACTTGCCACTCGATCCGATGCCGCGGACGCAAAGTACGTCGCCACAAGCGTTGGGGTCGGAACCGGCGCGAACCTCGCACTTGGTGGCGTGGCAGGTCTGATCAGCCTCGGCGCATGGCTCCCCGGAAGGCTCTCGAATGCTGGTCCAGTCGGTCGGTCCGCTGGCGGAGCGATAGGCGCTCTCGGTGTGACAGCCGCACTCGGCTATGCCGGCCGATACGGAGCATCAGGCGTCATCGCAAAGATCTCAGCAGGTAACCGAGCGACCGAGATCGCATATTCGGATGCTCCTTCGACATCGAATGTGACCGGCGGAGCAGGATCCGACGCAGGCTTCGAAACGCTTGGACTGCAAGGTCGAAGGCTTGTGTCCGAAGTCGTTTCGGTCGACGATATCGAAGAGATCATGCACGAGCCGGCTCGGGCGACACCCGTGCGGGTGTACATCGGCCTCGATACAGCCGCGACGGAAGATGAGCTCATCGACATGGCCATCGAGGAACTGGTGCGAACGGGTGCCTTCGACCGCTCGACGATCGTGGCTGCCTCCCCCGCAGGAACCGGCTACGTCAACTACATCGCGGCGGAAGCCGCAGAGTTGATGTCGCGCGGTGACTGCGTGACCGTGGCCGTCCAATACGGAACACTGCCGTCCATGCTGTCGATGAACAAGGTGGAGAAGGCTGCACGCATATACGCAGCGCTGCTGACACGCATCAGACTCGAGATCACCTCCCGAGACTCTTCCGCCGTGCTGTGCGCCTATGGGGAGAGCCTTGGTGCCACCACGGGCCAACTCGGAACGGAGTGGGCATCGACGGACACGTCGCTGATCGTCGACAGGGCTCTGTGGGTCGGGACGCCGCGCGGATCGTCACTGTTCGAACGGCTGACCATACGGGAAGGTATCCCCGTGTTCGACGATCCGAAGGCGCTGATGACGTACCTCGAGGGCAATGAGGCGCCTCCTGTTCTCTTCCTCAATCACGACAATGACCCGGTGACCCACTTCGCCCCCGAAGACGCGTATCGCATGCCTGCGTGGCTCACCGAACCAGATAGGGGTCGCGGCACGGATCCCAATCAACGATGGCTGCCCGGAGTTGCTTTTTTCCAGGGTTTGATCGACACCAAGAACGCGGCGACCGTGGTACCGGGCGAATTCTTCTCGACCGGCCACGACTATCGGGCGGATCTCGGTGCGTTCGTGAGAGTCGCGTTCGGCTTCAGCGACGTCGACGATGAGCAGATGGAGCGGATCGAAGCCAGACTCCGAGCTTCAGAGATAGCACGCGCCGAGCGCATCGATCTCGGGAAGATTCACACCGCCTGAGCGACAGCCTCGACAACGGCACGCCTGTGCTCAGCGATCTGTCCGTACACATCTTTGAGCGATCGTGACTTCGTGAACCCGCGGATCGCCTTACCGAGGAGCACGACTCGCTCCGTCCATGCGATCAGGGCGAACAGGTACACGGGGAGCAGCAGCAGGATCGCCGCTAGCCCCTCTATGCCGCTTCGCGACCACCCCCAGAAGCACCACGCCCCCCACGTGAGCATGAACGCAAGCAGGCCACCCATCGGCTTGATAGTCGCCATCATCGCGTCGGCGACCTTCAGCCGTCCGATGAGCCAAACGACGAGCATGGGGATCCAGTTGATGGCCGCTCCGACTACAGCGAAGGGAAGCAGCAGGAAACCGATCAGAAGTATGCGGAAGATGTACCACGTGAACTGTTGCACGCCTTCGAGACCGGCCACGAACATCGAGTCATCGAACCCCATCGCATCGAGGTCGTCCTGATACGTTGACATCGCCGCCTCGAGACGCGCCTGATCCTCATCAGCGCTGTCGTCGAGAAGTCTGGCAAGGCGCTCCCTGTCTGCATGGCCAACCTCAGCGTCGCGGGCAACGGGATCCCGCAGCGCAACACCAGCTGCTTTCGACAGACTGTGCGCCGTCGCCCAATCCTCGAAGTCAGGTGCTGCATGTCGGAGCCGTTCCTCCATGTCAGTGGTGAGCGCTCTCACTGCCTCCCGGTTCGATGCATCCGCAGGTTGATCGTCCTGGACGTAGTTACCGATCTCAGCATCGAGGTCGATCTCCCATCCGATGTCGATGAAGACGTCAGATCGCAGCGCAGCCTTGTTCTCGTAGTGGATTCCAGCACTGACAAGGCGCAGACCCTCCACACCACTCGCTTTAGCGCCCAAAGCGATCCTGGCCGAACCGGTCTTGATGTGCGCGATCGATGGATCATCCACGGTGATCCCCTCTGGGAAGATCGTGACGAGTTCACCATCGGCAAGCGCTTTGTAGGTGGACGAGAACATCTGGTCATTGGCCGAGGCACCACCGTCTTCTGGCTTGTGCACCGGTATCGCGCCGACCCAATTCATCACAACCTTGGCGACAGGGTTCTTCCAGATGACGTCACGCCCAACGAACCGGGGTACGCGATCCATTGCATGCACGAGGACGAGAGCATCAGAGAATCCGCCAAAGTGACTTCCGTTCGCCAACTGTGGGCCGCTCTCGGTCAAGCCGGGTGCATGTCGGACCTCGAAACGTCGGTACAGGAGCGCGTTCGCCCACGACGCGATCTTCTTGATGATCTTGTCGCTACGGCTCATTCGCTCCCCGCGTCTCAGCGTGGGAACACGCTACTCACTTTGGGAGCCTGACAATGCCAATCAGCTGAGGGAGTCTCTGGCGAGATCGTGGACAGCCGCGGCAAGCGCCAGGACGACATCGCGATCCGTATCGTCCCCGAGATCCGATGCCATCAGTTTCGCACCTTGCCAGCCCTCGACATGCCACGTGGCCTTTCCGGGAAGTTCCACATCGGCCCACGAATTCTCGAACGGCCATGGGTTCACATAGAAGTATCCATCACCGGCCGGATAGAAGCCGATGGCGATCTGAGCACTGGTCTCTGAGCCGTTGTAGTCAACTGTGTTTCCACTGAACCATTCTGTCGCCACATCGAAGCCGTGGGGCCACAAGTGGGGTCCGGTGATCTCGCCCGCCACCGCCGTGTTGATCGCGGCAAACGTGTCCACCGTCCACTTCGTGTTCTCAAGCCACGATGCCGCATCCGCAGGGTCGTAGTCCTGCTGTGCCCCATCCTCGTACCGGGAAGCCTCAGCGGTCACGTCGGTTCCGTGATTGGCGGCGAGCGACGCGACTGCTTCGCCTACTGAAAGTGCACTGGGTCCCGGTTCCATCGCGATCGAAAGCGAGTCGGAGCCGGCAGCGATGAGAATCTGGTGGTTCGCAACATCCAGGGTCGAGACGAGTTCCGAGCCGTCCCCAAGTGTGATCGGCACGGTGGAAAGGATGCCAGCACGCGGATGCATCGATACGTGCGTCCACCGGTCGTTCGGTTCCGCTGCCGCTCGTGGAGCGGCAACCAGTGCCTGTGCGTACTTCTGGAGCGCGACCCTCGTCGGCTCCCATGACGCCGCGATCTGTGGCATCTGCATGTGTGCATCCTTCGGTAGGTCCACCATGTGAACCGACGAAGGGCCGTTCAGATTCCCAGTGTGCTGTTCATATCTTCGGCGGGTTCATCTTCGTCCTCACGCTTGACGGGAACGATGTCAAGGGCATAGCCGTCGTCCCCCACTCCAAGCGCCCGCGACACGTTCAAGCCGATGAACAGGATGACACCGACGGAGAATCCGAAACCGAAGGTTGGTGCTGCGATCAATGCGAAGTCGTAGTCCCTTGGTTGGATGTCGAGCGTGATCGCACCAGATGGGTGTAGCGAGCACACGAAGAACCCTCCGTACGCAGGTTGAAGATCGAAACGGCGAACCGTGTTCGGCGGTACGTACCACGTGCCGAGCGTATGGGGAACATCGTCTCTGTTGTCGAGCACCAGCGTGTCATCCGCGAGGAAGCTCCACGTCGGCGGGATCTCCAAGGGGTTCTCCCCTTGGGCGATCAGATCGGAGGACCCGTGGGCGATGACGATCGTCCTGGTCGTTGGCTCTCTCGAGTCTGCTGTGTACATGACGAGCGCAATCGACGACAGCGTCCCGATCAAGATCGTCGCGCCGATGACCAGCAGTACACCCTCGATCAGTCGCCGACGCCCTGAGATGCGTTTCGTACGACCAGTAGGCGGTGACATCTAGAAGAGATACAGCGTTGGGTAGATGAGAACCCACGCAAGGTCAACGAAGTGCCAGTACTTCACAACGCCTTCGACACCCCAGTAGTCGGACGACCCGTAGTGACCCTTGAAGCCGAGACTGAGCACGATTCCGAGGGCAATGAGGCCCGTTACGACGTGAAACGCGTGGAGGCCGATGAGCATGAAGTACGACGTGCCATATGGCGTGCCCGGCGGGTAGTGCAGCACGGCTTCGGCAAGTTCGATGCCCACGCCACCGAGGAAGACAAGTCCCAGCACGATCGTCGCGATCGTGAAGATCTTGAAGTTCCGGCGATGGTTGTACTTGATCGATGTCTCTGCCAGGTAGGCGCTGATCGACGAAAGGAGGAGCACGATCGTGAGGATCAATGCGAGCGTCTGATTCAGTTCCTCTGGCCTGCTGGTTCCCGTCGTGAAGTACCTTGCCGAGAGGAACGCACTGAAGAGGAACGTCTCGGAAACGATGAACAGCCAGAGGCCGATGCGATTCGCCCTGGGCTGGAACGTCGTGTCCTGATGGAACTCGGCGTGCTCCTCAGTCTCCGTGGTGTCGGGGTTTACATCGGTGGTCATCAGTGATCATCCCCGGAGTGGAACACCGCTTTGACGTGCATGAATGCGTCGAGGATGATCCATCCCTTGACGGCCACGAACGGCAGCAATGGGAGGAGCGGCTGCTCGACAGAGATGGCGACGAAGTACTCGATGATGGTGAGGACTGCGAGGAGCAGTGCTGCCATCAGGCCCTTCTTGGTGGCCTTGCTGAGCGCATCTTGATCTATCGCGACCTGTTGCGTCGTCATGCTGGCACCTCCTCAGCATCTGAGGCGACGTGTGGGGCACCTGGCTCGTCGAACACGACGTGGACCGATCCCTCGACGCCGTAGTCGTATGGATGGCCGACGACACGCGGCTGCGACAAGAAGTTGTGCGGAGGCGGAGGCGAGGAGATATGCCACTCGATGGTTCTCGAGTTCCATGGGTTCGGACCGGCCTTCGGCCCCCAAACAGCTGAGTACAGGAGGTTCCCGATGAACAGGAGGAAACTCGCTCCGAGGATCAGCGCTGAGATGGAAGCGAATCGGTTCGCACTCTCGAACGCCTCCGGATAGTCCCCGATCCTCCGGTTCATGCCGTTGATGCCGACCCAGAAGAGAGGGATGAACGTGAAGTTGAATGCGACGGTGACCCAGATCGCAAAGATCTTGCCAGCGGTCTCGTTGTACATCCTCCCAGTCATCTTCGGGAACCAATAGAACATCGCTGCGAGCAGGGCGAAGATGGAACCACCGACGATCGTGTAATGGAAGTGGGCAACAACGTAGTACGTGTCGTGGAGGTGGATATCGGTGGCGACATCGGCGAGGAAGATCCCCGTGATCCCTCCGATCAGGAAGTTGAAGAGCCAACCGAACGCGATGAGGAGCGGCGTCCTGAACCACAGTCGTCCCTGCCACAACGTGCCGATCATCGCAAGGAAGATGACCCCGGTCGGTATCGAGATCGCTTCCGTGAGGATCATGAACGGACCGTGGAGGAAGTCGGCCATGCCAGAAGTGAACATGTGGTGGGCCCAGACCACGACAGACAGACCAACGATCGACAGCAACGACACCACCGCCGCCTTGTAGGCGAACAACGGTTTACGTGCGAAGGTCGGCACAAGTTCGAGGATCACACCGAAACCTGGCAGAACCATGATGTAGACCGCAGGATGCGAATAGAACCAGAATATGTGCTCGTACAAGAGCCCTGTCCCGACCTCCGGGCTGAAGAACACCGTGCCTGCGACCCGGTCCATCGTGACCAGGACCAAGGCAGCTGCGAAGAACTGGGTGACGCAGAAGCTCAGTAGCGAAGCAGAGAAGCCGGCCCATGTGAAGATCGGAAGACGGCCCCATGACATACCAGGGGCTCGCATCGTTATCACCGTGACAAGGACGTTGATACCACCAAGGATCGAAGACAGCCCGAACGTGATGATCGCCAAGTTGAACAAGATCTGGCCTGAATCGTTCGTGACCGACAAGGGTGCGTATGACGTCCATCCTGCATTGAATGAACCAAGGAACGGAGCTCCGAGGAGAGCGATCGCAACTGGAGGTATGAGCCAGTAGCCGACAGCGTTGAGCCTGGGGAAGGCCATGTCGGCAGCACCGATCTGGATCGGGATGATGTAGTTCCCGAATGCGCCAAGTATCCCGGCCACTGCGACGGCGACCATCAGGATGCCGTGCATCGACACGACTTTGTTGAAATCGTCAAGGTCGAGGATTCCGACGCCGGCCGATGCGAGTTCGATGCGCATGAGCATCGCCCCGAGGCCACCGATGAGGAGAACACTGATGAGTGTCACGCCGTACTGGATACCGATCACCTTGTGATCGACTGAGAACTGGAAATAGCGGCGCCAACCCGCCTCCGCAGACGTCTTTGGCGTCTTACCCATCCATTGGCGGCCGAACGCCTCAAGTCCGCCTATGCCTGCAAGCCATCCGAGCAGTCCGAATATGAAGCCGAAGACGACCGCAACCTCGTCGGTGGGGCTACCACCTCGGACCGCCACGACAAGCCAGATGCCAGCGACGTAACCGACGAAGCCAAGCGCTATTGCTCTGAACAGGTACTTCATGGGCTATCCGTCTGCTTTCAGTGATTCGATGTAGTCAGTCCATTCGGCGTCAGACACGACCCGTACCGGCAGCATCATCGTTGCATGCCCTGCACCGCAGAGCTCTGCGCACTGGATACGCAGATTGACGTCGTCATCCATCGTTCCAACCTCGGTCGCTGTGATTCGAACCTGTGTCACACGACCCGGCACCGCATCGATCTTCGTGCGAAACGCTGGCACCCAGAAAGAGTGCAGGACGTCCGTGCTCCTGACGTCGTAGCGGACCCGCTTGCCCAACGGAACCACCAGTTCATCGACCGCAGACTCGTCGTTCGGATACGTGACCTGCCACGAGAACTGTTGTGCCTGGAGTTCGATCACGTAATCCTGCGTCGCTTCCCCGCGCAGATCGGTGAGTCCCTTGAAGCCAGGGTTGATGAGGATGCCGACAGCAAGGGACGTCGTGATAACAAGCCACACCGTGACAACGACGGTGCTGTTTCGCTGTGGCGGTCCATCTTCGCGCTCGGCGCCCGTCGATCGCCATGCAATGGCTCCCCACGTCATGATCGCAAGAACGAGCGCCATGACGGGTATCGCTAGGACTTCCAATAGCTCGTACGCCTCGTCGATGACCTCCGCCTCGTGGGAGAATTGCGCAGGCATCACGGTGGTGTACTGCACCAGAAGCACACCGAGAATCGTGTACAGCAACCAGATCAGGAAGACCGGTATCCAGGATTTGCGCACGTAGCCTCCAGGCGGGCGTGACTCGAATCAGTTGGCGGGATACTACCCGCATGTGGGTTCGCGAATCCAACGGCCTAGCCGCTGGTCTCACGGTAGGTGCGGCGCCATTCCGTAACGAGAGCCCCACGACCGGGTGCATCGTACAGGTACGAGCGTTCCGACCAAGAACCTCCGACGACACGCGCGAATTCTCCGACCGGCGGCCGGTGAGTTCGAGGTGCTCAACCGCTACTACGCGAGGGTCGCCTCAAGCGTGATCTCAACGTTCCCGACGAGTGCGTTCGATACCGGACATCCGTCCTTCGCCGCAGCAGCATGCTCGGCGAAGCCCGCAGCGTCGAGCCCTGGCACGGTGCCAACGACACTGAGCGCCATCGTGGTGAGCCTGAAACCGTCATCGGTCTTCACAAAGGTCGCAACGGCCTTCGTGTCAAGATTCTCAGCGGTCGAACCGGCGCCAGCCAGGATGTTCGACAGCGCCATCGAATAGCACGCCGCATGCGCTGCCGCGATCAGCTCCTCGGGGCTCGTCTTACCTGCAGCTTCCTCGGTACGGCTCGCCCAACTCACGGGCAGCGGTCCGGCTGCCCCACTGTTGAGGCTTGCGGTTCCGGACCCTCCGAAGAGGTCCCCCTGCCAGTTTGCGCGTGCTGTGCTCTTCATGATGTACTCCCATTGCTGAATCGGCGTGAACCCCGGAAGTATCGCAGATGTACCAGCGCTGTGGGACGGTGTGCCGTGCCGATCGCCGGCCTCTCCTATCATCCCGCGTATGAGCAACAAGGGAACCATCGAAAGCGCGCTCTCAGCGCTCGACAACTGCGACGAGGTGCTGCGAAAGCTCGAACTCCGTTGCTGTGAACCGGGCCGTAGCCCCTCCATGAAGCGACTCGGCGAAACGCTCTCAGACGCTCGAGCAGACGTTGCGAGCGTGAAAGCTGAACCAGAGACCGCCACAACCGCTATCGAACATCTCGAGGATGCTGGCGCTCAGGTCGGCCGCCTCCAGGTTGGATGCTGTGCTCCGAACCGCCTGCCGCTCTACGTCGAGCTACTCGAAGGGTTGACCACCGCCCAGCTCGAAGTGAACCGCTCCCTTGGCGAAGGACACTGATCGTGAGGCGGGGTACCTCCGCGACGTTCTAGATGACCCGATAGAGCGTCCACGGATCATCGAAGCCCTTGAGGTCGAACGCTCCGGCTTCCTCGAAGACGCGGACTCCCCCGCGGAGAAGATCCCTGAGCGTCGATGTCACGAAGATCTCCCCGTCAGACGCGGCTTGTTCGACCCGTGCGGCGAGATTCACCGCAAAGCCGGCGACGTCGTCCCCTCGAATCTCGACCTCTCCCGTGTGGAGCCCGGCGCGAATGGTGAGACCCTCGCTTGCCAGACGCTTCCGAAGTGTCAATACAGCGTCCACGGCGCTCGACGGTGACGTGAACGTCGCGAGCGCGCCGTCGCCCGTGGACTTCACAACCGTGCCATCGAAGTCTCCCACGACGTTCTTCACAGCGCGATCGTGGGCGTCGATCGTCGTGCGCCAGGCATCGTCCCCGATATCTACTGCTCTCTTCGTCGAGTCGACGATGTCCGTAAACAGCAGCGTCGTAAACATCCGCTCGACGCGAGGCGTCACCGAACCATCAAGAAGGAACTCAATGATCCTATCGATGATCACCTGCCAGTACGGCGCAACCCAGAAGAAGTGATCGTCACCCTCGAATTCGGCAAGTTCGGCACCTGGAATGAGTTCGTGCAAGATGCGGGCGTGGCTGACATTGAGCACCTTGTCGCCGACTGTGTGCGTGATGAGCGTTGGCGCAAGAATCCTTCCGGGAGCATCGCTGGAATCCATGGAGTCAAGGCTTTCCAACTGTCGACGGAATTCGGCCTGCGTTGCCGTCTGCCTCTCGAAGCGCGCCTGCCACCGAACGAAATCTGCGTCGGCGACCCTGCTCGGCATAAGCCACTCGACCGCCGGCAGTCCGGTAGTTCCCCATGTGGCGAGGACGTCGTCCCAGTGGCTCGTCAGAACTTCGCCCTCGCTCTCTCCCACCGGCGCGGTCGTTTGGTCCGAGCGATAGACATCGGATAACACCGAATTCGAAAGCACCAGTCGATCCACTCTCTCCGGATAGTCCGCCGCGAAGATCTGAGCCATGGCCCCGCCTTCGGATATCCCTGAAACGTGGACCCGGTGGAGCCCAGCCGCACCCATAACGGCGAGGATGTCGAGCATCCGGTGTTCGCTGGTAGGTGCCGTATCGAATCGATCTGACATCCCGATCCCGCGTTTGTCGAACGCAACGACCCTGAAGAAACGGCCGAGGCGCTCCAGCGGGCGACGAAAGTATTCAGACTCCCACGCCATCTCAACGTTCGACACGATCCCGGGGATGAGAACGAGATCCGGGCCTTCGCCCCACTGCGTATATGCGATCCTGACGCCATCCGACGTCGACGCAAACTGAACTTCTGGCGTTTCCATGTTGGCCAGCGTAGGGCTTGAGCCCGAGATCTCTCGCGAGGAGAGGGCTTCGCCTCCCTAGCGCGCAGGACCGCGCCAGCACCGAAGGAAGGAGCACCAAGGCTCCAACTACACGTGAACC
>CAXMSN010000122.1:0-5573 GCA_964196275.1 uncultured Kiloniellales bacterium | reverse complement strand
GCTCCCGGACACGGTCGGATACGTTCACAACGTAGGGGCCGTGGGTTCGAATCCCATCACCTCCACCGAATTCAACGTACCCAGGGTTCCAGTGCACCGTCCGGTGCGTTACAGCCCACAGAACGTGCGTGGACAGCGCGTCTTCGGGTTCATGGACTCGCACTTAGCGTAGATCTCCGCATCAAGCCCGTCCGTTACGCGGCCGAGCCTCGACGATTCTTGACCACATCGGCGAAACACCGCTTCTGATTCGCTGGGTTCAGCCCACAAACAGCGACTCCGGGCTGCTGCGCAGTAGCGGGTTGTGCCGACCGTGTCGGTGGCTCGAAATTGCCGTCCCGCACAGACTGGTACCGTGCGGGGTCCGAGAGTTCAGGCCGCATGGGTCCACCGAGATGGACCGCATCCGGCAATAGTGTGAGCGAGGCCCCAGTTCCGTGAAGGTTTCTGATTCGACAGGTAGGCGATCCGTGTCCCGACGTGTTGCTGTCTTCGTAGCGCTCGCGGTGGTGGCTGCCGGGTTCGTCGTGTTCCTTGCCTGGACGGCGTCCGAGGCTGAACGGGAACCAGAGGTCACACGCATCGCCACCGGGCTGGAGAATCCGCGTGGGGTTGCGGTCATGCCCGATGGTCGGTTGGTAGTGGTCGAGGCCGGAAATGGGATCGATACCGACGAAAGCAGTCTGGAATCCGGACGTGTCAGTTTCTTTGAGGATCTGAACGGGGACGGCGACTACGACGATCCGGGTGAGATCCAGCCGATCTTCACGCAGATCCCCAGTTACAACACGCTGACCGCCTTCGGTACAGGGCACGATGAAGTTGGCGGAACGGGCGACATCGTCTTGTTGGACGACGGGCGGATGTTCATCACCCGCGACGATCCGTCGATCGGGTATGCAGCCGATGGCGGCCCACGTGGCATCAACGTCGTCGAAGTCAGCCCGGAACACGAGTTAGTCGGCAACCTCATCGCCAGGACCGCGACGCTGAATGCCCTTGCCTTCGACCCAGAGGCGGAGATCTTCTACGTCGTCGAGAGCGGCGCGAACCGAGTGATCGCAGTCACCATGGATGGCACGGTTCGCAACCTCGCAGCGTTTTCGACCTTGCCAAGCGGGCAGCAGGCGGTCCCTTCAGGCATCGCACTGGACCCGACCACCGGCGAGCTGCTGGTCGTGCTGTTCTCCGGTCAGATCGGTGACGAATCTGAAGGCGTGTTGTCCTTCATTCCCGGTGAATCCAAGATCGTGCGCGTGGATTCTGTGACAGGCACACAGGTCGACGCCATCACTGATCTGACGACCGCAGTTGATGTTGCCGTAGACGAGAGAGGCAACGTCTTCGTGGTGGCGTTGACATCCGGCCAGCCGCCACCTCCGATGTCACGGGAGTTCGATCTCTTCGACCCTGATGCTGAGCCAAATCCGGGGGGATACGACCGATTCGCGGGGAGCGTGACCCTCTACCCGGTAGACGGTGGCGATCCAGTGGTTGTCGTCGACGGGCTCGATTCGCCAACCAACATCACCTACTACGACGGAGTCTTGTACGTGTCGCTCGGGCAGGGGACACCGGGGCGCCCGATCGACGGCCCGGCGGGGCAGACCCGCATCGTGGGCGAGATCTATCGCATCACGAACGTCCTGCCTTGATCGAGCGGATTGCTCGAGGTTGTATCAGATCCTGAAGTCAGGATTCCCGCGCCGGATAGTCGTTCAGTAAGTCGATGACTTCGCCTAGGTCCGCGTGGTCGCCTGCGAAGGACTCCTTGTCGATGTAGAGCAGTTCGTCGTTGGGTCCCATCACGATCGTTGCCCCCAGCTGGGTTGGCCGGCGACCGGCGTTGTGCTGTCGATTGCCGCCGGCAAGTGACCTTGTACCCGCCAGGAGTGCAGCAGGCCTGATGAGGGAGAACGCGTTGAGTTGGTTCGTTTCGATGATGTCTGCCGCCTCGCCATCCTCATCGAGTAGCACAGGGAACGGAACCCGCTCATCCTCGATGAACGCTTTGGCGTACCGTCGTCCACCGGTTCCAATCGCAGTGACTCCCGAGCCGGTGCCTTCGAAGTCTCCATATCGATCTCGGACCTGACCGGCCCGCTCACGGCAGGTCAGTCACCCGAAGTGTCGGAGGAACAGCAGGACGTGAGGCTCGGTGGCCCACAGATCCCCGACGCGATGGAACGACCCTTCGGGATCTGGGAGCGCGAGATCCGCAAGCGCTGTGGTGTCGAATGTCACGGTTCTCCTCACCGGGGATGTTCAGCGTATCGCGCGGACCGCAGTGAGCGCGCACACAGAATTGGGTGTTGCAGAGACATATCTAGGTGGCTCAGGGTCCGAGGCCCGCGACTCTTATCTCTATGCTCTGCACAGTTCCCTTCGGGAAGACAAGGCGAGAGGGAGTGCCATGACAACCGAGCGACATCTGACATTGACCAACTGGGGTGCGTACGAGGTCGAGACCGACGGCCACGACATCACCGCTGTGCATCCGTTCGCCAAGGACCCCGATCCTTCTCCGATAGGTCAATCTCTCAAAGCTGTCCGGCAGAGCCGGGTCATGCGACCTTCCATTCGCGAGAGCTGGTACCGCAATGGGCCGGGCTCCAACCCAGAGCGGCGGGGCCATGAGGCGTTCGTCGAGGTCGACTGGGATGTTGCCATCGACATGCTCAGCGCCGAGATCGATCGCGTTCGCACCGAGTACGGGAACGAAGCGATATTCGGTGGCAGTTACGGATGGGCGAGCGCTGGCCGGTTCCACCATGCGCTCAGCCAGATCCATCGCTTCCTCGGTTCGGTCGGCGGGTACGTCAGCCAGGTCGACGATTACTCGATCGCTGCTGGCCATGTGATCACGCCGCACGTTCTTGGTATTTCCTTCGACGAGATGATGGACACGCAGCCGTCGCTCGCTGAGATCGCAGACCACTCCGACCTTGTTGTCGCGTTCGGTGGGATGCCGCTCAAGAACAGCCAGGTCATGTACGGAGGCCAGGGGCGGCACATGCTGGCGAGTCGCCTCGAGACGTGCCGCGACCGTGGCGTGCGGTTCGTCAACCTCTCACCGTTGAGCGAGGACCTGATTGATGCCATAGATGCTGAGTGGATACCGATGACACCAAGCACTGATACGGCGGTGATGCTCGGTCTCGCACACAGCCTCCTCGTCGCCGGCGACCACGACGAGGACTTTCTCAACAGATATTGCGTTGGATGGGATCGTCTCGAGTCGTATCTGCTCGGTGAGACCGACGGCGTGCCGAAGACGGCGGAGTGGGCGGGGGAGATCTCTTCCGTCGATCCGGAACGAATCCGCTCGCTTGCTGGTGAGATGGCGCGCGTGCGGACGATCATCACTGCCAGTTGGTCGATCCAGCGGACCGATCATGGAGAGCAGACGTACTGGATGGCGTCATCTCTCGCAGCGATGCTCGGCCAGATAGGGCTTCCGGGTGGAGGCGTGGGGTTCGGATACGGTGCCGTCGGATACACCGGCAATGGCATCGGCTACCACGAGCTGCCGCGGTTCGGCTCGGTCAAGAACGACGTATCTGATTTCATCCCGGTGGCACGGATCGCAGACATGCTGCTGCACGGTGGTGAGGAGTACGACTACAACGGGCAGCGACGCACGTACCCCGACATCCATCTCGTGTACTGGGCTGGTGGAAACCCGTTCCATCACCACCAGGATCTCAACCGCCTAGAGCGCGCATGGCAGACCCCAGACACGATCGTGTCCCATGAACCGTTCTGGAACGCTCTCGCCAGACACTCGGACATCGTGCTGCCAGCCACAACGACGTTGGAACGCAACGACATCGGTGGCAGTGGAATGGATGACTTCCTCTTCTGGATGGAAAAGGTCATCGACCCCGTCGGAGAGGCGAGGGACGACTACGACATCTTCTCGGACCTTGCGAACAATCTTGGCGCCGGAGACGTTTTCACCGAGGGTCGCTCCTCGGGTGAATGGCTCGACCACATGTACTCGACGTTCCACGCCGCCCATCCTGACTATCCGGATTTCGAAGAGTTGAAGGGATCCGGATACTTCCACATCCCAGAGGAGTGGATCGGGATAGATGCGTCTCCTCTTGTGGCGTTCCGTGCCGATCCGGTGGGGGCACCGCTGCCAACACCTTCAGGCAGGATCGAGTTGTTCTCCTCATCGGTTGATGCGATGGCGTATGCCGACTGTCCAGGCCATGCGACGTGGTTGGAGCCTCGGGAGTGGAAGGGGAACGCAAACGGATACCCGCTGTCGTTGATCTCGAACCAACCGAAGACCCGGCTGCATTCCCAATGGGATCAGGGCGAAACGAGCCTGAACGGCAAGGTCGAGGGTCGCGAACAGATCGGCATGACGCCATCCGACGCCGGCGCGCGATCGCTGGATCACGGTGACCTGGTTCGCGTGTTCAACGACCGGGGGGAATGTCTGGCGGCGGTTTCCATCCGTGACGATTTGATCGACGGTGTTGTCCAGCTACCGACGGGCGCATGGTGGGATCCTGTCGAGCACGGCGGCATTTGTCTCAGTGGTAATCCGAATGTGCTGACCCATGATGAAGGGACGTCTTCGATGGCGCAGGGTCCGTCCACGTCATGTCTCGTGCAGGTTGAACGATTCGTCGGAGACGCGCCTCGCGTGCGCGCTCACGACATTCCTACGCTCGTCGCTCCCTAGCCGACGGCGGGACAGCAGCCGAATCCCAACTTCAACAATCCCGCCCGCGGGCCGCTTTGTCTGCAACGATTGACGCGGCGATATTGGTGGGAGGTTGTCGTGGCTGATCACAAGGACCCGATGTCAAGCGATGACCTGCTGCACCAGGCGTGGGTCGACCTCAATCGCGAGCCCGATACGTCGTTGTCGCTCGGGGCTGCTCCGGTTGAGCCCGGCGACGTCGACATCCCCGACATGGATGTTGTCACGGACAGAGCTGCGAGCAGCAGCCCGGTCGATTCGTTCGTCCCGACGAATCGACCTGCTCCACCCCCTCCATCGACACGACGGCCCCCTCCACCCGCGCCGCCAGGGCGTAGTGAACCGCCCCCACCGACCGTTCCCGACAAGAAGTCATCCAAGAGCCGGGGCAGATGGGTTTTGGCCGGAATAGCCGTGTTCGCGCTGCTCCGGATCTTCGGGTCCATCGACAGCTCCGACGACGCGCTGACAGAGGACACGAGTGGCGCTGCAGCAAGTTCGATCGCACCGGCGGAGGACACGAGTGGTGCCGCAGCAAGTTCGATTGAGCCGATATTGGACTTCGACGGTTTCGATTCGCTCTCGAATGTCAACTTCGTCGGAACGGCGAAACTGGTCGACAGCTCCGTGTCCCTAACCCGCAGGGAACCGGGCAATAGTGCTGGCGCGTTGTGGTCTGCGATCCCCGTTGAGGTCGCGGACGGCTTCGAGTCGGTGTTCGTGTTCGAGATCGATCACGTCTCTTGGTCCAGCATCGGTGACGGATTCGCTTTCGTGATCCAGAACGCCGGGAGAGACGTAGTCGGTGACATTGCTTCCGGAAACGGGTTCAAGGAAATCCCCAACAGCCTTG
>CAXMSN010000121.1:0-5159 GCA_964196275.1 uncultured Kiloniellales bacterium | reverse complement strand
GGGAGCCACCATCGGAACAAGGCGATCGCACTGCTGCTGCTCATCGGTGGCTTCGCCGGTCCGGTGTTCCTCCCGCTGTCGGGGTTCTCCGTCGAGGCGATCGGCTGGCGACCGACTCTGATCTGGCTGAGCGTCTTGTTACTGGTTACCGGGATCGTGGTGTCGCTGTTCCTCGTTCCGAAGGTGAAGCCGATCATGCACCGCACCGAACCGCTACCGAAGGTGAAGTGGGCTCGGTTCCTCCACGATCGGCGGCTCACCTTCGTCACGCTCGCCGTCGTGCTGGTGTTCGCCTCTATGAGTTCCATGCTGTTCCACCGGGTCGCGGTGTTCGAGGAGCAGGGCTTCGATGTTGGCCAGGTCGCCCTGCTCGCTGGTATCTCGGGCCTGCTCACGTTTCCCGGCCGGTTCTTCGCTCCGAGGATGTCGGACTACCTCAAGCCGACGACCCTCTTCACGCTCTCGTCGATCGGCTTGGTTGGATCGATGGTGTTTGCGATCATCGGTTCACCTGCGTGGGTGATGCTCGCCCACTTCGTGTTCTTCGGTATCTTCTTCGGGTTCTCGCTGCCGCTTCGTGCAGTGATCATGAACGACTGGTACGCCGGACACGACTACGGCTCGGTGATGGGGAAACAGTGGGCGATCGCGGCGATCGCTGGTGGTCTCGCACCGTGGCTGGTAGGCGCTACCCGGGATGCGACGGGCTCATACACACTGCCGCTCGTCTTCATCACCATCGCCGTCGCCCTATCCGCAGTTGCAAACGCCCTCTCAGCATCCCACCACAACGATCTGATGCAGAACTCTGGTGACGCTGAACTAGATGCCTGACCCCTGCATCGATCCCGTGAGCTTCAGGAAGTCGACGTCCCACACGAAACAGATCACCTCGGTGTCGTCATCGGCCCATGTTTCCTCAGTTGGGAAGAGGGCACCAAAATCGAGCCGTGAGTCCACGTAGGCCTTGCCGACAAAGGGTTCGAACCTCTCATGACACCGGTCGCTCGCCCATTCCTGGATCTCGGAATCACCAGGGAAGGGACCGCTCGGCATGTTGGAAATCGCGTAGACCTCATTGTCGTGTGGCTCATCGCAATCGACGATCGGCACGTCGGTCACCTCCTGTGTTGCTCCTGTGAGCGAACCCTCCCAGTCGTCGAAGCACTCGCCGACGTCCAGGCTGAGGATGCTGGCAGAACACGCCGATGCGAGCACCGTGAAGGCTCCGATCAGTAACGCGACGCGTGTTGTCCGGGCCATGGTTCCTCCGTTGAGATCGGTTGTCGTTGTGATCCGGTGCGACACTTCGGACACTACTCCAGATGATCGTCACCGATGGGACACTCGGCTATGACGAAGCTCGCACGGTCTCGGCTTCGATCGCGGCCACGAACTCGTCGAGCCCCTCATCGGTTGCCTTGATCGTGTATCGCTTCCAGCCAACCCCAAGCAGCGTCCTCTTGCCCCAGGATGCCCGGCTCCGACCCACCGTGATCTCAAGACGCGTGGCCTCGCCCAGATCGGTGAGACGCATCTGCCACAGGTTCTTGAAGATGGGGCCATGGCTATCGAACGTGTACTGCTCCAGGGGTATCCACTCGACGATCCGATGTGGCACCAAGTACTTTCCGTGCGCACAGACGTAGGCGCCACCCTCTGACATGAGCCCGTCCTCGCCCTTGTCCTCGCCTCCAGGCACCGAACCGAAGATCCTCGCTCGGTGTGCGGGGTCGGTCAGGTGGTCCCACACGACTCCGACGGGTGCTTCGATGTCGCGCACGAACGTGAGCCACACGTCATCGCCCGAGATGTCAACGACCGATTCGCTCTTCCGTTTCTCCCAAACCGGATGCATATCCGCGATGTAGATCGCTAGCTCGCCGAAGTCGTCGACGTCCTGTTTCATCGTGGCGAGGTGTGCGGTGAACTCGTCGAGTGCGAGAGCGGAAATCGCCGACTCGGTGTACAGGATGTAGGCAGTGACACCGAGTTGCTCGCGCACCGAGTTCTTTGCAAGCCTGAAGACGAGGTTGACCTCCGGGCCGATCAGTTCCTCATGACCAGCCATCTCCTGAACCGAGAACTCTCCGTGGTGGACGATGAACTTGAGGTCGAGCGCTGAGAGGTTGGCGCATGCGTTGCATGTGCAGGTCGTGTTGAGCACCATCTGTTCAAGCGCTCTGCGGTACACGACGTAGATGTCCTCAAGCTCATCGATGAGCGTCTGGCTGTTGTGGATCTGTCCGTCACGGGTGTACGAGACCACGGCGTCTCCAACAAGGCGGGACACGATGAGTGGTGCCGTGGTTCCGTCGACGATCACCTCAAGGATCGTCGCCAGGGACTCTTTGGCGTGCTCGAGCTCCGAATGGTTGAGGTACATCGTGTAGCCGGTGATATCCGCCATAACGATGTAGCCGGTGCTGGCCATGGTCGCCTCCTGTCGCAAGTATGGCGAGTCCGAGAGGAGCTCGCGACGTAGTTTGTGGATGCCCTTGCCTGTCGCCATGCTGGCTGCGGTACGGTGGTGGTGATATGGCTGCGACTTCCCGTGACATCAGGTTCATTCCAGGCGCCGGACCGTCCGAGGTATCCGCGATACTCGACCGACCCGACGAGTGCCGGGCTCTGTTCGTGCTCGGGCATGGCTCCGGATCGAACATGCGCGTCCCTTTCATCGCGGGGCTGAGCGCTGCACTGGTTGACGCTGGCATCGCGACGTTCCGATACGAGTACCCGTACTCGGAGAGTGCCGACTTCGTCCCATACTCAGACGTGGAGATGGACGAGCAGGAGATTCTGCTCGCAACCGTGCGGTCGGCCGTAGCGACCGCCGCCGCCGAGGCACCGGACCTCGCGGTGTTCGCAGGCGGACACTCTGTGAGCGGCCTCATGACATCCATGACGGATGCGGTGTCCCCAATGCCGAGCCTTGCCGGCCTCGTGATCCTGGGGTTCCCACTTAAAGGGGATTTCGAACGGGCCGCCCATCTGTCAGATGCATCGCACCCCATGCTGTTCCTCCAGGGCACCGATGACACCCTCGGTGATGCCGATGAGATCGAGCGGATGGTTGGAACGATCGAGACCGATACCTCAGTCCACTTCGTGGAGTCCGCGGACCACGGCTTCATCGTTCCGGATCGATCAGATGAAGACGTGTACGCCGAACTTGCAAGGACGATCGCTGACTGGACCGCAGCTTTGGTCTGAGACGATCCCTCAGGATTCGTCGAGGATCTCGGCGATGAGGTCGTCAACCGCCCGGTGTGCCACTTCGTCCCCGTAGCGATCGTCGAGAAGGGTCCTCATCTTCGAGATGATCAGAACACGCTCTTCGGCTTCCGACTTGGTGGTGGCCTTGATGATCTCGGTCCCGTCGATCCACGGTTTCCCGTCAGATGTCCACGGTACGAGGATGATCCACGACCAGATGTTGTTGCCGCTGGTCTGACCGGTGCGGCGCACGAGGCCGAGACATGAGAAGGGGAGCGATTCCCAGCCCATCCCTCGGAGCAGGTCTTTTCCATCTGGCATGTTCACAGCATCAGACTCGGCCATGATTCCTCGCGTGTTGCGTTGCGCCACGGTAATGGTTGCGGTCGGTTACATGGTCACAACCAACTCGGCTGCCGCCGCTTGGTAGCCGCCGCATGCCGTGGTTAGGGTGGTGGCCCATCATGGGAGGTACGGATGCCACGTTCACTCGCCGACATCAACAGCGACTTGCAGGCCAAGCAAGCCGAACTCGAAGAAGCCCAGTCGGACGGAACGTTCAGCGAAACGCTCGACAACGTCGATTCCGATCTTCAAGGCGTGCGCGACTTCATCGACAAGACGACCAAGGACATCACTGAGGCCAGTGAAGATATCGGCGAGGAGTTCGAAGAACTCTCCGGAATGGTCACCGACATGGGCGAATTGCTGGGTACCGAGGGAGTCGAAGACGCCGTCGGGCAAGCGGGTGGAGCCGTCGAAAGTGTGCAAGGTGGTTTGAAATCAACCACGAACGTCCTTGACCAAGTCCAGGAGGGCCTCAACGATCTGGCAGAAGCAATCGACCTCGTCCAGGAGATCGACGACCTGAGAACCGCCGAAGGCGCTGAGGCCCTCGAGCAGCTCGCCAAGGTGTTCGAGATGGTTGTGGAAAAGCTTGGCGGCTTCATCGAACTTGTTCCGGGTCTGGGTGCCTTTCTCCAGCTGTATGCGGCAGGTATCCGCAACATCGCAATCAGCGCTGGCATCATGGAAGAGATCGTTGGTCGCAACCAGTCGCTGTACCAGGAGATTCGGCCCGGTCAGTATCTGTATCTGACTCCCGCGGTATTGAACGATATGAAGATCCGACGTCTCGAGGCCGAATACGCGCAGCTCTACGATGAGGCGTTCGTCGCAGCCGGCGCTGAACGCGAATCCCGCAACGCCCTTGAGACGGAAGGGACGGCTTCACCGGTCGACATCGTTGCAAAGAACGCGATTCGCAACAGCGTTGACGCTCGACCGGCGCTCGACTCTTCCGCGTATCAGGCGTGGGTCGCTTCAGGCAACGGGCTGGCAGCGGCCAAGGAGACACAGTCCACGGCGCTCGGGGAGTATCTCACGGCAAAGGACAACCTTGACCGTGCCGAGATCGGCCTCGAGTCGACCGCGACCAATAGGCCTGTTGGGCAAGCAGAAGCAGACTACGAGGATGCCTCGAAGGCATTCGGCAGGGCTGCGCCGAACCTCAATTCAGCGAACGCCGGCGTTGATGCCGCACTGACGGATCACAAGATCACGACGGCCGCACATAGGGCTGAAGTTGCCGCCTACAACGAAGCAGTCAAGACGGAGATTTACAGGCTGAACGGGTACGAACACCTCTCGGAAGGTGAGCTTGCGACGCTCGCCATCATGTACCCCCAGTGGGACATCCGCGGCTGGCAGCCTGCCGCTGCTACCGCGGCAGCTACGGGAATCGGGGCTGCGGCAGTGGGAGCGACACCGACCGCCGGTGCTGTCGGCGGAGCCGCGCCTGCCGCCGGTGTTTCGGCTGGCATGAGCTCGGGTACGAAGAAGCTCGTCATGATCGGCGGCGGGATATTCGCAGTCATGATGCTGTTCGTCGTAATTCTCATTCTTCCCGGTGACAGCACGACGCCAGGCGAGCTCAAGAC
>CAXMSN010000120.1:0-45505 GCA_964196275.1 uncultured Kiloniellales bacterium | reverse complement strand
TCTCGCGGTCCCGTGCCTCCAGGAGCACAGATGGCTCCTGTTCTGGCTCGGCCTCGGTGGTCCGATAAGCGAAACGCGACTCCGCTCGAGAGTCGAGTGCGGTCCGCGCTGCGAGCATCGTCGTCACCGTCGCCCGAGCGGACTCTGCCGTCCGGGGATCAGGCGCTGCGGCCTCGAGAGCGTACAGACTGTCACTCGCCTTCGTGATACCCGCTGACAAGCCGGCCCAAGTTTCAGCCTTACTCGTCGCTGCCGTGTCTCCCACGGCGGTAGCGGCATCGAACTGCGCATTCCCTCGCCACACGGCCATATCCTCGCCCATCGAGTCGTAGAGCCTGCGAGACTCCGCATAGCCGGCTCTGGCGTGATCCTTCCACGTCGCGGTTGCCACCGTGGTAACGACCGGGGCCCTTTTGCCTCTCGTGGCGAACGCGACGATCAGCATGATCAGCGCAAATCCTATGAGGATCAAGAGCCACCAGGGTGGACTCTCACCCTCACCGTCCTCAGGGGCTTCAGTGGTGTCGGGTGTCTCCGTTGTCGTGGTCGCCTCGGTCGTGTCGGGTGTCTCTCCGGGCAGCGTTGTGTCGCCCGGCGTCGATCCACAAGCGGAGAGGAGTATCGAAACAGCGAAGACAGCGGTGAGTACTACGGCTTTGGGGGTTCGAATGTGGTGCATACGCCGATGCTATCGCCGCTCATTCTGGTACCGGCCACACATGCAACCAGGCGGAGGTATCCGATCTAGAACTGACCCGGAGACCAATCGGCAAGCTTGAAGCTCTTGCGTGTTGCGAGCGCGTCCGCCATGACCATGTCCGGAATACGTTTCACGCTCGCATCTATGGCGGTCTGGGAGGCCTTGGTGGCGACGGGCCGGCCCTCGGATAGGTCGCACACCTCCTGCGCTCTCGCAGACAACTCAGCGGTTCCAACGATTCGCGCAAGATCGATGATCGACTGCTTCGGGAGACCGACGAGCGGACGGAGAATCGGAACATCCGACGCTTTACTGACCGCGACCAGATGGGGAAGCGTCTGTGACGACACCTGCCCGAGGGCGTCTCCCGTCACCAGAGCGGTGATGCCTTCGTCTGACGCCACAGCCGATGCCGCTCGAGCCATCATGACCTTGAGAGCGACCTGTCGCATCTTCGGATCGACATGCTCGAACAGTGCGTCCTTCACCGGCTGGAATTCGACGAGATGAACGGTCGGCCGCATCCCGTGCCCCCATTCGCTCCACATCTCGCTGGCGACCGCCAGCGCGTGATCCGACTGGGCGCAGTTGAGAGTGAAGTGGACGAAATCGATGGGGCAGCCACGGGACATCAGCATCCAGCCAGCGACAACCGAATCGAATCCTCCGGATATGAGACACAGCACCCGGTCCTGACTACCGACCGGTAGCCCGCCGTGGCCCGTCGCATGGTCTGTGACGAGGAACGCTCTGTCGTCGATAACGGTGACGGACACAGTGACCTCAGGGTTCGAGAGGTCGACGTTCCCACCTTTGGCGACGATCAGTGCACCGACCGCCGCGGCAAGTTCGACAGACTTCCAGTCGTGTTCTCCCCGGCGCTTGACTCGCACCGCGAAAGTTCGCTCCCCGACGGTTTGGCTTGATAGGTCGCAGATGCGTTGTGCAAGGTCATCGGTCGATTCGAAAGGAACCTCGACGAGTGTGTCAACCGCTGCGACACCGAACACCGATAGGGCGCCGTGCCTAACAACAGCAACGCTGTCAGATCGAGGTGAAATCGCATACCTGTGACTGCCCACTCGGGAGATGCCCCCCTCGTAGCCAACGGCGGACAGAGCTATGCCGAGATTTCCAAGGACGCGTCGAATCAATCCCTTCTGCGTTCTCCGAGATTTCAGGTACACATCGCCAGAGAGAGTGATGTGAAGAAGCGTGGTTGACTCATCGACCATGCGCTTAGGTTACGGCCGATCCAGCCGCACCGGAACTATCGGTCCAGCGCGGGGCCGAACTGATTGTCGGAGGTGACCCGTTCGGTCGGAACGTATTCGACGACCACGGCGACGTCGTCGTTGAACGACGTCTCCAGGCGTATCTCGAGTTCCTCAACGGACGGCAGAGTTCCTTCGCCCGTGACGACGACGGAGACCTCGTTGCCGCTCACGTTGACCCTGTTGACACGGAGCGTGGGCACCGGCTCAATCCACACCGACGTGATCCTCTGTGCTTCGCTCTGCCGGGAAGCCGAAACAAGGATTCCCTCGGAAGTAAAGGCGAGGGGGACGATGATGATCATCGCTCCGAGAAGGACAGTCAGCACAACGGTCTTCATCTTTTCCCGGTTCTCTCTGAAGCTCGAGACGGGAGCAAGGCCTCCAATGACGAAGACCACCGAGGCCATGAGGATGATGCCAACCAGGTTGGTCAAGAACAGGAGGAAGGCTCCCCCCGCATCGCCGTACTCAGCCGCTCTCAGTGCCACTCCGACCACACCGAGAGGCGGCACCAATGCCACGGCGATAGCGACACCGGTGATCGACGAGGACACACGCCGGTCGATGGTCGCATAAGCGCCGGCCGCACCCGCGGCCACGGCGATCATCATGTCTATGAGTGTCGGAGAAGTTCTGGACAGGATCTGCGAGTTCGAATCGAAGGGGATCAATTGTGGAGCCCAGGACGCGACGAGCCAAGCTACCGCAATGGATACGACCACACCGCCCGCCACAGTTGCGAATGCCACGCTCACTCGCTTGACCCAGCCGTTTACGATGCCCGCGCTCACAGCCATGATCGGAGTCATCAGCGGGGCGACGAGCATGGCACCGATGACAACGGCAGTTGAGTCCGCAAGGATACCGAGCGTTGCGATAGTGACTGAGAGAACGAGGAGGACCCAGAAGCCGACCTTCTTCTGCGTCTGCTGTGGCGGCTCGAAGAACAGATTGTCTACAACGCTCTCACGCATGTCTTCGCCGAGATCACGGTCGGCGAGCCAGCCGCGGGCGAAGTCGGTGAGTTCACCCGGTCCGACATCTCCGGCGTCTGGACTGGTGAATCCGATAGCGATCGTGAGGCCGCCGTATGCGATAGCAGCGATCGATATCGCCAGCACGACGGACGAACCGATGGCATCAGGCAGGACTGCGACGACAATGCCGGAAGCGACATAGATGCCACCGCGGACGAGATTGAACGTCCACGTCGGCGACGAGTTCCTGCTCCTCAACGCCCGGACCATGATGACGAAGCCGAGGAATGCGAGGAGAGCACCGGAGATAATCGGGATCATCTCTTTGGACCTGTCCGTGAAGAGGATGAGCACGCCGGCAGCAGCGATCCACGCCAGGCCGACGAGGAGGCTGTAGAGGTCGAACGGCCGCTTCTTCCATGCCGTCCAGACGTCGGCCAAACCTTTGACCGCGAGGACCGTCACGATGATGATGCCGAAAATTCGCTCCGAGAGGTCGGGCACCGTGAGAGCCAGCAGTCCACCGAGGACGAAGGCTGCACCGCGCACCGTTGCCGGGTTCAGCCAGTCAGGGCGCAAGGTGTCCCGTGTGTCTTCCATGCTGAGCACGATACCGTGCACCGAGTGTCAAGGCTTGTCCGGTCGCATTGTTACGAGACTGAAACAGCCGAGTACGTCGGTGCACTAGCTGACGAAGCGAGTGAAGCGTCGCTTTCCGACCTGCACGACGGTTCCGTCAAGCGCTGACCGCGGAATCGAATCGCCGACCACCTTCTGACCGTCGATCTTCACAGCTCCTTGGGCGATCATGCGCCGCCCCTCGCTGTTGGAAGCCACCAGCCCTGCATCGTTCAGCGCCTTGGGGAGCCACACGGGGTCGTCCTCACCGAGTACCGTGGTCTCCACATCGTCTGGCACCTCGTGGGCCTTGAACACCTGATCGAAAGCAACCTCTGCTTCCGATCCGACTCCGTCTCCGTGGTATCGATCGACTATCGCCCGGGCAAGCCGTCTCTTCGTCTCCCCCGGATGGGGAGAACCGCGGGCGAGACCATCCTCGATCTCTCTCACGTCCGCAGAGCTTGCACCGGCAGCGAGCCGGAACCACTGCGACATTGCCTCATCGGGAATCGACATCGTCTTGCCGAACATCTCCGCGGAGTCGTCGCGCACCGATATGTAGTTTCCCAGTGACTGTGACATCTTCTTGATTCCGTCGGTACCCACGAGCAGTGGAACCGTCGCCACGCTCTGGGGGCTCTGATCAGCTCGTTCCTGGAGGTCTCTTCCCATCAAGAGATTGAGCAGCTGATCGGTACCACCGATCTCGACATCGGCGTGGATAGCGACCGAATCGGTCGCCTGGAGTAGCGGGTACATGAGTTCGATCATCGAAATCGGCTCGTTCGCCTTCCATCGTGTTGAGAAGTCGTCCCGGTCCATGAGCCTCGAAACCGTGACCCCTGCCGTCATCTCGAGCACGTCGGCCATGTCCATCGCCCCGAGCCACTCCGAATTGCGGCGTATCTCCAGCCTCTCTTCGAGAAGGAGCGACTTGATGGTTGGTAGGCACGAGTCCACGTGCTCGTTGACCTCGTCGTCGGTGAGTCGTCTGCGGGTCGAAGCTTTCCCTGACGGATCTCCCACCTGGGCCGTGAAGTCGCCGAGGATCAGCACAGCGATATGGCCCATCTCCTGGAATCGTCGGAGGAGGTCGAACACCACAGCCCAGCCGAGTGTGACATCGGGGGCCGTTGGATCGACTCCAAGTTTCGCTCGCAGTGGCACGCCGGTCTCGATCGATCGCTGCAGTTGGGCGAGGAGAGCGCCCTCGGGCAGCGTGACGTCGACGGTCTGGGTGATGTATTCGAACTGTTCTGCGGCTGTTGTCATAGCTTGGGAATCGTAGACGATGCCGCGACTATGCGGCCCTGTTCGACGAACCGCCACGGAATGTCAACTGCCCGCGAGATCCCAACGCGCGGGGTCGAAGCGATATGCGTGACGGATCCGTACGGCGGTCCTATCGTCAACGGACCGTCGCCGAGTAGCGTGCCACTGGCTGATCCGTCAAGGCCGAGTGCTTGGGAGAGCTTGCCTGGACCGTCTGCGAGATGATCGCCGCGTCCCCTTCTCTCGACCACTGTGTCGATCCCCTCGATGATGTCACCTCCCCGGAGAAGCACAGCAGACGGCTTCCCCTCGGGACCGGTCACGAGGTTCGCACACCAATGGATGCCGTACGAGAGGTAGACATAGACGGTTCCCGGTGGCCCCCACATGGGTGCGTTTCGTATGGTTTGGGATAGGTAGGCGTGGCTCGCCGGATCGTCCGCGCCGCCATACGCTTCCACCTCGTTGAGCCGTATGGAGACCGTCCGACCACTGAGCCCGGTCGAGATGACCGAACCCAGGAGGCCTCGTGCCGCGACGTTCGGTGCGCCCGCGAGCAATTCGACGAACTCCCGACGACTCAGAGGTCGCCCCTGAGCTCTCCCCCGAGACGTTCTGATATCGACGAGGCGATCGATCTGCGGACCTCAGCAGCGTCGTCGTCGGTGAGCGTTCGGTCCCCTGCTCGGAGCCGAATATTCATCGCCAGCGACTTCTCGCCTTCACGGATGGACTCGCCGGTGAACACGTCGAAGACATTGAGGTGTTCCAGAAGCTCGCCAGCGGCCTCTCGGATCACAACAGCAAGGTCGGTTGCCGGCGTCGCAGCATCAACGATGAAGGCCATGTCGAAGATCACTGGTGGGAATACGCTCGGTGGGATATACGACCATGGTCCCCTGTCGATCACCAACTCGGCCAAGTCAAGTTCGCATCCAACCACCCTGCCTTGGAGCCCGAACGCAGCTGCCACGGAGGGATGAAGTTCACCGAATGCTCCGACGACCACACCCCCGATCAGCAATTCAGCCGACCTCCACGGGTGGAACGGCGGAATGGGTTCCTGTCGCACCGACGCATCATGGATGGAGAGGACATCACACAGCATCTCCCAGATGCCCGATGCGTCGTATACGTCGAATCCCTCGGCAGCTCCTTCCCATGTGGGTTCAGGCTTGCCAGCCAATACGAAGGCGAGCCGGTCAGGCTGTTCCGGAAGCTTTCCGTCCCCGGGAAGGAACACCTTGCCCATCTCGAACAGCATTGCCTCGGGCGTCCTTCGACTGAGGCTCGTCGCCGCCGACTTCAACAGTCCGGGAAGCAGCGTCGTCCTCATGACGCCCTCTTGGTCGTTCAGCGGATTGACAATATTGATGCCAGATCGCGCTGCGTGATTGTGCGGAAGGTCGAGCGCATCGAGGTCGGCTTCGCCGATGAACGAGAAGTTGAGTGTCTCGTAGAAGCCAGCTCCGACCACCGCTTCTCTGATGGCTCTGAGCCTGCGCTCCTCGAAAGGCAGACCACCGCCAGGGCCGCTCGGAACCGAGTCAGGTATCCCATCGAACCCGTGCAATCGGGCGATCTCCTCGACGAGGTCCACGGGACGCTCCACATCAGGTCGCCGGGTAGGCACCGTCACCGTGAGGGGATCTTCACCCGTTACGCCGAACGTGAGCCGTTCAAGAAGATTGCTCGTGGTTGTGGAATCAAGTTGGATACCCAAGATCCGCTCGGTTTCTGACAGCGGGTACGAGATGGTCCATGGCTCGATGTTTCCGGGGTTCACATCGACAGCGGACGGCGCCGGAACACCACCGGCGATTTCGGCAAGGAGTTGAGCTACGCGGTCAGCCCCAAGGGTTGAGAACGACGGGTCCGCGCCACGTTCGAATCTCGAGGATGCTTCGCTGCGCAGGGCAAGACGCTTCGATGTCACGAGGATCGTGGGCGGATCCCAGTACGCGGCCTCGATGAACACATCCGTGGTGCCTGCGCGTACTTCGGTAGATGCGCCACCCATCACGCCACCGATGGCGACGGGATCCACACCGTTCGTAACGACCACATCGGTCGCCAGAAGTGCTCGTTCCTGATCGTCGAGTGTGGTGATCGTCTCGCCGTCATGAGCGAGTCTGACGCCGATGCTGTTTCCGAGCCTCTCGACGTCGAATGCATGGGTGGGATGTCCGAATTCGATCATGGCGTAGTTGGAGGCGTCAACGACGTTCGAGATTGGACGGACGCCGCCCTGTGCGAGTCGCCACCGAAGCCAGTGAGGCGAAGGCCCCACGGTGATGCCTCGTACACGTCTGCCTGAGAAGCGCGGACACTGATCAACCGCGTCGACGACGACGGTCACATCGTTCGGTTCGCCGGACGGGTCCACTTCGATGCCGTTCGGCCTGAGGGGAACCTGATAGAGAGCCGCAAGGTCTCGACAGAGACCGTAGACAGAGAGACAGTCCGGCCTGTTCGGTGTGACAGTCACCTCGTAGTAGACATCCGGCAAACCAACGATCTTGGCGAAGTCCGATCCGATCGCATCCGCGGCAGACGGGTAGTCCGTGTTGAGAACCATGATGCCATCGGCCTCATCACCGAGGCCAAGCTCGATTTCCGAACAGATCATCCCGTTCGAAGTGACGCCCCGGATGTCCCGTCGGGTGATGGTGAAGTCTTCGCCGAGCACTGCGCCTGGTACCGCGACGGGCACGATCGCTCCAGCCTCGAAGTTCCATGCGCCACAGATGATGTCGAGAACCTCGTCTCCGACGTCGACCTTGGTAATCCGAACCTTGTCGGCATCCGGGTGTGCGGACACGTCCAGCACCTTTCCGACAACTACGCCGGTGAACGCGGGTTCGAGGATCTTCCACTCTTCCACCTCGTGGCCAAGGCTCTCGAACGCCTCTGCGAGGTCGGCGGCCTCTGTGACAGGAATGTCGACGAACTCATCGATCCAGGATCGTGTGAACTTCATCGGTATTGCTCCAGGACTCGACGGTCAGGGTCGAGCAGCGCTCTCAGATCGGTGATGCCGTGACGGACCATGGCCATTCGTTCCATGCCCATGCCGAACGCAAAACCTGTGAACTTCTCGGGGTCATACCCCACATGTTTGAAAACCTCAGGATCGACCATGCCACAACCGAGAAGCTCAATCCACTGCCCGTTCGTGTAGGCATGCATCTCGGCGGACGGTTCAGTGAAAGGAAAGTAGTGCGGGATGAACTTGACCTTGGTCGAAGAGCCAAAGTACTGCTTCGCGAACGACGCCAGAGTTCCCTTGAGATCACCGAAGGTGATCCCCTCATCCACGGCCAGGCCTTCGAGCTGGTGGAACACGGGCGAGTGCGTGGCGTCCACAGCATCGGAGCGAAACACCTTGCCAGGCACGACGACGTAGGTCGGCGGATCGTGTTCCTCCATGTACCGGGCCTGCATCGGCGACGTGTGTGTCCTCAGCAGGATCTCTTCGTCCTTGTCGCCATAATCGAGATAGATCGTGTCGCTCTCGAGCCGCGATGGATGCGTTTCAGGAATGTTGAGCGCCGTGAAGTTGTAGAACTCCGTCTCAGCTTCGGGGCCCGTGGCAACGGTGTATCCGAGTCCGACGAATATGTCGATGATCTCGTCCATGGTCTTGCGGATGACGTGGTGCGTACCGCGCCGGGGGCGACGGCCAGGAAGCGTGACATCGACGGCGTCCCCGACCAAACGGGCGTTCTGCTCGTCAGAAGCGACCGCACCGCGCCGCTCATCAACGAGGTCCTTGATCTCAACGGCTATGTCATTGATCGCTTTCCCGGTAGCCCGGCGATCGTCAGCGTCGGTGATTGCGCCGAGTCCCTTTCTGGCGTTCGCTATCGGCGATGCTCTTCCCACAAGATCAGCCTCGATCGCGTCGATTTCAGCCACACTCGATGCGCGTGCCACACGCTCTGGGGCCGCCGCGAGGAGGATCCGGAGCTCTTTCACACTGTCACTGTTGTCTGTGGTCATTCGGCTTGGGACCTTTGTGCTGGATGTCTATGCCATAAGGAAAGCCCGGGTGTTCGGACCCGGGCTCGTGATCATGACTGCGTGGACGAATCAGGTAGCCCGGGCCGTGAAGCCCGGAAAGAACGCGTCCGTAAATCGGCGGTCAGTCATGGCTCAAGCCTATCACCAAGTCGTATCGACGCAACGCCTTATCGGAGCATGTGCATCGCGATGGCTGCCGCGATCGACACGTTGAGGCTCTCTGTCGAACCTTCCATCTCGATCGTCAGGCGGTGCGCCGCCATGGCTACGTGTTCGTGGTCTAGGCCATGGGCTTCACTGCCGACGAGAAGCGCAATGGGCCGTGCGGCGTAGATGTCTCGATCACCCCCGGCGACAACGGTCGCTACGACCGTGTGCCCGATCAACGCGTCAACTCCTTTGTCCACATCGATTGGGATGAGGCTCGTGCGGAAGTGCGCACCTGCACCGGATCGAAGTGTTTTCGGGCTCCACATGTCGACGCAATCGGGCGTGTACGCCACATCCCAGCCGAACGCGGCGGCTGTTCGGATGATCGTCCCTGCGTTGCCGGGATCACGCACGCCGACGAGGAGGACCGTGTTGTGCAGGCGGATCTTTCCAGAATCCGGACGCCGCACCACCATGACCGGAGACCGTGGGTGCGCAGCATCGGCGGCACTGTCAAGCACGCCTTGGGTCACGAGGTGAACCTCAACCATGGGGTAGTCCTCGAGCCGGGCTCGGGTCGAGTCATCGTCCTCGGTGGCCAGCACAACCAGGGGGTCCAACCCCGCATCGAGCGCTTCTCTGAACCCATTCGGACCCTCGACAAGGATCGAGGCCGTCCGGGTGCGCTCCTTGGTGCGCTTGAGCCTCGCCACCGACTTGACGGTCTCGTTCTTTGATGAGGTGATCACATCGGGCATGTCGTCATCGTACGGGTCCGCGACGCGAAGAAGGAGCCTCTCGCGAGACTCCTTCCTCCCTACGTCTTGGCGTGCTACTCGGCGGTCGCCGCGGTTGCGACGTCTACGAGCGCACTGAACGCGTCCGGGTCGCTGACAGCCATCTCAGCGAGCATCTTGCGGTCGACCTCGACGTCTGCGGCCTTGAGGCCTGCGATGAGACGCGAATAGGTCGTCCCGTTGATCCTGGCCGCCGCATTGATCCGTTGGATCCAGAGACGCCGGAACTGGCCCTTCCGGGCGCGCCTGTGATCGTACGAGTCCTGCATTGCATGCATGACCTGTTCTCTGGCGGTGCGATACCTGCGACTGCGTGCCCCCGTATACCCGGAGGCGCGATCCATAACCTTTTTGCGCTTCTTGCGCGCGTTCACCGAACGCTTTACACGAGCCATGGCTACTCCTAGTTCGAAAGTAGACGGTCAACGCGCTTCTCGTTGCCGCCGCTGAGGGTCTTGGTTCCCTTGGTCCTACGCCACCGGGAACTCGACTTCTTGTACTTGTTGTGGCCATGCCAAGCCTTACGGTGCTTGATCTTGCCGGTACCGGTGCGCTTGAAGCGCTTGGCGGCACCCTTGTGGGTTTTCATCTTCGGCACGTCGTTCTCCTGTGCTATCCAGACTCTGTCGACGCAGCGGACCCTTCGGTCTCTTCTGTGTCGTCGGTGTCCTGATTGTCTGTATCTGGTACGTCTTCGGAGTCTGCAGCCTCTTTCACCACGGCGTCGGCGACAACTGGTTCTTCCGTTGAATCTGTTTCTTTCACCACGGCGTCGGCGACGACTGGTTCTTCCGTTGAATCTGTTTCTTTCACCACGGCGTCGGCGACGACTGGTTCGCCCGCTGATTCTGTCTCTGGCACGTCTTCGGAATCCGCAGCGACGTCCGTCGCGACATCGGCGACGACTGGTTCGTCCGCTGATTCAGTCTCGGCCTCATTGACATCATCTCGGGGATCGGGCGGCATGTCGTGTGCGGGAACCAAAACCATCGTCATGTTCCGGCCATCGAGCCTCGGCATCGTTTCGATCTCCGCGTAATCCTCAACATCGTTGTACAAGCGTTGGAGGATATCCCTGCCGAGTTCCGGGTGAGCGACCTCTCGACCTCGGAAACGCATGGTGCACTTGATCTTGTCCCCCTGTCGCAGGAACTTGAGGACACGCTTCCTCTTGACCTCGAAGTCACTCGCACCGATCTTCGGCCTGAACTGGACTTCCTTGATGACCGTGCGGGTCTGGTTCTTGCGGGCTTCGCGCGCTTTGACCGATTGGTCGTACTTGAATTTGCCATAGTCCATCATCCGGACGACCGGAGGCCGAGCGTCGGGGGCAACTTCAACGAGGTCCATTCCGAGTTGCGCTGCAAGCCAGCGTGCTTCTTCGATGTCCTTCTCGCCGATCTGTCCGCCGTCTGGGGCGATGAGTCTGACGCGCTTCACGCGAATGCGTTCGTTTACCCGTGGTTCTGCGATGTGACTGCCTCCTGCTTGTTCACTGGGCTGAAGGGTGCGCCCACGCTGAACACCACCGATGGGTGACATCGGGAGGAGATTCGGACCCAGAACACCTCAGAAACGGTGACGGGGTGGGAAGCGGGCGCTTCCTCTTGCTTGTCTACAGGGGCAAGCGTAGTCATCGATGCGCTGTAAGAGCCTGCCGTCTGAACTGTCGTTCAGCGAACCTGTTCGATATGGCGAAGGACATTCGCCGCCATGACGGCTGCGACAGCTGACTCTCTCCCCTTGTTGGACTCCCCTGAGCCGCTTCTCGCCACGGCGTCCGCCTCGTCTCGGACCGTCAAGATGCCAAACGAGACAGGCACGCCTGTGTCCAACTGCACTCGCATGAGACCTTCTGATGCCCTGTGGGCTACGTGCTCGTAATGGTCTGTGTCACCTTCGATCACCGCACCAAGACACACGATGGCGTCGTAGCCGGCCGATGCGAGCCGCTGTGCGATGAGTGGCAGTTCGAACGCACCGGGTGCGTCGAGCACAAAGACCTCATCAGCTTCTGCATCCTCGAGAAAGGCGACGGCGCCCGTCTTCAGCCCGTCCGTTATCTGCGCGTTGAACCTACTCGTGACGACGGCGATCCGAAGACCGTTCGCCTTGGGGTTCGGCGTGGGTGTTCGGTCAATCCTCATCTGAAACGTGGTCCCCGTAGTGGCCCATTCGAGTCGCCTTGGTGGCGAGATACTCCCGGTTCTGAGGTGTCTCGCCGACCCAAAGTGGCTCACGATCTTCGACCGTAACGCCGAATCGATCGAGTTGTGCGATCTTGTCAGGGTTATTCGTCAGCAGCCGCACACTCTTGATCCCGAGGTCATTGATGATCTGGGCATCGACCCCGTAATGCCGGCTGTCGTCGGCATGGCCGATCTCTCGATTGGCATCAACGGTGTCGAGTCCTCTGTCTTGAAGCCCATATGCGGTGATCTTGTCGATGATTCCGATTCCCCTGCCTTCGTGCGACGTGTTGTATACGAGTACCCCTTCACCCGCCTCGTCGATGAGACGCATCGCTTCATCGAGTTGGGCTCCGCAGTCGCACCGCAAAGATCCGAAGGCGTCACCGGTGAGACAAACGCTGTGGACGCGTGTCAGAACGCCCGAACGGCCCTCAACATCTCCACGGACAAGGGCGACGTGTTGGCTCTGACCGATCGACGATTCATAGCCGATGACCGTGAACTCTCCGTGTCGCGTAGGAAGAACAGCGGACGGTCCCCGAGCCACGATCGATTCGGTTCTCCAGCGGTACGCCACAAGGTCGTCGATCGACATCTTCACGATGCCGTGCGTCGATGCGAACTCCTCCAGAGCATCCCCTCGAGCCATCGTTCCGTCGTCGTTCACGATCTCGCACAGTGCACCGGCGGGCTTGAGTCCGGCGAGCCGTGCAAGGTCGACGGCGGCCTCCGTGTGCCCTGGCCTGACGAGCACTCCCCCTTCTTGGTATCGCAGCGGGAATATGTGGCCTGGCCGAGAGAAGTCCGACGCTTTCGCACCATCGTCAACGGCAGAACGAATGGTTTGTGCCCTGTCCGCCGCCGAGATCCCAGTGGTCGTGCCCCTCGCGTAGTCGATGGATATCGTGAACGCGGTGTGATGCGTGTCGGTGTTCTCAAGCACCATGAGCGGCAACTCGAGTTCATCCAATCGATCTCCGGTAGCGGGCAGACAGATCAGTCCTGACGTGTATCGCACCATGAACGCGATTTGTTCTGGCGTGACCTTTTCGGCAGCGATGATGAGGTCACCTTCGTTCTCCCTGTCCTCGTTGTCGACCACAAGCACGAACTCGCCACGAGCTATCGCCGCGATCGCTTCTTCGACCTTTTGAAGTGTCATCGATTCGTCTCCATCAATCGTTCAATGTATTTGGCAAGAATGTCGATTTCCACGTTGACGCGATCACCTGGAACCTTCGCACCAAGAGCGGTTGCCTCGATCGTGTGCGGGATGAGCACCACTTCGATCCACGGTGACGGGTCGCCCTGTGCTGAGACCGCGGTGATCGTGAGGCTGGTTCCGTCAAGGGCGATCGAGCCCTTCTCGACGACGTATCTGCTGAGAGAGTCGGGGAGATCGAAACGCATCCGATGGGAAGCGCCCTCAAGCTCCACGGATAGGACAACAGCGACGCCGTCGACATGCCCCTGTACGACATGTCCGTCATACCGGCCGGATACGGTGACGGGCCGCTCGAGGTTGACCCGTTCGTCCAGTCCCATAGAGTCGAGGGAGGTTCGTTCAAGCGTCTCGGCGACCGCTTCTACGGTGAAGCCCTCGTCTGTTACGCCAATCGCTGTCAGGCAGACTCCGTTGACAGCAACGGAGTCTCCGATCGAGAGTCCTACGCAGGTCGTGGGTGCGCGTACGGTGATCCGCATCAACTGCTCCTCGTCGACGCGTACGGTGACGACACCGAGTTCCGAGATGATCCCTGTGAACATCAGGAACCAGCCGTCGGTCGTGCGTCGATTCGGATGTCGTCCCCGACCATCGTCACATCGACGATCTCGACGACGTGCGAATCTCCGAGGGTCGCGAATGCACCGCCGATAGCTGGGGTACCTGAGCCCGCAGCAAGACGTGCGGCGATATACCAGATGTATCGATCCACCGCGTTCGCTTCGATGAATGAGCGTGCGACTCTCGGCCCTCCCTCGACCATGACCGAAACGATTCCTCGAGCTCCCAGATCCTTGACGACGTCATCCACCTTGGCGAAACCAGTGTCATTTCTGCCGTAGAGAATCGGTGACCGTTCAAGCACCGCTGAGCCCTCAGGGATCTCTCGATCCCCGATCAGGACCACGGGTAGAGGCTGGGGGCCCTCATATCCCTCGGTTCTGACGTCGAGGGTCGGGTCGTCGGCAATCACTGTCCCCGAACCAACGAGAACGGCGTCGTGTTCGCTTCGAAGACGATGTGCGTCGTCCCTCGCGGCTTCCCCTGTGATCCACTGCGACGTCCCGTCCAAGGCTGCTACCTGACCATCAAGTGTCGATGCGAGCTTCAACGTCACGCGTGGACGTCCGGTGGCTCTGTGATGGAAGTAGCCAGGATCGTTGTCCACCACATCGGATACGGCGGTATCTGCAATCACTTCGATTCCAGCCTCGCGAAGGCGCGTGATCCCGCGTCCATCGACGCGCAGATCCGGGTCGGTCGCACCGATGACCACTCGTGCGACGCCGGCATCGATTAATGCTTGGCTGCAGGGGGGCGTTCGCCCATCGTGATCGCAGGGTTCAAGAGTCACGACCATCGTCGTTCCCACTGCGTGAGACACCTGATCGAGAGCGTTCATCTCGGCGTGCGGAAGTCCAGCGCCGTGGTGTACGCCGGTTGCGAGCACCTCACCATCTGGTGCAACGATGACGGCACCCACACGTGGATTGGGATGCGGATACGTCGCACGTGTTGCACGAAGCGCAGCATGCATCAGCCCATCCACGTCGAGACCGTCGACTATGTCGACAGCGCGACGCATCAAGCGTCCCCTTTCTTCCATCCGGACTTTCACCGTCGGCCCCGGAGTTCCACCGGATCGGCCCCTAATGGGGTTCGCGGGCTTTCACCGCCGGTCGGGAATCGCACCCTGCCCTGAAAGAGGTATGTGGCACAAGGGTACTAGCCGTCCCATGGGTAGCGGTTCCGGAGAGTCCACGTGGTGCGTAGTACATAGAACGTCAGTGAATAGGGACTGTTGAGTGATTCCCGGCTTCCTGAGCCGTATGGGAGCCCCTGCGGCACGTGACTTCTCAGACCAAGCGCAAACTGCGAACACACGGACCTTTCGACTGTCAGAGCCTCTGCTACGTAATGCGTCATATGCAATACGTACTACTCCGCCTCAGGTCCGGCGATCAACCTGATAGTTGGTCCCTGGCACAGCTTTGGCAACTTCCTTCATCTCGGCGGCAACCGACGACGCTTCCCACTCGGAAGCGAGGAGCTTGGATTTCGAGGTTGCGACACCCATCGACAGGGAGCAGATCGGGAAGGCATGCCGCTCGCCCTTGCGGTCGGTCACCTCGATGTAGCCCTGCAATGCGTCTGCGGTGTCGTAATAGTCGAGGATCCCATCATCGAACAGCGAGACGATCTCGTCGCAGAACGCCGTCATGTCGTCGGCTGGGAGGACGGCTACGAAGTCGTCGCCACCGATGTGGCCGACGAACGTCGCTCCTGGGGCTGCAGCTTCGGCGGCATCGAGCAGTACTTTCGCCGTGAACTTGATGACTGTGTCGCCTCGCATGAATCCGTAGTGATCGTTGAAGGCCTTGAAGTTGTCGAGATCGGCATGGACGACGGCAAAGGCGTCCTCCTCCCCAACCCTTGTTTCGAGTTCCGCCGTGATCCGGAAGTTTCCGGGGAGGCCGGTGAGCGGTGAGAGATCCCTCATCTGGCGCGACCTTCGCAGGACGGTCCGTACCCTCGCGACCATCTCTTCGAGGTCGAACGGTTTCGTGATGTAGTCGTCTGCGCCAAGGTCGAGTCCCTTGACGCGGTCCTCGGCCAGGGATCGAGCGGTCAGGATGATCACAGGGACGCTCGCAGTGGGCGGGTCGCTCCGCATGCGGCGAAGTACCGTCAGACCGTCGATCTCCGGCATCATGATGTCGAGGAGCATGAGATCCGGTGGGTTGGCTGCTGCTGCCTCCAATCCTGACGCACCGCCTGCTGCAGTCTCAACGACGAATCCGTCAAGCTCCAGGTTCATGCGCACGAATTCGAGGATGTCAGGGTCGTCGTCGACGACGAGAATTCGTTCGGTCATGTCACCTCCCTCTCCACTGCGGAGCGCAATTCGCGCACGGCCGCAACGGGGTCGTCGCTCCCGAAGATGGTCGTCCCCGCAACGAACACATCCGCTCCCGCATCTCGTGCGATAGCAGCTGTCTCAGCAGTGATGCCTCCGTCTACCTGTATATCGGCAGCGAGCGCGTGGGAATCAATCGTTTCTCTTAGGCGTTGGATCTTCGGCACGACGGTCTCAAGGAATCCCTGTCCGCCGAATCCGGGGTGCACGCTCATGACGAGGGCTAGTGAACAGCGATCGAGAAACGGTTCGATCGCTTCGTAGGGTGTCGGCGGATTGATGACGAGCCCGACGTCGATACCGAGGCTTTCGGCTTCCGCGATCAAGGGGAGGGGGTTCGGCACGGCTTCGATGTGCACGGTCACACCGTTTGCACCCGACCGTGCGAGTGGCTCGAGAAACCGGAGCGGATCGGTGATCATGAGATGGCAGTCGAGGTACAGATCGGTCACTGCGGAAAGGGAGGCGATGACCGGTGGTCCGAGGCTGATGTTCGGTACGAAGTGTCCGTCCATGACGTCGACATGCAGAAGGTCGACCACGTCGGCAATCAGGGCGATCTGATCGCCAAGATGTGCGAAGTCTGCTGCCAGAATGGACGGGGCAATACGAGCGTGGGATCTCATTCGGTGCGAGTGTATCGAACAACGGTTCCGCATCAGCGTCACCGACGCCTATGAGGAGCCTGCATGGACGAATACCGCATCTTGCCAGGCGAGCACCCGGAGCTCTCCTCACGCGACCCTCGTGACAAGTCAGCCCTCGCTGACCTCACCAAGTCGACATCGGGCTCCGCGATGGCCGAGAGGCGACGGCGGCTGTCAGAACTTCAGCAGCGTCTGTGGGCAGACGGATCACAAGCGCTCCTGATCGTCCTTCAGGCGATGGACACGGGCGGCAAGGATGGCACGATCCGCAAGGTGCTCTCCGGAGTCAACCCGCAAGGCGTTGAGGTGCAGTCCTTCGGTGTGCCGTCAGATGAGGAGATGGACCACGACTATCTGTGGCGTGTGCATGCGCACGCCCCGGCCAAGGGCCGCATCGCCGTGTTCAACCGGAGCCATTACGAGGATGTTCTCGTTGTCCGCGTACTCGGACTCGTTCCAGAGGCCCACTGGTCGAAGCGGTACGGGCACATCAGGGATTTCGAGCGGATGCTCACCGACGAGGGCACAACGATCGTCAAGATCATGCTCCATATCTCGAAGGATGAACAGAAGGAGCGATTGGAGGCGAGGCTTGCGGATCCTGCAAAGGGATACAAGTTCAACCCGTCAGACCTTGACTCTCGGGAACGATGGGCCGACTACATGCGTGCCTACGAGGATGCGGTCTCCGAAACGTCCTCGGAATCGGCCCCGTGGTTCGTGGTTCCTTCAGACCGCAAATGGTACAGGAACATCGTCGTCGCCCAGATCCTCATAGACGCCCTTGAGTCGATGGACCTCACGTATCCGGAGCCGGACTTCGACCTCACCGAGATCGTGATCCCCTAACAGCCCGTCGCTAGCGGTCGAAGATGGCGATGAACATCCCATCGGTGCCGGCGTTGATCGGCGTCAGCATTCGGCCGTCGCCCATCACGTCCCCAACTACCATGTCCGGTGGCCGTCCACCGAGGTTGGAGATGGCGTCCGTGGTCTCCTCCTCGAACAATGTGCACACCGAGTACACGAGTCGCCCACCAGGCGCAACAAGCGTGAGTGCGTTGATGAGCATCTCGCGTTGCACCTCGCCGTATCGCTGAGGGGCATCGGGTGCGATCCTGTGCCTGATCTCTGGCCGCCTCCGGACGGATCCAAGACCGGTGCAAGGAGCGTCGAGCAGCACCTTGTCGAATGAGCCTTCCCTGTACGGAAGGCTGGAGGCATCGAGACGCAGCCACTCGATGTGATCAAGGTCGGGCGAACGCCGTCTGGCACTGGCGAGCCGCGTGCGGTGCCGATCGGAGGCAACGAGCATCCCGATGCCGGACATCCGATCTGCGAGCGCCCTCGTCTTGCCGCCGGGTGCCGCCGCGAGATCAGCGACCACGTCTCCTGGTGCGACGTCAAGTGCTGCAGCTACGGCGGTCGACGCCGGATCGATAATGTCCGCGCTTCCGTTCGTAGTCAGCGCTTCGACATCCGTGCCTTCGTTTGCGTAGAACGCACCGGCGATTCCCACGACCGGTGATGCATCGACCGTCGAGTCGTTCCGCATCCGAAGGCCGGGCCGCACGGGTTCGTTCAGCGATGCGAGCAGATCGTTGATCCTCGGAAAGGATCCTTCGAGCCGCGTCCCCATCCACGGCGCGAAGGAGTCCATGGCTGTCAGATCCGGCCTCGGCGCTGCGGTGAGGGCACGGGCGACCGCGTTCACATAGCCCTTTGCCCTAGCCATCGAGAGCATCTCGACGGCGTCAACGGCACCATCGACGACGCCATGTGCGCTGTGTCCGAGGACGAGGATCTCCGTCGCCGCGATGCGCAGGACTGAGAGCACGATCGGGTCCAGCCTGGTCAGTGGTCGTGAGGATGCGTCAGCGATGGCCGAGTCAACCGGGATCATCCATCGGAGCGCGGCGAAGACCAGATTCTGATGAGCGCTTCGGTCGAGTTTCGGCAAATCCGTACCGTGAACGACGATGTTGCTGTACGCCCCAGATCGCACAACGCGGTCGAGTGTCGTCGCAGCGGTGGCGCGAACGAGGGTTCCGGCTTTCACGCGTCGACGAGTCGTACCGGAACGCCGCGTCGACCGTTCATCCAAGCGCTCGCTGGCATCGGTCGCTTACCCTCCGGCTGCACCGTCGTCAGTCCGAGCCCACCATCGACACAGCCGAGTACCACGTCGTCGCCGATGGGCCCGATCACACCCAGTTCCTGGGTAGGCATACCGGTGGACTGCGACCCGATAACGCGGAGGGAACCATCGTCGGTCGCCACCCACGCGCCCGGCCGGGGCGTGAACGCACGAACGATGCGATGAACGGACTCGACCGACATCTCACGGGTGACCTGCGCATCGGTCTTCGAGAGCTTGGCGGCATGTGAGGCCCCGGCGGCGATCTGTGGTACCGGCTTCCTGGAACCTGACAGATAACCCGGGAGCGTGTCGTCCACAAGGACGGCGCCCATGTGCGCAAGACGTGCGGTAAGGCTGCCTCCCGTGTCGTCGTCAGAGATGGCTGTAGATCGTTCGGCCACGACCGGCCCCGTGTCCAGCCCCTCATCGATCTTCATCAGGGTTACGCCCGTCATGGTGTCGCCGTGGGCGATCGCCCGTTCAACGGGTGCGGCTCCTCTCCAGCGAGGGAGCAGCGAGAAATGCACGTTGAGGAATCCCATGGGAAGCGAGTCGAGGAGTTCCGGTGAGAGAAGGCGTCCGTAGGCGACTCCGAGTCCGACACTCGAGCCCGATGCCAGCAGGACGGAGAGGAGTTCCTCGTCGGACTCTGGCTGCTCGACGAAAAAGCCGAAGGCGAGCGCGGCAGTCTTCACGGGCGAATGGTGGAGGGCCTGAGATCTTCCCCTCGAGCGATCTGGCATGGTGACAACGACATCTACTTCTTCTGCCTCGGCCAGAGCGGCAAGACAAGGAACGGCGGCGGCGGGCGTCCCGAGAAAAACCGCACCCATTAGGGCGTCCTGTGAACGTTGAGCGACTCTTCTCTGAGCTCATTGAGAGCTTGCGACCGGAGGCGTCCGCTCAACCGGTCGAGCAGCAGCAATCCTGAGAGATGATCGATCTCGTGCTGGAGCACTCGTCCCATCAACTCATCGCCTTCGAACTCCACGGGATCTCCGTTGACGTCGAACCCCTTCGCCCGTGCATAGTCAGGCCGTTTAATGATCCAGTACTTCCCAGGCACCGAGAGACAACCCTCCTCGAACTTCCACTTCCCCGACGTTTCCACGATCTCGGGATTCGCCATCACAAAGGGCCCTTCACCGGCATCCGCGACGAAGAACCGCTTGGATATGCCTATCTGCGGCGCCGCCAGCCCGACGCCAGGCGCGGCATACATCGTTTCGAACATGTCGTCTGCGAGTTTGGCGAGATCAGCGCCGAACGCCGTGACATCTGCAGCGTTCATGCTGAGGACAGGGTCAGGGAATGTTCTGATCGGGTAGATGGCCATGCCGGGAGGATAACGGAGGGCCTCCACTCTTAAGAGATGGGACGCTGTCGGTGTCGACCTCACCGACCCCTACAGATCGATCGGGTCGGCGTCGACACGCACCTTCGCTCCCTTGTTTCTCAATCCGTCAACGACGCTACGGAGGGCGATGCGGGCGTCTGTGAGCGTTTCACCGGAGATGAGCCAGCGTAAGCGGTCTCTCATCTCCGCTGGCCCTCTGACGGTGGCCATGTCGCCGAGCGCCGAACGGATCACGGTGTCTGCATCGACCTCGCCAGACGTCTCGATTGCGATGAGTTCGCCGAACGGAGGGAACCCAGCTCGCAGTCGATCACTCGACTCTTGTATGAGGAATTCGTCGGCGGTGCCAGCTTCGAGTGCCGTGACCACGGGCTGGGAGCGGTTGGATGTCTGGATGAGCAGTCGCCTGCCGCCGCTCCCATCAGCCCGATTCGCGAGTCGAGCCGCAAGGCGAAGAGCGTCTTCTCTCGCTCGGTAGTGCGGTGCGCCGGTCATGCCGTCGATGTCCACCACGACCCCAAGGTCGATACTTCCGAGATCTACAAGATCGCGCTCTGAGCCGACGAGTACCACCGCATCCGAATCGGCGTCTCCGACGCTCCCGGTACCAACGAACCGTGAAACGTCGTCGATCACCCTGCCGATGCCTGCACCGAGCGGTGCGAATCGGCTGCCACCGTCCGTGATACAGGGACCAAGGGCCGTGGAGCATCTGCGGCAGTGGTCCTCGGTCGCCGCTGTCGTCCCGCACACGGCGCATCGTCGAAGCGTCCCGCACTGAACACACCTGAATGCGGGGGCATAGCCCCTGGCTGTCACGAGCACGAACGTACGTTTTCCCTCCGACGCGTTCGCTGCGATCACCCGTTTTGCCTGATCGGTGAACAGAGATGCGCTTGGCGGTTCCAGCGTTCGGTCGATCACTTCGACGTTTGGCCACCATCTTCCTGATGGTGGGGCCACCACCGCACCAGCATTCACGACCTCGAGGGTCGGCAGCGGCCCGAGTACGTGCAGACTGCCTGAACGTCGCCTCGTTCGTTCGAGCAGTACCTCACGCACATGAATCGTCGGCGTTGCGGGAGACTTCATGACCCGGCGTCCATCCTCCACGAGGACCCACGTACGTTCGCCGGCAAGAGGCCACAGCGCTATCTCTCTCGTCCCAACCAATATCGTCGCGTCATCGGTAGCAGCAGCAACCCATGCCTTCGTGACGTCCTTGCCAGCCATCGACGACGTTGCAGATACAACACGGTCACCGAAGGAAGCGGCAAGTTCCAGAGAGACGGCTGCGGCTTCTGAGGCCGTTGGCACAACGACGCCCAACGCGCTACCAGAGGAAGCGGCCTCCAGGATCGATCGGATGACATCCGTGTGGGGGGATCGGCTGATCGTATAGGTAACCGCATGGGTTGGATCTGCGGGGGCACCTCCGCTTCGGACAGACGCGGATTGGCTTCTTCGTGCGATGTTCGGAGGCCCGGTTCGCTTGAGCACCACCGACAACGGCGCCACGTAGTGGGTTGCCACCCATCTGCACACCTCCAACGTTCGTTCATCGAACAGAGGGATGTCCCCGGAGACGGAATCGATCGGGATCAGTTTCCGGCCCTCGGGCTGATCGACCACAGCGGTGACGTATCCGTTGAGCCTGCGTCCGGAAACCTTCACCCTGACCTTGGAGCCAACCGTGACGTGCACGCCGTCTGGGACCAGATACGTGAAGCCGTCATCGACGGCAAAAGAAGGGATCTCAGGAACGACCTGGCAGGCCGCTTGCACTGTCAGCCGCCGCCTCTCAGTGCCTTCACTTCGTCCCAAATCGCCGCAGCTACATCTTCCTTGTCGAGGAGCGGAAAGGCGGAGGTGGAACCATCCGGGCGGAAGAAGGTCACCTCGTTGGTATCGGAGCCAAAGCCCGAACCGGTCTTTGCAACGTCGTTCGCAACGAGGAGATCAACACCCTTCCGCTTGGCCTTGGAGGCGGCGCCAGCGAGGCTGCCCGTCTCCGCCGCGAACCCGACGAGAAATGGCCGATGTTCTGATTCGTGTACACCCTTCAGCACGTCGGGAGTCGGCACGAACGTGACCAGCGGTGCGCCATCGGCTCGTTTCATCTTGTCACCCTCGATCTGCTCAGGGCGGAAATCGGCGACTGCTGCAGCCATCACTGCGATGTCACACTCCGCGAGACGCGACCAGACCGCGCTCGCCATGTCCTCAGCCGATTCGACCTCGATGATCGTGACGCCGCGCACGTCGGCTGCACCGGCCGCGGTGATCAACGTCACGCCCGCACCTCTGTCTGCGGCGACCTTCGCTATTGCATTGCCCATCTTGCCGCTTGAGCGGTTACCGACGAATCGCACTGGATCGATCGCTTCGCGGGTCCCGCCCGCGGTCACGAGGACGTTGAGACCGGACATGTCGCCTCTTCCCAGCACTTCGTCAACGGCAGAGACGATCACGTCCGGGTCGGCCAGTCTGCCCACACCCTCATCCCCCCCAGCCAACGCCCCTACTTCGGGTCCTACGATGGAATAGCCCCAGGAGACAAGCTTCTTGATGTTGTCCTGTGTTGCGGGGTGCTCCCACATCTCCGTATGCATCGCTGGCGCGATCACGATCGGAGCCGTGGATGCGAGTACCGTGGCCGTGAGAGCGTTCGACGATTCTCCAACAGAGATCTTGGATATCGTCGACGCCGTAGCGGGAGCGATGACGATCACATCGGCCCATGCCGCGAGGACTGTGTGTGGCGACACCTCCGTGTCGTCGAACAGATCCATGAGCGGCTGATAGCCCGTGATGGCAGCGAGCGTTGCTTCCCCGACGAACTTGGTTGCTGCGGGCGTCATCACCGTGCGGACGAGACTGCCAGCTTCGATGAATCTCCGCGCTAGATATGCGGCCTTGTACGCCGCAACGCCGCCAGTTACGCCGAGGACGATGCGCCGCCCGGCGAGCACCGTCTACTCCTCGATCGGAGCGACCACGACCTTGTCCTCGTAGATCTCTTCGAGGGCGATCGAGAGGGGCTTCCGAGACAGCGAGTGAACCTGTGGCGGTACGTATCCGCCAACGCCTGCACCCAGTTCGTGGAAGTAGGCGTTGATTTGGCGGGCGCGACGTGAAGAGAGGATCACGAGGCCGAAGCGAGACTCTGTCTTCGCAACGATCTCGCCGATCGGCGGTTCAAGCATCATGATGTGACTCCCTTTTGGAAAACTGTGGAACCGTGTGCAGCACGCGTTGGTGCACTCAGGGCAGCCTATCGAGTGGCTGCCGGCTTGTTGAGTATATCGAGAACCTGGCTGATGGCGCCCGCAAGATCATCGTTGATGATGATGTGGTCGTAAAGGCCGGGAGCCTCGTTCATCTGTTCCTCGGCAACGCCGAGCCGACTCTGCATGTCCTCATCGGATGTATCTCCTCTGCCGGCGAGGCGATCTGCAAGCACTTGGAGGCTCGGTGGACGGATGAACATCATCAGCGCCTCCGGATACGTGGCTCGGATCTGCTTCGCTCCCTCGTTCTCGATGTCGAGGACGACGTCGAGTCCGCCTTCGATGAGCGGAAGCACCTGAGACCGTGGCGTTCCGTACAGGTTCCCCCCGTACTCCGCCCACTCAAGGACGTCGCCGTTCGTACGCATACTCTCGAATGTCTCGTTCGTCACGAAGAGGTAGTCGACGCCATCCGTCTCCCCCGGCCGAGCTGCTCTCGTCGTCGCAGATACCGAGAACCTGGCATCGGTGCCCCTCAGCACGGCGGCGACGATGGACGTCTTGCCCGTGCCTGACGGACCGGACACGACGATCAGCCTGCCCTTAGGAGAAACGATCGGTGAGTTCCTTGGTCTGCCTGAGCGTCAAGCCTCTGAGTTTGCGCGTCTCCGCGATACCGATCTCCTCCATGAGGCGCTTGGTCGTGATCTTGCCCATTCCCGGCATCGACACCACGATCGCCTTGACCCTCGTGCCTGCTACAAGGTCGTCCGCCTCGGCACGTTCCATCACATCGGTGAACGTGAGACTCCCTGTCTTGAGGAGTGCCTTGATCTCAGCTCTCGTCCTACGGGCGAGTCCCGCACGTTCCAGTGCAGCGGCCCTTTGTTCATCGGTCATTTCCGGAAGCATGCGCCCTCCTGTCCTTGGCTGCATCGTATCAGGTCGATCGGCTCCGCCTCGCTCCGTCGACCGAAGTCCGATCCTCTCGCTGCGCTCGGTCTCCGAAGTCCGAAATCCGACCAGAATCGTCTGACGTCAGCTCCGGTCGGACTTCGGGCCTCGGACTTCGGATATCGATTCCGAGTTCCGACTTCTGTCGTCGTCTGTTCTATTGATATCGGCCAGGATCATGGCCGCGGCTTCTGCGGGATCGCTGGATCCTGTTATCGGGCGGCCGATCACCAGGAGGTTGGCACCGCGAGCGATCGCCTCCGCCGGAGTGGATGTACGCGCCTGATCGTCATCGGTTGCAACCGGCCTGATGCCGGGAGTGACTCGCACGAGGCTCGGAGCCGACTGGGCTACGACGTTGAGTTCCTGTGGCGAACACACGAGGCCCTCACACCCACTCGCCTCTGCCACCTTCGACATCTTTCCGACGAGTTGGCCTGGGCTCCTTTGGATGCCGATGCGCTGTAGGTCAGTCTCTGCTAGCGATGTCAGCACGGATACCCCGAGTATCCCAGCTTTTGCGTGACCCGATCCGCGGTCGAGTCCCGCCACCGCAGCGTCCAACATCGCAGCACCACCCCCGATGTGCGCCGTGATCCAACGTGCCCCGTGCATTCCGAGCCTCTCGGCTGCCCGTTCAACCTGTGACGGGATGTCATGAAGCTTGGCATCGGCGAACACGGGCCGATCGAGCCTGACCAAGGCATCGATCGTGCCAGGGCCGGGCCCGTGTAGGAGGCCGAGTCCAACCTTGAAGCCGCCAACGTAGGGCGCGACCGCCTTTGCAACGCGAACGGCTTCTTCGGCAGTCGACAGATCCAAAGCAACGATGATCGGATTGTGTGTCACCACGGCGAATATGCCCCGACGAGTTCTGAGATCGACTCCACGCCGTGTCTCCTTCCGTACCGATGGAGGTTCCTCGTGACCTTGTGCGCCACCCGTGGCGTCCCGAAATGAGCGGTTCCGATGCCGACGGCAGATGCCCCGGCGAGCATCATCTCGACGACATGGGCCGCGGTAGCGACGCCTCCGCACCCGACGATCGGGATTCCGGGGACGTCTCGGGCCACCTCGATGATCTTGCGAATGACGATCGGGCGTACAGCTGCACCCGAGTAACCACCGATCACACCTGACAGGGCAGGACGGCGTGTTACGGGGTCGATGCTGGCGCCCATCACCGTGTTGGCCACCACCAGCCAGTCGGCCCCCGCTCTGGCGACAGCATCTGCCACGGCGGAGATCGGCTGTGCATCCGGGGATAGTTTCGCCGCGATCGGCAGATCTGTGGCGTCTCTCACACCAGCCACGACGTCGTACGACATCTGTGGATCGAGGGCGAACGGCGAACCGTCGAGGTTGGGGCACGACAGATTGATCTCGATCGCAGCGATATCGGCCTTCGACATGACACTGGCGACGTGTGCGAACTCGTGAACATCGTGGCCGACAACGCTCCCCCATACAGGCGCTGGGACTTCAGGAAGAGCAGGGCCGACATCGGCGATCCAACGATCGATCCCCGGGTTCTGTATACCGATCCCGTTCAACATTCCCGATGTCGTCGGTGCGAGCCTGGGTGTGCTCCTCCCTTCCCACGGTGTCGATGAAACCGACTTTGCGACGGCCGCGCCGTAGAGGGCGAAGTCGATCGTGTCACTGAAGTCGACCACGGAGCCGACCGTTCCCGCTGCGGCCACAAGAGGGCTTGAGAGCGTCACGGAGCCGAGACGCGTCCCGAGGTTCACCGGCCCACTCCCGCAGCAGCATGATGATCTTGAAGACTCGTCACATCGAGGCCTGATGCGGCAGCCGCCCGAATGGAGTTCGCAACCGCGAGACCACCCTGGGCCGTCGTGACGCATGGAACGGCGTGGTGGCTTGCTGCCAACCGGATCAGTCTTCCATCGCCTCGTGCCTTTCCTCCAGCGGGCGTGTTGATGACGAGATCGATCTTGTCATCCTCGACGAGTCTCACCGGGTCATAAATGCCTTCGCCAACCTTGTCCACGTGGGTGGTGGCGATCCCATGTCTGGCGAGGTGACCTGCGGTCCCATGCGTCGCGTAGATCTTGAATCCCATCTCAGAGAGAATCGCTGCGATTTCCACCCCAACCGTCTTGTCCCTGTCCGCGAGGGAGACGAACGCAGCGCCGCTATCCGGCACGCTGTGACCCGCTCCACGCAGGGCCTTCGCATACGCCACACCCATGGTTTCGCCGATTCCCATCACCTCACCGGTCGCACGCATCTCAGGTCCGAGGAGGGTGTCTTCGCCGGGGAAACGACTCCACGGCAGGACAGCCTCCTTGACAGCGGTGAACGACAGTGAAGGCCGCTCGGCAGGGACCACTCCCGCCTCCCGCAACGAAGCGAGGCTCTCACCGAGCATCACGCGAGTCGCGACTTTGGCGAGGGGGACTCCGGTCGCCTTCGAGATGAAAGGAATGGTACGCGACGCTCGCGGATTGGCCTCTAGGACGAACACGTCCTCCCCCCGAATCGCAAACTGAATATTGAGCAGACCTTTCACATCGAGACCCTCGGCGAGCTTCCTCGTGTCGACGATGACTTGCGCGATCACTTCGTCTGAAAGCGTCGGGGGCGGAACGACACACGCTGAGTCTCCGGAGTGCACACCGGCTTCTTCGACATGTTCCATGATCCCGCCGATGTAGAGCTCGTCACCGTCGAAAACGGCGTCGACGTCCACCTCGATGGCCGACTCAAGGAAACGGTCGATCAATAGCGGCGCATCGGAGAGGTCTACCTCTCCTCCTGGGACCGCTCCGTAGAGGTCCGACAGATACCTCGAGAGTTCCTCGATCGAGTAGATGATGCGCATCGCCCTCCCCCCGAGTACGTACGACGGCCGTACCAACGCCGGGAGGCCGATCTCATCGACGACATCTTGCGCTTCGGCGGCTGATGTGGCTGTCCCATGCGGCGGCTGCTTGATGCCGTACCTCGCGCACAGTGCCGAGAACTGTTCTCTGTCCTCGGCCATGTCGATCGAGTCCGGTGATGTGCCTGCGATCGTGACTCCTGCTTGCTCGAGGGCCTTGGCGAGTCCAAGCGGTGTCTGGCCTCCGAGTTGAACGACCACGGCGTGCGGACGCTCAGCATCCACGATGGCGAGCACATCCTCGACGGTCAGTGGCTCGAAGTAGAGGCGGGTCGAGGTGTCGTAGTCCGTTGACACCGTTTCGGGATTGCAGTTCACCATGACCGTCTCATAGCCAGCGTCTCCAAGGGCGAACGCCGCGTGGACGCAGCAGTAGTCGAACTCGATGCCCTGACCGATCCGATTCGGGCCAGAGCCGAGAACCATCACGGTCTTGGTCCCCGGAGCCGGCGCCTCCGAGTCTTCCTCATACGTCGAGTAGAAGTACGGCGTACGAGCCTCGAACTCCGCAGCGCAGGTATCCACGGTCTTGTACGTGACCTTGACGTCCGAGGAATTCTTGACCGCGGCAAGTTCGTCGTGTCCTACGCCCCAGAGGTGGCGGAGTTGTGCATCAGAAAAGCCTGTCCTCTTCGCCTGTCGAAGCGCATCGGACGATGGGCCGGCAGCCTGCACATCGGCCCGGACCTCGTTGATCCATGCCATCTGGTCGAGGAACCACGGATCGATGGCGGTGAGATCGTGGACCTCATCAACAGAAACGCCTCTTCTGAGCAGCTCAGCCGTCTCATAGATCCTCGTCGGGCTCGCTACTCGGACGCGCTTATTCAGTTCGTCGATATCGAGGCTGGTGACCTCGACTTCCGCTCTGTCACCGTTCAAACCGTCTCGGCCCGTCTCAAGGCTCCGCAGCGCTTTCTGGAGCGCCTCGGGGAAGGTGCGGCCTATCGACATCGCTTCACCCACCGACTGCATTGCTGTGCCGAGTACGGGTTCCACACTGGGGAACTTGGCGAAGTCGAATCGCGGAGCCTTGACGACGACGTAATCGAGAGCCGGCTCGAACGATGCAGGGGTGGCCCCGGTGATGTCGTTCGCTATCTCATCGAGCGTGTACCCGACGGCAAGAAGAGCCGCCATCTTCGCTATCGGGAAACCTGTGGCCTTCGAGGCGAGCGCCGACGACCGCGAGACCCGCGGGTTCATCTCGATGATGATGCGCTTCCCGGTGAGTGGGTCGACGGCGAACTGGACGTTGGATCCCCCCGTCTCCACGCCGATCGCTCGCAGACACGCGATCGCCTCGTCCCGCATCTCTTGGTACTCACGGTCCGACAGCGTCATGGCCGGTGCGACGGTGATGGAATCGCCCGTATGCACGCCCATCGGATCGAGGTTCTCGATCGAACACACGATCACAGCGTTGTCCGCGCCGTCCCGCATCACCTCAAGTTCGAACTCCTTCCAACCGGCGATCGACTCTTCGATCAAGACCTCGCTGACCGGGCTCGTTTCGATCCCGTGGTTGACGATGTCGATGAAGGCACCCTCATCGTGGGCGAGGCCTGTCCCTCCGCCGCCGAGGATGTAGCTCGGGCGCACCATTGCGGGATATCCCAGATCGGCGACGGCGGTGAGCGCCTCGTCGAGCGACGTCACATAGTGGGATCGCGCCGTCACGATCCCATGGGCCTCCATGACCTTCTTGAACTTGCCCCGGTCCTCTGCAGCCTCGATCGCCTCGAGTGACGCTCCGATCACTTCGATGCCAAGTTCTTCGAAGACGCCGGTCTTGGCAAGCTCCATCGTGACGTTGAGTGCCGTCTGACCGCCAAGGGTCGGTAGCACTGCGTCCGGCCTCTCCTTGCGCAGCACAGCTTCGACGAACGGTGCGGTGATCGGTTCGATGTATGTCGCGTCGGCGAATTCGGGGTCCGTCATGATCGTGGCGGGATTGGAGTTGACGAGGATGACGCGATATCCGTGCTCTCTCAGAGCTTTGATCGCCTGCGTGCCCGAGTAGTCGAACTCACACGCCTGGCCGATGACGATCGGGCCCGACCCGATGACGAGAATGGATGAGATGTCGGTCCGTTTAGGCACTGGTAGCGCCAATCGATCCGACGAAACCGTCGAATAGCTTTTGGGCATCGTTCGGACCGGGCGCCGCCTCAGGGTGGTATTGAACCGAAAAGGCGTTGACATCAAGACAGGCCAGCCCCTCATTAGTGCCGTCGTTGAGGTTCAGGTGCGTCTGTTGAACCACCCCGTATGCCGTCTCGGTGTCAGGGGCAAGCATCTCCGGGCCAGGGAGTCCATCGATCGTTGGGCGCTCCATGCCGGTCAGCGACCAGAGATCGACCGCGAAGCCATGGTTCTGGGATGTGATGTCGACGGTCCCGTCGCTGACGTTCCGCACGGGGTGGTTCCCACCATGATGTCCGAAGGGCAGTTTGAAGGTGGAAGCGCCAAGCGCCAAGCCAAGTACCTGGTGCCCGAGGCAGATTCCGAACAGGGGTGTTCGGCCAAGGAGCCCCCTCACCGCCTCGATCGACGTCTCGAGAGGCTCCGGATCACCAGGCCCATTCGAGAGGAAGACAGCGTCGGGATCCATCGCAAGAACCGCATCGGCAGCTGTGGATGCCGGCACGACGGTCACTGAGACACCCCTCCGGTTCAGCTGTGTGAGAATGTCGCGCTTGATGCCGAGGTCGTACGCGACAACGTGTGCCACGACCTCGGACCCCGGATCAGGATTGGAGACGTACATTTCGTCTGTTGTGACCGTCTGCACCAGGTCAAGTCCAGCCATTGTGGGCGCGCCCGCAGCGATCGAGGCGAGTTCCGACTCGTCGATGTCCGAACCTACCGCGACCGGCATCGCCCCGTTGTCGCGGATGTGCCTCGTCAGACGTCTCGTGTCGATGTCTGACAATGCGACGATCCCCCGCCTCGCCAAGTAGTCGTCAAAGGTCTCTTCGGACCTCCACGACGAGGCCCGTCTGCTCATCGAACGTGTGATCAGAGCTTTGGCATATATGGAGTCAGCCTGATCATCGAGACTCGTTGCTCCGTAATTGCCGATGTGTGGAGCTGTCATGACGACGACCTGCCCTGCGTACGACGGATCGGTCATGATCTCTTGATACCCCGTCATGGCCGTGTTGAACACAACCTCGCCGGTGGCAACGCCATCCGATCCAGCGGCGATGCCGTTGAAGACGGAGCCATCAGCTGTCACCAGCATCCCCTTCTTCACGGCGCCACCTCGTGAGTGATCGTTCCGTTCTTGAGCGTCAAGCGCACCCTTCCGACCATCGCGGTGCCGACGTAGGGTGCGTTCCGGCTCTTGGATGCGGTCGTGACTGGTGTCCACTCCTCCTTCGGATCGACGACGGTCACGGTCGCGGAAGATCCAACAGCGAGAAGAGAACCATGCGTCGGGATCATCGCGATGGCCGCCGGGCGGACCGACATCCGATCGAACAATGTGCTCTGGTCGAGGCCGGACGAACCGATGGCCACCGATGCGGCCCATTCGAGGCCGAGCACGCCGTTCGGTGCCTGTTCGAACGGGACATCCTTCTCAAGCGCTGCATGGGGGGCGTGATCCGTGGCGACAGCGTCGATCGTTCCATCGACGAGTCCCTCGCGCAGTGCATCTCTGTCATCGCTGGAGCGCAACGGCGGCATCATCTTGAAATTGGCGTCCGTGCTCGCCACATCTTCGTGGTCAAACGCAAGATGGTGCGGTGTCACTTCAGCGGTTACAGCCAGTCCTGACCGTTTTGCGGCTCGCACCAGTTCAACACCTCTCCTCGTCGACAGGTGCTGTACGTGGTACTTCACGCCGGTCAATTCGGCGAGCATGAGATCTCGGGCAATCGTCACATCATCGGCTTCACTTGGTATCCCGTACATCCCGAGGCGTGATGAAACGCTTCCCTCATGCATGAAACCTGAACCGGAAAGCGATCGATCGACCGCATGCTGGGCTACAACCCCACCCAGAGCCTCGATGTACTCCATGGCAGCTCGCAGCACAGCTGCGTTCTCAACCGAATCACCGTCGTCAGTGAACATCCGCACACCTGCCGACCAGAGATCGTCGATGTGGGACATGGTCTCGCCATCTCTCCCCATCGTTATTGCACCGGATGCGAGGACATCGACGAGACCGGACTCAACACCCTTCTCCTTCACGAACCGTGCGAGATAGCCTGAATCGATCGGGGGCTCCGTGTTCGGCATCGCAACCACAGCTCCGAAGCCCCCAGCGGCAGCGGCAGTTGAACCTGAGCGGATGTCTTCCTTCCACTCGTGTCCTGGCTCGCGTAGATGCGTATGGATGTCCACAAACGCCGGTCCGATCCACTGTCCGGTGCAGTCGATGATCCGCTCGGCGGCAGACAGGTCTTCATCCAGAGCCGCGATCGCTCCATCGGTGATGGCAACGTCTACCGCACGCAGGCCCTCGACCGTAGACACGGAGGCACCCTTCAGGATCAGGTCATGCATCGCTGTCGCCCCCCAGCAAGCGAAACAGCACGGACATCCGTGTCGCAACACCGTTGGAGACCTGGTTCAGGATCAGCGCTCGTTCATCATCCGCGACGTCGTAGCCGATCTCGACTCCCCTGTTCATGGGGCCCGGGTGTAGGACGATGGCATCGTCAGAGAGGCGTGCGAAGCGTTCTGAGGACATTCCGAACCGTGTCGCGTACTCAGCAAGCGACGGGAACACCGATGCTCCACCGCGTTCTGTCTGGACCCTGAGGAGATACACGACGTCCACGCTCGAAAGCACGCCGTCGAGGTCTGAGGTGGTCTTCACAGGCCAGCCTTCTAGGTCAACGGGCAGCAGCGTCGGTGGGCCGACCAGCGTCACATCAGCACCGAGCGTCGCCATCGCATAGATGTCAGACCGAGCGACGCGCGAGTGTTTGACATCCCCGACAATCGCGATGTGTAAGCCGTCGAGGGTTCCGAATCTCTGTCGGATCGTGAGGCAATCGAGGAGCGCCTGTGTTGGATGCTGATGTGCACCGTCGCCGCCGTTGACGATCGGGATGTCCAGCCACTCTGCGAGCCTCCACGGTGCTCCCGTCGCTTTGTGCCGTACGACCATGAGGTCGACGCCCATGGCTCGCACCGTCAGGACCGTGTCTCTGAGCGACTCGCCCTTGGAGAGGGAGGAGGTTCCAGGCGAGAACGACATCGTGTCGGCGGACAACGCCTTCGCAGCCTTCTCGAACGAGAGCCTCGTCCGGGTTGAGGCCTCGAAGAACATCATCGCGATCGTCTTGCCCCTCAGCGCCGGAACCTTCGGGATCGGGCGGGTGAGTACTTCCGCGAACTCATCGGCGTCATCGAGAAGCGACTCGATGCTGGCCCTGTCCAGACCTTCGGTGGTGAGCAGGTGGTTCATGCGTCGGACTCACTCCCGATCCAGACGCCGTCTTCATCGTCGATCGGCTGCATCCGAACCGACACGTGTTCCGTGACGGATGTTGGGATGTTCTTGCCAACGAAGTCGGCACGCACGGGTAACTGGCGATGGCCGCGGTCAACGATCACTGCGAGTTGCACCGTCGCTGGCCGGCCAAGGTCCGCCAGAGCATCGAGCGCAGCTCGGATGGTTCTCCCCGTGAAGAGGACATCATCGACGAGCACGACGTCAGCACCGTCGATCGGCTTCGGAATGTCCGTTGGGCCAATGCGAGTGCGTGGGCGGGTGTCAAGGTCATCTCGGTACATCCCGATGTCGAGCGACCCCGCCACGACCGGTTCGCCCTCGATGTCCGTGAGCGCCTCCGCGACCCGGTCAGCGAAGGGCCTTCCTCTCGTTGGGATGCCGAGGATCAGAACGTTCGCAACACCCTGATTCCGTTCGACGATCTCGTGAGCGATCCTCCGTACGACCCGACCGAGATCTTCCGATGACATCACCTGGCGCATGTGAGTGCATCTCCTATACAAGAAATGCCGTGCACCTGTGCGCACGGCGTTCTGCTTTCAGTCATCGCTCTCCATCCTTGCCGGGCTCACAGGACCGGCTTAAAGGTCGGTGTCGACCGTCACCTTACTACGACTCGCCATCCTCGTCTGTGCGGCTGCCTGCAGCAACTCCGGAGAGCACGCCATTGATGAAAGCGCCACTGCCAGACGTCGAGTAACCCTTCGCCAACTCCACGGCTTCCGAGATGATGATGGCCACCGACAGGTCGGTGAACATCAGCTCGTACGCACCGATCCGCAGGATGTTTCGGTCCACGACAGCCATCCGGTCCATCCGCCACGAGGTCGAAGCCTCCTCGATCGCAAGATCGATCGCTTCGCGGTGCTCCCACACTCCGTTGGCCAACGTCGTAGCGCGATTCGAGAAACCGTCGACCTCCGGATCGTCGAGCGATCGAGAGTCCGCGGCGTAGAGAATGCCCAACACCTCGGACCTGGCTTCGGTCTTCACTTCACCCTTGTGATGTAGTCGCCTGTCCGCGTGTCGACCTTCAGCACATCCCCCTGTTCGATGAAGAGGGGCGCCTGGATGATCCTGCCGGTACTTAACGTGACTGGCTTTGTGGCTCCCGATACCCTGTCACCTTTGATCCCCGGCTCGGTGAAAGTGACTTCGAGTTCCACCGATGCGGGTAGTTCGATGTCAACCGGGGTTTCCTCGAACATCGCGATCCTCACGGTCATACCGTCGGCCAAAAATCCGGCCGCATCCCCGACGAGTGCAGCGTCGATACTCTGCTGCTCGTACGTCTCGCCGTCCATCACATTGAACCCGAGATCGTCCTTGTAGAGGAAGGTGAAGTCTCTGCGGTCGATCCGTGCTTTGGGAACGTTCTCCCCCGCTCTGAACGTGCGATCTATGACGGAGCCCGTTCTGGCATTCTTGAGCTTCATGCGAACGAAGGCCTTGCCCTTGCCAGGCTTGACATGCTGGTATTCCGTCACCGTGAACAGGCCCTCTGGCAGGTTCAACGCCATGCCCGGTCTGACGTCATTTGTTGAGATCACAGCCGATTCCCTTCGAGTCTGCTTCAGACCGCCAGCCTGATTCCTTCGAATGCCGCACGTACGGTAGCGTCGTCGGCGGTGACGACGACAGGGTCCTCGAATGCCCTGAGCAGCACGAAGCGAAGTCCTGTGTCATCCCTCTTCTTGTCGAGTGCCACGAGCGCTCTGACCTGTTCGACACGTAGATCCGGAGGACTATCGGTCGGAAGGCCGACCTCAGCGAGGAGGCTGTGCTGACGCTCACGACCGTCGAATCCCAACGCGAATTCGGATGCAGCACCTGCTGCGACCATTCCAACGGCGACAGCTTCTCCATGGCTCATGCCGCTTGCCACCTCGATGGCGTGTCCGATCGTGTGCCCGTAGTTGAGGATCGCTCGCCGTCCCTGTTCAGTGAAATCCTCGTTCACGATCGCCACCTTCACAGCGACCGAGCGATTGACGACGAACTCGAGGTCAACATCTGTGGGGTTCGTCTCGTACGCCTCCGCGATCTGCATGTCGCCTATGAAGCCGGTCTTGATCGCCTCGGCGGCTCCCTGGATCTTGTGGGGCGTTGGCACGCCATCGAGTGTGTCAACGTCTATCAGGACCGAACGTGGGTGGACGAAGACGCCGGCGAGGTTCTTGCCATCGACGTTGACTGCTGTCTTGCCGCCAATGGCCGCGTCGACTGCCCCAAGCACGGTGGTCGGGACATAGATGGCCGGTACTCCCCGCAGATAGGTTCCAGCGACGAAGCCTGCCACGTCCGTCAACGCACCGCCGCCCACTCCCATGACCAGGTCGTCCCTCGTGAATCCGCTCGCATTCATCAACCGGTAGACGTCTTCAACCACGCTCAACTGTTTCGCGGCCTCACCGTCAGGCAATGTGTATCCGGTGACGTCCACACCGGCAGCCTGCATCTCGATGGAGTAACGATCAGCGAGATCCGCGGTGCTCGGTTGACACAGGATCGCTGCTCTCACATGCGATGCTGCGCGAGCGGTCAGCTCCGATGCAAGGCCGCGACCCACGAGGATCTCGGATGCTTCGGCACCTTCGTCGAAGATCACGTGACGTTGCACATCACCACCTCCTCGGCCACGCTATGTGGCGACTTGCCATCGGTGTCGACGGTGACGTCGGCGGCGTCCTCGTACGAGGGATCGCGACTCGTCACGAGATCAGACAGGGCCGACGCTCCAGCGGCAAGGGGCCGATCATCGGCGTCTCCGATCCGGTCGGTGATCTCGGCGATGGACGCAGTGAGCAACACCAGCGTTCCGGTCCGACGCATGATCTCCACATTCGACGGCCGCAGAATGGAACCACCGCCCGTTGAGACGACAGACGGTTCACCTTCGGCGAGTCTCGCAAGCACCATGGACTCCATCTCCCTGAAACGCTCCTCACCTGCATGGAACAGCTCCGGTATCGTTCTGCCCGTGTGCACCATGATCTCGGTATCGAGGTCAGAAAAGGGACGGCTGAGCTGTTCCGCCACCAAGGCTCCGACAGTGGTCTTGCCTGTACCCATCATCCCGATCATCCAGATGTGGCCCATCTCAGAACTCGGAGAGCCGGTGACGGTACGCCCGGTCTGCGGACTGCACATCGCCGACGGTATCCCCGCCGTACTTCCGAAGCACTTCGTTGGCGAGGACGTAGGCCACCATCTGTTCGGCAACGACGCCCGCTGCAGGAACAGCACACACGTCGCTCCGTTCCCTGAACGCCTTCTCTGGCTCCTTCGAGTCGACGTCGACCGTGCCCAGCGGACGCATCAAGGTTGCGATCGGCTTCATCATTGCTCGCACAGACAGAACCTCTCCGGTCGTCATGCCACCCTCGATTCCGCCAGCTCGATTCGAGCTCCTCCCGAAGGTCCCAGCCTCGATCGTGATCTCGTCGTGCGCTGCCGAACCTCGGCTCTTGGACTGGGCGATGCCATCACCGATCTCCACGGCCTTGATCGCCTGGATGGACATCAACGCCCCAGCGAGCAGTCCGTCGAGCTTCCGGTCCCAATGTACGTGACTTCCGAGGCCTGGGGGCAGGCCGTAGGCAAGCACCTCGACCGTTCCGCCCAGTGTGTCCCTGTCAGCCTTGGCGGCTTCGATCTCAGCGATCATCGACGCTTCGACATCGGAGCCGAACGCTCTCACATCAGAGGTATCGATCGCTTCTAGGTCGGCAGGTTGTGGGCGCGATGTGGTCGCCGGTACCGACACTCCGCCGATCGATACAACATGGGAGAACACGTCGATCCCTATCGCCCGAAGGACCTGCTTTGCGAGGTATCCCACGACGGTTCGAGCGGCGGTCTCCCTGGCCGAAGCCCGTTCGAGTATGTCACGGGCATCATGGGTGTCGTACTTCTGCATCCCGGCGAGGTCAGCATGTCCGGGTCTGGGGGAGGTCTCACGCTTTGCGGACTGCCCGGGCTCCGGCGACATTTCTTCTCGCCATCGTGGCCACTCCGTGTTCCGTATCAGGACGCTCACAGGCCCACCGAGAGTCTTCCCGAACCGCACGCCGCCGAGTATCTCCAGTTCGTCGCGTTCGAGTCGCATTCTCGGCCCACGCCCATATCCCAGGCGTCGCCGCGCCAGTTCGTCACCCAGCGCGTCGGAGGACACCTCGAGGCCGAATGGAAGGCCTTCCACGGTCGCGACGAGCCCGGGGCCGTGCGACTCACCTGAGGTGATGAAACGAAGCATGACAAAGAGCGTAGGGCAATGGAGCGGGGTCTGGGATGGCGGCGACAACAAGCCGTAGTACGTAGTAGGTATGACGTAGTACGACCCCAGATCCGAGGGGACAACAAGCCGTAGCCCGTGGTGCCTGCCGCGCGTGGGTCGTGCTACTTTTAGCGCGTACTACCTCTGACGCTCATCCCTGATACCAGTCGCTGATGGCTGACCCCCACAGGGCCGCAATGAGACCCGCCAGGATCATGAAGGGGCCGAAGGCGATCGCGTCCTTGCGACCTCGAAGTCGTGTTGCCAGCAGGACCAACGAAACCGTGCCTCCGATCAGAAATGCCCCAACGCCAGCGACGAGCACGTGATCCCAACCGAAGAATCCGGTGAACGCCCCGATCAGGATCGCCAGCTTGACGTCGCCATAGCCGAGTCCGCCTCGAGCGATGAGGGCGAGGAGGTACATCACCCCGAAGTAGGCGCCGGCTCCCCCTGCAGCGATCACCAAGGAGCCAGCTTGCTGATCCAGGAGCCATCCGGCTGCAAGGAGCGGGAAGCTGAGGGCGACCGCCCTGGCGAGAATCCGATTGGGGATCAGCTGCGTATCCACATCGGTAACGAACAGCAACACACTCGCCGATGCGAACACGCTGTACGCGGGCCAGACCCACAGCGATGGAACAGTCAAAGCCATGGCTGCGATGAGAACAGGCGTCGCAATGAGCACGGCGAGGTTCGAACGACGTTGCGGATGTCGGTGCTGGGTGCAGGCCAACGTCGAGAGACCAAGTGATGCACCACATTCAGCACAGATCGGCTCCATCCAACGATCGGAGCCAAACAGCCTATGGGCATCAGACTCAGCGATTATTCGCCTCGCTGCGAGGACGCCAAGAGGAAGAGATACAACGAACACGATCCACATGTTCAGCGAGCTTACGATGCGACGAAGCGCATTCTGCGCATCATCACGACGACGAAGTGCCCCGTGCGGCCTCGTAGAACGCCTCGATCGGGGCCTCTGCGCCCGTGAACAACGTGAATGCCTCAAGTGCCTGGCCAACGAGCATGTCTATGCCGTCGGCGTGCCCAAGTCCCTGGGCGGCAGCGTAGGCGACAGCAGGCGTTTCGTTGGGGCCGTACGCCATATCGATGACGGCCGAGGCAACCGCGAGAACCCCGAACGGGAGATCCTCGCCATGCATTCCGATCGGCGTAGCGTTCACCACGGCTGCCCCAGCGACACCCTCGCCCCAGGGAACGACGACGCCGTCGACACTTGTTCGTACGATCACAGCTCCTGCAGCGTGCTGATCTCGGGCTGACACGAACATTCGGCGGCCGTCGAGGGCGACGAGCGCGGCGGCAGCGGCGCCGCCTGCTCCAAGGACAAGCGCGGGCCCTGACGCTGCGTCGGCCGCAGTGACGGCGAACCGAACGCCAGCGACGTCCGTGTTCGTGCCGGACAACACCCCATCCTCTGCGGTGATCGTGTTGACGGCGTGTGTGCGATCGGCGAGAGCGGTTCGGACATCGACGGCTTCGTACGCATGCGTCTTGTGCGGCATGGTCACGCTCACACCGGCGAGATCGCCGGATCGAAGCGTGGCCTCGACGGACTCGAAGTCGTCGATCGGCGTAGGGATGAAGTCGAACCTCGCGTCGATATCCCTGATCCGGAATCCTGCGGTATGGATCGCGGGAGAACGTGAGTGGCTCACAGGGTCGCCCACGATCCCATACCTCATGGCAGCACCCCCGCGGCCTTTGCGGCCCTCACGTTCGCCTGATGCTCGTCGTAGGTCACGGCGAAGGCGTGGGAGCCGTCGTCCGATTTCAGCACGTAGAACAGGTAGTCGGTGTCAGACGGGTGAACAGCAGCCACGAGGCTCAACTCAGAGACAGTGCCGATCGGCGTCGGCGGAAGCCCGTCGATGAGATAGGTGTTGTAGGGAGACGGCGTTTGCAGGTGCTCGGCGAGCACCTGACCGGGGTTCGATCCCAGGGCGTAGATCACTGTGGCATCGATCTGTAACCGCATCGGAACGCCGAGTCGGTTGTGGACCACACTCGATATCAGGCGTCTGTCTTCGTCGGTGCCGGCCTCACGCTCGACCAGTGAGCCGATCACCAGCGCCTCGTACCGGCTTATGCCTACGTCTTCGATACCAGACCAGTCAACCGCTTCGAACCGACGCACCATCTCGTCGGACATGTTCTGGAGTATGGCGACCGTGCTGGATCCCTCGGGAAGTTGATACTTTGCCGGATACAACAGCCCCTCCCATCGCTGCAGGGACGAGACGTCGTCAACCGGATCAGGCAGATAGGGGGACGACACTGAGCCGTCAACGAGTGCCGCTATGAATTCCTGTTCGGTGTGCTCCGTCAGTGCGGCCAGTTCGGCCGTGATCCTCGACACGGTCCAGCCCTCGATGATGGTGATCGTCTTCGCTTCGGCGGAGGTACCGCCCTCGAGGAGGAGACGCAAGACCTCGACTCCCGTCATCCCGGTTTCAAGGTCGTACGTGCCCGCCTGCAGCTTGTCCTCGACCCCCGCATCGCTCGCGGCCGCCTCTATCTCGGCATACGGCACCACCCCCGCCGCGGCGAGCGAGCCATAGATGACAGAGGCAGAAGATCCTGGGGCAACAACGACCGTTACAGGCGTGCCTTGCTCAACGTCGTTGGCAGTCGGAGATGACACGAGTCCAGCGAATACGTTGGCGAGTAGCACGAGGGCCAAGACGCCCACAGCGGCCGTACCGCCGATGAGCACCAGTTTCGCACGCAGCGATGGACCTTGTTCACTCGTCGTTGGCATCGTGCGACCTTCTATCGAGAAACGACTGCAACATCACCGCTGCTGCAACTTGATCTCGCTTTTCCCTTCTCGACTTCCGGCTTACTCCGCCCTCTATGAGCGCAGCTTCGGCGGTACGGGACGTGAAGCGTTCATCCTGGAGTTCAACTGTCAATCCAGTCACCTCGTTCACCAGATGCGCAAAGGTCCTCGCCGTCCGTGCCGAGCGACCCTCCGATCCATCCAGGTTGATCGGAAGTCCCACAACGACGACCGATATCTCGTACTCGTCACAGATGTCGCGCAGAGCCCAAGCGACATCCTCAGTCTTCCTGTCGATGAATCGGACCGGTGATGCAATGGTACGAGACACGTCGGATACCGCGACTCCTATGCGTCGCTCGCCCGGATCGAGACCGAGGGCCCTGCCCGTCACGATGAAGTGAGGGCGCTCCGGGATGCCTGCGTTGCGCTATCGAGTGCGTCGTCCATGGCCTCTGCATTCGGGCCACCAGCCTGTGCGAGAAGCCGGTCCCTGCTGCCACCCCCGCCGAGTGCCTTGGCTCCGACCCCCGCGACATCGCCTGCAGAGATGCCGTTCTCTGCGAGATCATCTGTGACGAAGACGATGATCGCTGCTTTCCCGTCCGTGACCGATCCTAGGACACCGATCCCTGAGTCGACACGATCCCGGATCTGGAAGGCGAGCGACCTGAGACCGTCGCCGCCGATTCCGTCGACCCGGCCAGCGACCAGTGTCGCGGACCCTAAAACCTCAGCTTCCTTGATGAGGGTCTCGGCTGCGCCTGTGCGGTCTCTCTCCTCGAACTCCCCCAGTCTTGCCTCTGTTGCCTTGAGTTGGTCGGTGAGAGAACGCGCCGTGTCGACGACACGCGTCGGGTCCGTCTTCAGCACGTCCGCCACCGCACCGAGTGTCGCACGGAGATCGCTCAAGTGGTCGTACGCAGCCGATCCGGTCAGAGCCTCGACTCTCCGGATGTTCGATCCGACCGAACCTTCGCTCACGAGCACGAGGGGCCCGATTTGGCCTGTTGACGGCACATGCGTCCCACCACAGAACTCAGTCGAGAAGCCACCGGTCGTCACAACCCTGACTGACTCTCCGTACTTGTCCCCGAAGAACGCGAGCGCGCCCATCTTCTCGGCTTCCGCTTTGGACGTCTCGACCGTTGTGACGGCTTCGTTGGCGATGATCTTTTCGTTGACGACCTTCTCAATGTGGTGCAGGGCGTCCGTTTCGACCTGCTCGAAGTGGGAGAAGTCGAACCGCAACCTGTCTGGCGCCACGAGCGAACCCGCCTGATGAACGTGATCTCCGACGACATCCCTCAGGGCCCAATGCAGGATGTGTGTTCCCGTGTGGTTCTTGCGCGTCCGTTCTCTCCGCAATGCATCGACCACGAGTTCAGCGTCCTGACCCGTTTGCACGGAGCCTTTCGTCACCTTCACCCTGTGGCCATGGACTCCGGGCAGCGCATACTGCGTGTCGAGGACGACGAGGCTGCCCGTTTCTGTTTCGATGACTCCCCTGTCGCCGACCTGACCACCGGATTCGGCGTAGAAGGGCGTGACGTCAGCGAAGACCTCAACCTCCATGCCCTCGTCAGCCTTTTCGACTTGGGTGCCATCGTGCAGTATCGAAAGGATTGTCCCCTGCGCCTCCAGATGGTTGTAACCGACGAACTCCGACTGGTCCACAGAACCAAGCAGCATTCGATAGGTCCCTGCTTCGGCGCCCGTGTGTTCCTTCTTGAACGCCGTACGCGCACGCACCTTCTGCTGGTTCATCTCCGACTCGAAACCTTCCCGGTCAACCGACAGCCCACGGTCAGCGGCGATCTCCTCGGTGAGTTCGATCGGGAAGCCGAAGGTGTCGTGCAGTTTGAACGCCGTAGGGCCGAGGATCTCACCGCCTTCGCCCAGGTCCGAGATGGCCGTTTCGAGGATCTGCTCCCCCGCGGCCAACGTCCTGAAGAATCCGTCTTCTTCTCGCTCGGCGATCTCGGTGATGAACGATTGGCGCTCTTTGATCGCCGGAAAGGCATCGCCCATCTCTGCGGCGGTCACATCGACGAGGTCACCCACGATCGAACCCTTCGTCCCGAGCAGTTGGGCATGCCGGACGGTTCGGCGAATCAATCGTCGCAGTATGTATCCTCGCCCTTCGTTCGATGGCACAACACCATCCGAGATCAGGAACGTGAAGCCACGCGCATGGTCCCCGAGGATCCGTAGCGACACGTCGGTGTGGTCGTCGACACCGTACGACGTGGAACTCCGATTCTCTCCGACGGCCATGATCGATCGGATCGTGTCCGTGTCGAATATCGTGTCGACGTTCTGGAGAACCATCGCCACACGTTCGAGGCCGAGTCCTGTGTCGATGGACTTCGCCGGAAGGTTCCCGACCACGTTGAAAGGCTTGTCCTGTATGTACTGCATGAACACGAGGTTGTAGATCTCGACGAACCGCTCCTCATCGACGATGGGCCCACCATCAGGTCCCCGCTCAGGTCCCCGGTCGAAGAAGATCTCAGATGACATCCCGGCTGGGCCTGCAACACCCATCTCCCAGAAGTTCTCGTCATTGCCCCTGCGTTGGAGGCGGTCAGGGCGGACACCGACACCGTCAAGCCAGATCTCCGCGGCCTCGTCGTCGTCGTCATGCACCGTGAACCACAGCAACTCGGGATCGATCTCGTACGTCTCCGTGAGGAGTTCATAGGCAAGGGGTATCGCTTTCTCCATGAAATAGTCACCGAACGAGAAGTTCCCGAGCATCTCGAAGAAAGAGAGGTGCCTTGCCGTTGAGCCGAGGATCTCGAGATCAACGGTCCTCAGACATTTCTGGCTGCTGACGGCACGCAGGTACGGAGGCGTCTCTTCTCCGAGCAGGTACGGCTTGAACGGCACCATTCCGGCAACCGTGAGGAGCAGTGAAGGGTCGATAGGGATCAGCGACGCAGATGGGACCACGGTGTGGTCGCGGTCGCCGTAGAACTCGATGAAGGCGCTGCGGATGTCGTTGGTGTTCATGGGGAGTCGAGGTTAGCGATACGACGCCGTTCAGCCGCTCGGGTCGCGGACCGGCGGCACAGCGGAACGTTGGAGCACTCGACCCGCAGCCTCCACCACGTCCGCCCCCATCGAGACTCCGACTCGTGCCACACCCTGGGCGTCGAGTCTCTCCTTCATGGCTCGGGCACGCTTTACGATCACGACACCGATCGCACATGCAACGAGGAAGCCGTACAAGAACCAGCGGAGTCGGGTGAGCATGGACAGAAATTAGTACGTGAGCGACTCCTACGTCCGTGGCGGCTTGCCAAGGATCTTGTCGATCTTCTCGAGGCGATCCGAAAGGTCGCTCTCGAGGCCGACGGGCTTCGGGACGTACACCAGCGATTCCTCGAGTCCGTCAGGAAGGTACTGCTGTTCCACAACAGCCATTGGATCGCTGTGCGGATACACGTACCCGACTCCGAATCCGAACTCCTTGTCGCCCTCAGTGGCTCCCGACCGAAGGTGTGGTGGTACCTCTCCCTGGTTCTCGGACAGCACGAGTTCCTTGGCTGCACCGATCGCATGTTTGACAGAGTTGGACTTCGGCGCAAGCGACAGATAGAGGGCGGCGTGTGACATCGCATAGTTCGCCTCGGGAAGACCGACAACCTCAACCGCACGGAATGCGTCGATCGCGATCGTCAGGGCACTCGGATCAGCAAGACCGATGTCCTCGCTGGCGAAGATGATCATCCGGCGGGCTACGAACTTCGGATCCTCGCCTGCTTCGATCATCGTCTCAAGCCAGTACATGACGGCGTCAGGATCCGATCCTCGGAGTGACTTGATGAACGCCGAGATGACGTCGTAATGACGGTCGCCGGCGCGGTCGTATCGGACGATCCTCCGTTGGAGTGCCTCCTCCACGACGTCGATGCCGATGGTTTCCTCCCCACGACCAGCTGCGATGGTCGCTGCTATTTCAAGGCCGTTCAGTGCGAGCCTTGCGTCTCCGCCTACCCGTGCGGCGAGGGCATGGCGAGCTTCGTCGGTCATCTCGACGTCGGCAACGCCTCTCATAGGGTCGGCCAACGCGACTGCGATCAACTCTTCCACTTCCTCGACGGACAGCGCTTCCGTACGGAACACGGTCGCCCGAGATATCAGCGGCGAGTTCACCTCGAAGAAGGGGTTCTCCGTAGTGGCCCCGATGAGGGTGACCGTCCCGTCTTCGACACCCGGGAGCAGCGCGTCCTGTTGGGCCTTTGTGAAACGGTGGATCTCGTCAAGGAAGAGAACAGTGCGCCCTCTCCCCTCTCCCAATCGGGAGTCGGCACGTGCGAGAACCTCACGGACATCCTTGACTCCGGCACTGGTGGCCGACAACTGTTCGAACGCGCCGCCCACCTCCGCCGCAGCGAGACGGGCGAGCGTTGTCTTACCGGACCCGGGCGGTCCCCACATGATGATGGACACCAGCTGCCCGGACTCGAGCATCGATCTGAACGCCGCGCCCACGCCAAGCAGGTGTTTCTGCCCGATCACCTCGTCGATCGTCCGGGGCCTCATGCGAGCAGGAAGAGGAGCCTGCACGCGCTTCGTCTCTTCGCGGACAGCGGCGAAGAGATCGTCCGAGGCCATCAGTCGTCGGGGCTCTCTTCTGCCTTCGCCCACGCTGCGAGAACATCAGGAGCCACACGGACCCCGATCTCGTCCAGTTGTGCGTCGTCAACGCGGCTTGGAGAGCCCGTGAGAGGGTCCGCACCCGACTGTGTCTTCGGGAAAGGAATGATCTCTCTGATGTTCGGCTCACCACGGAGGATCGAGACCATCCTGTCGATGCCGATCGCAAATCCGGCGTGCGGTGGTGTCCCATATCGGAGCGCCTCGAGGAACCAGCCGAACCTGTCCTCGGCAACGTCCTTCGAGATACCCATCACGTCAAACACCGTCGCCTGCATCACTGGATCATGGATCCTCACGCTTCCTGATCCAAGCTCAGTTCCGTTCAACACGAGATCGTATGCCTTCGACAGCGCCGTCTCCGGTGACTCGACCAGCTCTGTGAGATCCGCGGGAGCTGTGAACGGGTGGTGGGCCGGTGAAAGTCCGCCGTCGTCATCGACATCGAAGACCGGAAAGTCGACCACGAACAGGAACGCAAGTTCGTCATGACCCCCGGGCCTGCCGACCTGCAATCTGAGCTGACCGAGGACGCCAAGGACGACCTTGTTGGTGTCAGCAACGATAAGGAGCGTGTCGCCAGGCTCGGCCCCCAGCGTCATCTTGATGCCCTCGAGTTCGTCATCTACCAGGAACTTTGCGACGGGAGACCGGAGCGACCCGTCTTCCTCGACCACCATCCACACCAACCCCTTGGCTCCAGCCTCGATGGCGCTCGTGACAAGCGCGTCGAGTCCAGAACGGGCCAGCCCAAGTGCACCTGCGTTGATGCCCCTGACCGATCCACCGCCCGAGAGGACGCCTGAGAACGCTTTGAATTCGGTCGCCGAGAACACCTCAGAGAGATTCCTGATGTCCATTCCGAAGCGGACATCAGGCTTGTCTGTCCCGTACC
>CAXMSN010000119.1:0-4269 GCA_964196275.1 uncultured Kiloniellales bacterium | reverse complement strand
TGCTTGGGAAAACTGGGAGAAGATGACCGAGATGGAGAACCCTGTCGGATATCTCTATGTGGTCGGTCGGAACGGCGCACGGCGTTCTCGCAAGCAGCGAGTGGTGTTTCCGGATCCGCCGGCAGATCAGACGCCGTGGGTGGAACCGGGCCTTTCGTCGGCCCTGGTAGATCTGCCGACCCGCCAGCGTCAAGCAGTCATACTCGTTTCGTCGCATTCGCAGATGGTCGCCTCGGCGCATGGAACAATGTCACACCGGATCAGGCGTGGGAATCGGTCGACGGCATCAATTGGCAGCAGGTCGACTTCGGCCCGCTCCCAGAGGACCTGACACCGAACCCAGATGCGGAGGCGTACGGGCCGGGGTTGATGCGACCGACCGACTCGCATTGGCTGCTCGACAACGGCGCTGGCATGTGGATCAACTTCGATGGCGAGTGGGCTTCACTCGCTGATCTCGAACTACCCGAGACGATGTACCCATGGCACCGAGGGATGTCGGGCAGCGGGAACACGACCTACATCGTCACAGACGAGATCATCGAGATGGACAACGGTGGCTTTCGGGCATACAGCCTGTGGATCGTGAACCTTGAGCCGACCGAATAGCCAGAAGTCAGAGATTCTGGTTCCGGTCTGATAGAAGCGCAGCGAACGGGCCTGTCGTCTGTTGTCTAACAGCGAAGGCGAAGCCGAGCGACTAGGAGAAGCTCTTGCCGCAGCCGCAGCCGCCTGAGGCGGTTGGGTTGTCGATCGCAAAGCCGGAGCCTGAGAGTCCGTCGTCCTTGAAATCGATGATGGCACCTTCGACCAACGTGACGCTCTGGGCATCTACGACGACGCGGACGCCTTCGATCGTGTTGACGACGTCCGTCGGGTCGATGACCGAGTCGAAGTACATGTCGTATGCGTAGCCGGCGCAACCGGAGCGCTTCACACCAAGACGTAGAGCGCTTGGCTCACCGCCCTCAGCTTCGATGATCTCTTTGACCTTCGCAGCAGCATTCGACGTGAGGCTCACGCCGGCGGCGGTCGGGCCGTCCGTCAGTTGGACATCTTGAGTGGTGTCTTCGATGGTCACGTCGCCTCCGTGATAAGAATTCGAGTTCGTATGTTACCCAATTATTAGTGGAAGGTCTACGGAATTCGGAGTTGCCTGATTCAGGCCCCGATAGGCTGCTGGCAATGGCTACCGAGACCGACATTCGCACAGCGCTCGCACATGTTATCGACCCGGAACTCGGCGTGGACATCGTCGACCTCGGCATGGTGGGAGATATCAGAATCGACGGTGACGTGGCGACCGTAGGGCTCGCTCTCACCATCGCATCGTGCCCAATGAGAGGCCAGATCGAGGGCGATCTCCTTCGTAGAGTCACAGCGCTGCCTGGGATCTCCCGGGTCGACATAGTCACCACAGTCATGTCACAGGACCAACGCTCCACTCTGATGGAGCGGGCACGGATGTCCGCACGAGAGAATGCATCGCCGACGGCTGTTGATCCTTCAACCAGGGTCATTGCCATCAGTTCGGGAAAGGGAGGCGTAGGGAAGTCATCGCTGAGCGTGAACATCGCTCTCGCCATCGCGGCTCAGGGCCACACGGTTGGCCTTCTCGACGCTGACATCTGGGGCTTCTCAACGCCTCGGATGCTCGGAGCATCGGACATTCGACTCACGGCCAATGAGGACCGCAAGATCGTGCCAACGGTGGTCAACGGTATCCATCTCGTCTCAACGGGCCTGCTCATCGATGACGAGGAGACCGCCCTCATGTGGCGCGGCCTGATGCTCTCGAAAGCCGTGGAGCAGTTCCTCAATGACGTCGCCTGGCCGGCGGACCTCGGTTACCTCGTCGTGGACATGCCACCGGGTACTGGCGACGTCCAGATGGCTCTGGCGCGGCTGCTTCCACAGGCCGAGATGGTGGTTGTCACGACACCTCAGCTTGCCGCACAGCGGGTTGCATCGCGCGTTGCGGACATGGCGAAGCGGTCACACATGCCACTCGTCGGTGTAATCGAGAACATGGCAGGGTTCACTGCTGATACCGGTGAGACGTACGACATCTTCGGTTCAGGCGGAGGAGCGCAACTCGCGGTGGACCTCGATGTCCCCCTTCTCGGGTCCGTCCCCATCGACCCATCCGTTTCGATCGGGAGCGATGCTGGGGAACCGATCGTCAACGATCAGCCAGGGTCGGTCGCCGCACTGACCATCGTCAGCATCGCGGAACGCATCACGGAGATCCTTCCACCGCTCGCACTCGACAACTGCATCGGACGCCTGTCCGTGCTTGTCGACGAGATCGCACGCGACAGCGATCAGCCGCAGAGCTCCTTGACGAGCGGATAGGGGTTGATCCAGTCGCTCCCCTGGGGGGCGTACTGGAAGTGGAGGTGTGGAAGCCAGTCGCTTGCGTTACCTGTGCTGCCGACGAACCCGATCTGCTGGCCGACCGTCACGTTCAGCCCACCCTTCACGCCGGATTCGAGGTGGTCGAGATGGGCGTAGTAGTAGCGCGAGCCTGAGTCACCGGTCAGGTAGATCGAGATGCCTCCGAGTGAACTGTTGGACGTCCGCGTGATGGTGCCGGACTCGATCGCAACCAGTGGTGTATTCCGTCCAGCCATCATGTCGACACCCTTGTGCGATCGTCCACCCGACCGTCTCGCACCCCAGGTGTCAGAGAAGCTGGTGGCGCCGTTGATCGGGCACGCCTTCCCTGCTGTGACAACCGGTGGCGGCGGAGGAGGCGCTGTCGTCGTTGTCGTTCCCGAAGTGGTGGATGGCGACTCGACCGTGGTCGTCGGCGAGGCTGTCGTCGACGGTGCTTCCGTAGTAGTTGGGCCTGCCGTCGTGGTGGGTGAGGAGACGGTCGGCGAAGGTGCTTGGGAGGTCGTCGTGGATGTGGCAGCTGCTGCCGCAGCGGCCGCCTCGGCTTCACGGCGCTTCCGGTCCTCTTCGAGTTTTCGCAGACGGGCCTCCTCCTCCAGCCGCTTCCGTTCCTCCTCTTGCTTCTGGAACGCAGCGGCGATCGAGTTGAACTCGGCGTCGGCGTTCTCGAGTGTTTCGAGGATCTCGTCGCGCAGATCGATGATCTCGGCAACAAGCGCAACCTGTGCCTCGAGTGACTCATCCAGACGTACCTGTTGCTCCCGGTGCAGGTTCTCGGCTATCGCAAGGCCGTTGAGCAGTGCCAAGTCGTGCTCGGTCATCAGCTGGTAGTACTCGTTCTGAATCGGGAGATCCTTGAAGGTCTTTGCGGTAAAGATCCGTTCTGTGCCCTCCGGACCACCAGACATGTATCGCGCACGGATCAACTCATCGACTTCGACGTGCCTGTCCGCTATTTCGAGCTCGAGCTTGGCCACGGCGCGCGCAAGCTCGGCGATGCGTTCTCTGGCAGTGACCTCATCGGCAGCAGCGACCTCGAAGCGCGACGTCAGGTCGTTCAGCGAATTGGCCGCGGCCGTTCGTTCGGCGCGGGCACGGTCGACATCGTCCTGTGTAAGAGCTGAAGGAGCTTGCGCGTACGCGGGAGCAGCGATCGCCAGCACGAGTGCGATAGCGGCAAGGATTCGATTTCGCATTGCTCCCCTATCGAGCGCGAACTTCTGTTTTCTCCTCCGCCATGCCCGCTTCGAACCATACAACCGAATCATCTAAAAGCTTCTTCAACTGGACAGCCACCTGGTGTACGGCGGCTGCCCGAAGTCCGGCTGGCAGGCCCGCGTACACAACGTCAACGATCTCCCCAATGGTTCCCGCACCGTTGGTTACCGCATCAACTATCTGGACCTCACGCTCGAGCCTGTGTGCGATGTACTCATCGATCGCCTGGCCGGCATCGTCGATAGCGTCTCCGTGACCGGGCTCGAGCTTGGCAACCCCGAGATCGCGGACGAGGTACAGGCTGTCGAGATAGGCGGAGGCATCTTCGATAACCACCGATGATCCACCCATGATGTGATCGCCCGTCAAGAGAATGTCATCGATACGGAAGCACAGGTGGTCGGGAGTGTGACCAGGGGTGTGGACAGCCGTGAGAGTCGCCCGTCCGAACGTCACGTCCTGCCCATCGGCGAGCCGGACATCCGGCACGAATGCCGGACCGGTCTGGTAGCCGTAAACAGGTACCTCGAGCCGCTTGCCAAGAGGATTCGCCATCGGCGCATGATCGGGATGCGTATGCGTCGCCATGACGGCAACGGGATTCAGGTCCGCGACCGCAGCGACGATCTCAAGCTCGTGGGATGGGATCAACGG
>CAXMSN010000118.1:0-17968 GCA_964196275.1 uncultured Kiloniellales bacterium | reverse complement strand
CTGCCTCGTCGCATCAACCGACCGCCGTATATCCGGATCGTGGCGCCGACCGTCTGGACAACCCTGTCACTGACCATTCGTGCGGATGGTTCGCATGACTATGAGGTCACCGGTGCGAGCACGATGCCCAGGCATTGGATCTATGACGACAAGTCCGATCTGGTCGCAAAGAGCGGGATGATCGACTTCAAGGGCTGGGCGAAGGAAGGTAAGAAGGACAAGACCCCGTGGGGCGATGAGGACTCACCGGCGATCGTTACCGCTGTTGAGTCGGAACTCGAGCGCCAGCTCTCCGTGCAGATCATGCAGGAAGGCAAGAAACCGAAGTTCCGCAAGCTCGACGAGGGCGAAGACCTCACAACCCAAGGTGACTCCGGTGAGGAGATGTTTCTCCTTCTTGATGGCGTCCTCAGCGTTCTCGTCGACGGTGAGGCTGTCGCCGAAGTTGGACCCGGCTCGATCCTCGGTGAGCGGGCGGCGGTCGAAGGTGGTATTCGAACCTCGACGCTTCGGGCGATGACGCCGGTTCGCGTCGCTGTCGCATCCTCGTCGGATCTTCGGCCTGAGGTTCTGGCGGAACTCGCAACCCAGCACAGGCGGGAGGACGGGGTGGCGGTCGGTCGGTCGGTAGGGACCGCACCGCCGCCCGATGTCGCATGAACGTCATGCGAAACGTGCGCACGAACCGCGCCAAACCCAACGTTTAGAGTGGTCGTAGGCGCGATCGCAGGATGCATGACAGACAAGGATGACTATCAGTCGAGCGAGGATCTGATCCGACAGGCTCGGTCAGATCTTGATGCGAACCGAGAGCTAGACGATGTCGGCGATCCCGATGCGGTGGCGGCGACCGGTGATTCCCGAGATCAGGAATTGGTACGCCCGGCGGATCGCATCGACTCGATGCCAGCGAGTGCGCGTGCTCCCGAGACCGTGGACAGGAGACCTCCACCACCAATGCCGCAGCCTGTTGCTGTGCAGGCTGGCACGGATCCCAAGCCGCGGAGGCGTGGCGGTTTGCTGGCGATGCTTGTTGGGGTGTTGTTGCTCATCCCCGCAGCCCTGACACTGCTCACGTTTGTCTTTGGCCTCATCGGCAGCGATCCAGAGGTGACAGAGAACGTCATCGGGTTCGTGGTCCTGCTCGGAATGATGCTGGTACCTGGGGTGCTGCTCATTCGTTGGGCGAGACGTGGGCGTTCCCGTTCGCCGAGCTAACCAGGCTGACGCTCTAGCTCCCGTTCCTGTAGTCGTCGAGCGCGAGAGGCAGCGACCCGCCTACGACTGCGTCTGCCGGCTGTGCCACGTCACGTGTAGCAGCTTCCACTCTCCGCGAGCCTTGACGATGTGGAGAAAATCCACCCAGCGGGGCGAGTGCACCCGAACGGAGGCGATGTCCTGCGAGACGTCGTCGATGAAGATCTCGGCACGGTCAGCCTCATCAGACGGCGTCTGCGTGGCTGCGTAGTCGCTCATGACCCGGGGCGACAGATTGATCATCGAGAACACTCCGTCTTCATCCTCTGTGTATCGGCGCTTGATGGCCTCGGGGTGGTATGCCCGGGCGTGGCGTTCCGAATCGGCAAGGACGTAGCCCTCCAGGTAATCGAGAGCAGCTGAAGCGATCGCATCGAGATCGCTTTCTGGTGCCTGAATATGATCTGCTATCGATACCACGGGACGACGATACACATCAGGAGCCTGGCGTGAGCGGAGATCGGCTCAGGCAGGAGATGGCGCTGTCAAACCTGCGGCTGCCCGCCACTCCTGGTCGGTCGCAGCGGTTGCGGCGTCCATCGCTGCCTGTGACTGTTCGAGAGTCAACTCATCGACGAGACAGAACTCGTTGCCGAATGGATCCTGCATGACCGCCCAATCGATGAGTGGTCGGTGATCGCCGCGCGAGCCCGGTCGCGGGTACAAGCTCGGTGCCTTCTTGAGTGAACCACCGAGTTCGATGATCCGTCCGACAGCGTCGTCAACGCCGTTGTTCGGTGTGATGTCAATGTGGACCCGATTCGTGGTGTCCTGTGTGGGAGCTTCGATCGTCAGCGGCGAATTGTCGACGCGTTGGAGGATTATCTCGTGCTTCCACGGGTCCTTGTGACCGAGATATCCCAGCCAATCGTGCCAACCGTCCTCTGATCCGATGATGTCAAGCCCTGTGACCTCGGACCAGAACTTGTATGCAAGCGGCAGATCCGTGACGTTGATGACCGTGCAACGAAGAGTGCCTATTCCCATCCCTACCCACCTTCGGTTCTTTCGCGATGCGTCCCTGCATCGACGACTGTGGGGGACGATACCAATCGTTCACGGAGGCCGTACTGGCGTCCGCAGGGTGCGCCGGAAGAGAGAGCGCTCAGATCCGCTCGTTCTCAGTGGGCGGCAAGGATCCTCTTCGCCGCATGGACGCCGGTGATGAACGAATCCTCGAGAGTGCAAACGTTGTGATCACCGATCAGATAGAGGCCCGGTCCTCGCTCGCACTCGAGAAGGGCACTCCCACCGACGTGGAACGCCGGGTTCCAATGATGATGCTCGATGACCTCCCACGTTTCGAAGAATCGAGAGAAGTCTGGATGTTCGCTGGCCGAGGCGAACAGCGTCTGGCCCTCTGGATGCTGGGCAATGGCGAACGTGTCATCGACTTCGGGAAACAGGCTGTGGGTCGTCCGAGACCACGGGTGGCGCAGACTGCCGTTCAGCACGAACATGTGTGCATTCATCGGTGCCTTGATCTCGCCCAGACCGAGCAATCGAGCGGAGACATCCACGGGTGTGGCAACCACGACAGTGTCCGCAGTGAAGGTTTCGCCGCTGAGCGTGTGAAGCAGGTACCCGTCAGAGGAGCGTGTCAGCCGTGTGACGGAGTCGGTCAGCAGGGAGTCTTCGAACCCAGCCGTGAGAGCGTCGGGCCGGAAGGTGTATTCGAAGATGGGAACGATCGTGGGGAGCGCCAACACCAGCATTGTGAACGTGGACAGTCTCTCAATCGAGGCGAACGCAGTTCCCTGCACAAATTGGGCAAGATACGACCCCGCTACATCCTCGATCCGGTTCCGGCGGATGAAGTCTGGTGCCGGCTCGTTGTACAGATCCCACAGCAGGGGATCCGCTCGGATCGCTTCTGCTTGGGACATCACCTGACACTCCAACTTGAAGGCCTCGTAGTGACGACGGAACTGGCGAATGAGTTGTATGAATCGGAGGGCTTGTGGCATGTGCAGAAGCAATGGCAGGTTCGATCGTGAGAACGAGCCGTCCTCCGCGCCGCGCAGGATGTGTCGTCTCTTGATCCGGCGACCTCGATCCACGAACCCGTTGACGTGGCTGTAGTCGCGCGTCACGTAGTGCGCACCGATGTTGACCGCACCATCTGCTGACGTGCGGATACGGCCACCAAGGTTCTCTGTTATCAGAAGGGGCGAGCGTCCTCCGTCATGGAGCCCACGGGCGCATGCAAGCCCCGCGATCCCGCCTCCAATGATGATGACAGATTCATGCGAGCGAACCATCGGTTACCTCGCGCAACAGATTCGTGTGTCGACCTGTCCGCACGCTACTCCGGGGCGGTCGCGGCATCTGCCCTTTAGGCGTTGGAGACGTCGATGCTTGAGATGACGATGTCGTCGTGGGGGCGGTCGCCTCCGCTCGTGGCGGTGGCTGCTATCTGATCGACGACCTCGAGGCCCTCTGTCACCTTCCCGAAGATCGAGTACTGGTTTGGAAGCCCGTAATCGGCGTGCATGATGAAGAACTGTGAGCCGTTCGTGTTCGGCCCGGAGTTGGCCATCGCGAGCGTTCCTCGCTCATACGATGACTTCGAGTGTCCGAGTTCGTCGCGAAACTTGTAGCCAGGTCCGCCTGAGCCGGTGCCCGTTGGGTCTCCGCCCTGGATCATGAAACCGCTGATAACACGGTGAAAGATCACCCCGTCGTAGAAGCCTTCTCCTGCGAGGAAGACGAAGTTGTTGACCGTCTGGGGTGCGTCGGCGGCATAGAGCTCGACGTTGATGTCGCCCTTGTTCGTATGGATGACGGCGGTGTGCGTCTCACCGAGGTCGATCGTCAGGTCGGGGGCTGAGTCGTACTGCTTGGACATGTGGCTACTCCAGAATCGTGGTTGCGTCGGAAAGATAGGGCGGTTTGCGGAGGTGAGGAACCTGCATTCGCTCAAAGCTGCGGAACCCGCATCCCGTTCTGTGGGCTCCACGCCACATATTCGTGGCCTGGAACCCTGGGTACGCGATATGAGGGCTAGAAGCCTCGGCGCTTGCGCTTCTTGAGTGCCTTCGCCTTGAACGGGGCCTCTTCGGGCGGTGGCTCCCATCCGGCGAGGTCTGCGAGGCGTTCGTCGTTCGAGAACATCTTGATGATCGGCACGTTCAGGTCTGCTCGGCGCTGGATGCCGAGAACCTCATTCACCTGATCCCATTCGACCAGAGTGACGACGAGGCCGGATTCGCCTGCACGAGCGGTGCGGCCGCTCCGGTGGAGGTACGTCTTCGGGTCGTCAGGCGGGTCGAAGTGCACGACGACGTCGACGCCGTCTATGTGAAGTCCGCGGGCTGCGACGTTGGTCGCAACAAGGACTCCTACGGCGCCGGAGGAGAATCGGGCAAGGGATTGTTCACGCTTGCTCTGTGGCAAGTCGCCATGGATCGGAGCTGCAGCAACGTCGAGCTCCTTGAGGTCCCGTGAGAGCCTGTCTGCGCCTGCCTTCGTTCGTGTGAACGCAAGGATCCTGTCGTTGTGCTTGGACAACTCCTTGACCACCTTCGCCTTGTCCATGTAGTGCACCTTGAGGAAACGATGCTCCATGGTCTCGACGGTCTCGGACTCGGACTCGACCTTGTACTCGATGGGATCCGTCATGTACTTGTCGATGAGCTCAGCAACCTGATGATCGAGCGTTGCGGAAAAGAGGAACGTCTGCCGATCCTCGGGAACCTGGGCCATGATCCTTCGCACCTGCGGCATGAACCCCATGTCAGCCATCTGGTCAGCCTCGTCGATCGCCACGATCGAGATGTCCTGCGGGAGCATCGCCTTGCGCTCAAGGAGATCGAGCAATCGGCCGGGGGTGGCGATCGCTATCGATGCACCACCGTTGAGGGCGTCAACCTGTGGTCCCATCGGTGCCCCGCCGTAGATGGCGATCGCCGTCATGTTCTTGGCCTTGAGAAGCGGCTCGAGCGCTCGTGTCACCTGGACACACAGTTCCCTGGTGGGAACGAGGATCAGTCCCTGTGGTCTCTTGTTCTTGGCTGGCCCGACTGCAGCGAGCATCGGGATCCCGAACGCCAATGTCTTGCCAGATCCGGTCTGGGCTTTGCCCGTGATGTCACGACCGGCGAGTGCGTCGGGAATCGTCATCGACTGGATCGGGAAGGTGTTCGTGATTCCCTGGGAGTCAAGAACGGCGACGACGTCGGGGTCGACGCCAAGGTCGGCGAACGTTACGGAAGGCTCTGTTGTTTCAGTGTCAGTCATCGAGTCGGGCGATAGGAGGTGTGCCCGTGTAAGAAAAGTAGCCCGTATGGGGCGATACCACCGGTATCGGGGGTCAGCGCCGCCGCTTCGACTTTCGACCGAGCTTCCTGCCCTGGCTCCGCCCGAACGCATACGAACCTGCTGCGGCCAGGGTTGCTCCGGTAATTGCGGTGGTCCTCTTCATGACCTTCTTGCGGGTTCTGGAGAACTCCACGATCGGCCAGCCACGATGGAACGCGATGGTTTCGAGGGCTCGGTCGGGATTTACCGCAACCGGATGTCCGACTGCCTCGAGCATGGGAAGGTCGCCAGCTGAGTCCGTGTAGGCGTAGGACTGGGATAGGTCGTAGCCCATCTCTGCTGCCACCTTGTTGATGGCGTCGGCTTTGCCTTCGCCGTAGCAGAACGGCTCAGCAAGCCGTCCCGTGTAGATGCCGTCCTCGATCTCGCCGACGGTGCCAAGGCCGCCGGTCATATCCATCTCTTCAGAGAACTGGCTGACGATCTCGACGGGGGATGCGGAGACGATGTACGTGTCGCGACCGGCGTCTGTGTGGAGGTCTATCAGACCACGAGCTTCGCGGCGAACATCCTTGAGTAGCTTTGGGATGATCTCATCACCAAGATCCGTAAGAGCCGAGACCGGAGCGCCTTCGATTGCTTCGAGAATGCGCTGTTTGACGGCTTCTGTCTTGTCGTCCGATGCGCCGGCCATCTGGAACGTGACGGCGCTTGCTGCGTCCTTGATCAATTGTCCGGTTGGCACGAAGCCGTTACGATATGCGACCCAGCCGAATGTGAACATCGAACTGCCGCCGATGATGGTTCTGTCGAGGTCGAAGAACGCCGCAGCGACCGGTGCGCTCATCGTGATGCCCCGATGAGGTCATCTCCGATCGAGAACAGGAGTTCGTCGCCTCCTGCAGCAGCATCCGCCAACCCATGAACCCTGGGGAGGAGGTTCGTTGCGTAGAACGTGGCCGTTGTCACCTTGGCGGCCATCCATGGGTCCGATTCGGCTTCCGGCAGGGCGGCGATCGCCTGCTTGGCGAGGTAGTAGCCACCACAGAGCGTGCCGATCATCTCCAGATACGGTGTGGCGCCTGCCATGCGGGATCGCACGTCGTCCGTCCCGTTGAGCGCGTCCGTCGCACTGCGCACCGCCCGCGTTGCCTCGGCAAGCGGTCCACGGATCGCCGCCAACGCGTCGCCGGCTGCCGCAAGGTCCGCGTCGAGTGCCTCGACCTCGTCAAGATACGAACTGACCACGGCACCTTCGTTCATGGGAAGTTTCCTCATGACGAGATCGATGGCCTGTATCCCGTTCGTTCCCTCGTAGATCGGCGTGATCCGTGCGTCGCGATAGAACTGTGCTGCACCGGTCTCCTCGATGAAGCCCATGCCACCGTGGACCTGGACGCCGATCGATGCGACGTCGACGCCCCGGTCGGTACACCACGCCTTCGCTATCGGCGTCAGCAGAGCGAGTCGGTCGCCGGCTGCCTGTCGGTCCTCGTCTGTGATCCCGTTGAGGTAGCGATCGTCGTCAGCCATAGCGTCGTAGATGAGCGACCTCATCGCCTCGGTATACGCCTTCATCGTCATCAGCATCCTGCGGATGTCGGCATGGTCGATGATCGGGCCGATGCCGTCGGCCCCTGGTGCCACGCCCTGCATCCGGACCTTTGCGTATGCGGCAGCGTGTTGGTACGCCCGTTCGGCGATAGCAAGACCTTCAAGCCCGACCTCCAGCCGAGCCTTGTTCATCATCGTGAACATGTATCGCATCCCGCGGTTCTCCTCACCGATGAGATACGCGGTGGCACCCTCGAAGGCGAGCACACACGTGGGGCTGGCATGGATCCCGAGCTTCTCCTCGATCGAAACAACCTCGATGTTGTTTCGATCGCCGGGTGTGCCGTCATCATCGAGTATGTACTTCGGGATGAGGAACATGCTGATTCCCTTGGTACCCGCGGGTGCGCCCGGCGTACGAGCGAGCACCAGATGGATGATGTTGTCCGTCAGATCGTGGTCACCCCAGGTGATGAAGATCTTGGTGCCGGAGACCGACCAGGTGCCGTCGTCGTTCGGTACAGCCTTGGTGCGTAGCGCGCCTACGTCAGAGCCTGCCTCAGGCTCGGTCAGCACCATGGTTCCTGTCCATTCACATGAGATCAGCTTGGCCAGGTAGGCGTCGCGGAGTTCGTCGTCTCCGTGGCGCTCGAGGAGGGTGATGGCGCTGCCGGTCAGCATGGGTGCAAGCGAGAACGCGAGGTTGGATGCGGTCATCATCTCAGACACCGCAGCCCCCACCGCGGCAGGGAACCCGTGGCCACCGAATTCCGGATGACCCGTCACGGCGGTCCAGCCGGCACCGACGAGTTTCTCCCATGCTGGCTTGAATGCGTCTGGGGTTCGAACTGCACCGTCAACGAGGACGGCACCTTCCCTGTCCCCGATCTCGTTGGTGGGAGCGAAGACTTCGTCGAAGAAGCGGGCTGATTCGCTGAGGAGCCCATCGATGATCTCTGCATCCACATGCTCGAACCCTGGCAGTGAAGCGATGGCTTCGATGTCGACGATCGTGTCGAGCACAAACGAGATATCCCTCGTCGGTGCGGAGTAGTCGGCCATGTCGCGATGATACCGCGAGCTTGCAGGACCCATTCAATGCGACGTGTGCGTCACTATGAGTGATCGAGACGTAGCATCGCAGCGTTGATCAGGAGCCACAGCCATCAAACGAACAATGCTGACATTCACCTCACTTGTCCTTGTCCTGACGGCATGCGCCTCGGGGTCTGAGGACGGAGCCGACGATGCGCCGGTCCTCGTGATCGAGGACGGGGACATCGTTGATGTGCACTACGTGCTCACGCTCGACGACGGTTCGACCATCGATTCGTCACGTGAGCGGGGAACCCCGTTGTCCTTCACCGTTGGCGAAGGCGGGGTCATCGTCGGCTTCGATCGAGCTGTCAAGGGCAAGCAGGTTGGCGATGTGAACACGGTCCGGATCGACGCCGTCGACGGATACGGCGTTTGGGACCCCACCAGGGTCGTCGAGGTTGAGATCGCTCCGAGCCAGGCTGACGTCAAGGTCGGTGACGAGGTGTTCGTGCCACAGCGCGGGATCATCATGGAGATCGACGGTGGCGTTGCAAAGGTCGACATCAACCACGAGCTCGCAGGTGAGGCCCTCACATTCGAGATCGAGGTACTCGCCGTCACCCGCGGGTAGCTCTGCTACCTGGCAGCTCTCTCGCTCGTCGCCACTGTTCCTTCCCAGATCGCCCTGAACACCTCCGAGCTTCTCTGAAGCTCTTCCGCGGTGCCTTCTGCGACGATGCTGCCGCCTTCCATCACGATGATCTTGTCGGCACGGAGCATGGCCACTCTCCGATGTGAGACGACCAGGGTTGCGACGCCAGCCCGTAGGGCGAAGAGGCGCTCCCAGAGCAATTGCTCGGTTTCAACATCGAGTGCGCTCGACACATCGTCGAGGACCAAGATCTGAGGGTCACGGGTGAACATCCGGGCCGAGGCAGACCGTTGCACCTGACCGCCGGACAGTCTGACACCTCGTGGCCCGATCAACGTTTCCAGTCCCTCAGGCATCATCTCGACGTCGTGAGTCATCGTCGCTATGTGGATCGACTCGTCAAGCGCCTCGCTGTCCAGATCCTTGCCGAGCACCAGGTTCTCTCGCAGTGACATGGAGAACAGCCGAGGCACCTGCGGCGCATAGGCGATCCTCGGTGGACCGAGATCTGTAGCCGGGTCTTCAACGACGGTGCCGTTCCAGCGGATCTCGCCTGCGTCGGCGGGAAGCAGCCCAAGCGCGGTCCGGAGCAACGTCGTCTTGCCCGCGCCGATCCTGCCGGTTACGACCACGAACTCTCCGGCATCGATCGTCAGATCGATCGTGTCGATACCGGATGTCGTTCCCGGGTAGTGGTAGGTCAACCCAGTGAGCTCGAACCGGTGGAACGGAGGTGGTGCGATGCCCTCGTCGATGGGCTGCTTCGGAGCGTCGTCGAGGTCGAGATCCGTCTCGTCGAACAAGCGGGTCCACGGTGCTCCTCGCAGGGTCATGGTGAGTCGATCGACGCTGACTGACGCCTGCTTGGTCCGGGCGAAGAACATACCCAAGAAATACGCAGCGTCCGTCACGATGGTCAGCAAGAACACGAACAGCGTGAACTCGCCGATCGTGATGCCAGCATCGCCCGTGGTGTTCAGTCTCCCGGCAGCCATCAGCAGGATCAACCCGGTGCCGATGTTCACGGTGTTCCTAAAGGCTGCTTCGAGAACTGCGGTGAGGGTTCGATCCCGGACCATCATCGTGCGGCGAACGGCGTTGAGTTCACCGAGCCGATCGAGCATGTTGGCCTCGGCGCCCGCAACTTTGACCGACTGGGTCGCCATGAATGTTTCGCCAAGGAATCCAGTGATCGCCTCGGTTGTTTCTCTGGCTCGGATCCGATACCTGCGGACGATCGCACCGGTCCGGTTCGACACCACTCCTACGGCGATCACCGGAAGGCTGATCACAGCAGTGATCAGAGGGTCGATGGTCCATAGCAGGCCAAAGGACAGCACAGCGGCGAGCGTCGCCCCAACGATGTCGACGGACAGGTCGAACGGCTCAAGCGTGTGATCGACGTCGTCCCTGAAGCGGCTCACGACTTCCCCAGGCGTGTCATCGAGGGCGTTTGCACCAGGGAGTTCGTATATCCGCTCGAGCAGGTTGCGCCGCATCGACGCACCTGCGCGGAAGATCATGGAGCCGTGGTTGCGCATGCCAAGCATGATCGCCACAGACCTACCGGCCGCGTATGCGAAGGTTGCGACTACCACCGCAACGAGAGTGTCGCGTTCGATTCCGTCGGCAAGCGCGTCGAAATACTTTGCGGTGATGATCCCGATCAAGATCGGCATCGTCCAGATCGCCGTCCATAGGAAGAGCGCCCATGAGTAGCGAAGCGGCTGTCGTCGAATTATTGCAAAGAGCACACTTCTGAAGCTGGGGGGAGTCAGATCGCTCATGCCAGCGCCTCCTCCATCCCTGTCGCAAGTAGTCGTGAGAACACAGACTCAGGATCATCAGCGAGTGACCTGCGGTCACCAGCCTCGATCACGCGGCCGTCTTCCAGGATGATGATGTCGTCGGCCCGTGTAACGGTCGCAAGCCTGTGTGCGATGAGGATCGCCGTGCGCTTATCGAGCAGATGGTCGATCGCTCGTTCGAGCAATGCTTCAGTCGCGGGATCGAGACGGGACGACGCTTCGTCGAGCACCACGACTCCCGGGTTGCGTAGGAACACCCGCGTGAACGCAAGCAGCTGTGCTTGGCCTGCGGATAGCCCGCCGCTGCCACTCTCGAGTTTCGTGTCGAGCCCAGCGGAAAGCGACTCGATCCAACCGTCCAGTTCGAGCGTCCGGAGGACGTCCATCAGGTCCTCATCAGTGATCGAATCGTCGAAGAAGGTCAGGTTCTCCCTGATCGTGGCCCGGAATAGCTGTACGTCTTGGGTGACCATCGCCACGTGGTGGCGCAGCGTCGCAAGATCGATGTCCCACGTAGCGTTACCGCCCACACGAACCTCACCCTGCTGTGGCTCATGGAGTCGCGTGATCAGCCGTGCGACCGTGGACTTCCCACTCCCTGTGCGGCCGAGCAGGCCGACGACACGGCCTGGTCTGATCGTGAACGAGACATCGTCAAGGACGATCTCGTCACCTGCCTCATCGTCGTAGCGGAACGTGACGTCGTCGAACGAGACGCTGAGCGCCCCATCAGGCAGGCGCAACGTTTCGCGCTGGACGAGTTTCGTCTGCCGTGCGAACAGCTCCTCGACGCGCGAGATCGACGCGCCCGCCTTCTGGAGATCTATGAGTTCCTCTCGGATCTGCTCGATCGGCCTGTGCGACATCTGTACATACTGGAACACGAGGTAGACACCGCCGATGGTCAGGGTCCCCGCACCGAACAGCCATGAACCGAGCACGAACACGATGACGAGCGAAAAGAAGTACAGCGCCATCGACATGATCCACATCATCGCCCACCCCGTCCAACCTCGTATTACCTGTGGGAGCCAACGGCGCTGGATGTCGTCGAAGCGTCTGACCATGAAGCCGGTGGCGCCGTTCGCCTCCACATCCTCCGTTCCGTCTATCTGCTCACCGATGAAGCCGTACATCTCGGCGCTGGTTGCGCGGATCTCCTTCTGCCATGGAACGGTTACACCGTGCAGCCGCACCATGCCAGCGAGGGCGAGGATGGTGAACGCCGTGATCGAAAGTCCGACGATCCACGACTGGATCCACAACAGCACGAGGATTCCCGTGAGAAGTACGCCGTTTCCGAGCACCTTGATCATCATCGAGGAGAAGAAGTTGGAGAGCGCGGTGACGTCCCCGTCGATGCGCTCGATCAGTTCTCCAGGACTCGTCCCCTTGTGGAACCCCATGTCCAGATGGAGGACGTGGTCAGTGAGGTCTGATCTGAGTTGGTTGGTTGCCGACCAGCCGATTCGTTCAGCAAGCGCTGTGGCCCACACCAACAGTGTCTGGTGGATCACCGCGATCACGATGAACGCGATTGCAAGTGGCACCAGCGAAGCGACATCCGCTCCGTCGATCGCTCGATCGATGAATACCGCTATCAGCTGTGGGTTCACCAGTTGGAAGGAGATCGTCGCGGCCAGCACGACGGCGAGCAGCGCCGCCTGGCCTCGGTACGGTCTGAGGTAGCCGGTGAAAAGCCTGAAGTAGGCACGTACTGGAATCATGAGTGGTCCTTGAAGGATCGAACGGAGAAGGCAAACGCGACGCTGCCGTCATCTCTGTGGCGTTCGGGGCGGGAGGTTCGGCTGGTCTGTTACAGCGAACGGGCGCGCGCGAAGGCTGGAGATGCTGGGTTGGGCGAGATGTGCCGCTGCATCGATCCTCCTTGATCGCGTCGCAGTCCCCGAGGACTACCTAGGGGATGGTCGCGGATGGCGGCCGTTCTGTCAAGCCTCAATGCAGGCCAGACGACCACGGACCACGGACCACGGACCACGGACTTCTGACGTGGAGGGGTGGCCTTCTCTCTGACGCTAGAGCACGTGGATTACGAAGAGTGCGCCCAACATCGCGACTGAGTTTGTACCGATATGAGCCAGGACAGATGCATACGTGCTGTTTGCGTAGAGCCTTACGAGAAGGAAGCCGAGGCCGGCGATGGCAGTACCCACGACGGAACCGATGACGGTGGTTGCCAGCCCGAAGTAGGTTCCTGTGTCGCCGATCGGGCTCATCTCAAGCGTGGGGAGAATGTGCCAGAAGCCAAAGAGCAGTGACGTGACGACGGCAGCTACGAGAGGGCTGTACCTGCGGGCGAACATACCGAATACGATGCCTCTGAACAGCACTTCTTCGTACAGCGCTGTTGCCAGCGGTATCCGTATCAGCGCTTGGAATAGCACCCAGCCGATCGATCCGTTGACGATGTCTTCCCGCTCGAACAGGTCTCTCAGGTCAGGGATGAACGTGGCGGCCACGACGGCGATGATGACACCGATCGCAATGACGCCGATGACAGTGCCTCCGACGATGAGGCCTCGTCGGATACGGTCCGGCCTGAGACCCATCGAGGTCCAGGTTGTGCCCGCACGTCTCGCGACGAGCAGGGCCAAACCGAGGATCCCGAGTTGGAACGGTAGGTGCCAGATGTCAGCGAGAACCTCGTTCGAGATGATGTTGGCGTACCCGGCGAGCGCGAGGATGGCCGTTATGTGGATCAGGTGGGCATCGTGGGGCTGTGGAGGCTTTCGCAGCCACATCGATGGTTTCCACATCTGATCCCAGTCGCTGAGCGGCCACGACCACGAGTGCTGTTTTCCAGTTGCCGAAAGATCCTGAGGCATGACGTGGAGCGTACTTACAGAAGACAACAGACGAACACTCTGTCCCCCTTTGAAGGGGGAAGGCACAGCGAGGCACGAGCGATGCAGTGGGATGTCGAAGACTCCCCGAACTCTCAGCGACCAACACCCTCCTGGCTCGCAAGCTCTTCTGTCCTCCCTCGAAGGGAAAACAGAAGAGATGCTCGTCCGTCGTCCGTCGTCCGTCGTCCGTCGTCCGTCGTCCGTCGTTCATGCCGAGAGGTACCCTCTCGGCATGGCTCTTCTTCATTCGTTCAAACAATCGGTTCTTGACCTCGGACGTGGGGAAGCCAAGTCGAAGGCGAAACCTTTGACCGTGGGCGATGAAGCCCTTGATCGGTCGGCGTCGGGTCTCGACCGAAGGACGAGTGAGAGGGCGGTGATGTTCTGGCTTCTCTCAGATCGTGCCCTGTTCCTTGTTGTCGGTTCTGAGGCTGGGGATCACACGTTCAGGATCCCGTACGAGTCGATCACGGACATGAGCCTCGATTACGACGACACCACGACGTTCCTCCCTTGGTACATCCGGCTCTCACTGGATGCGGAAGGTGAGGGAGACATCACCCGGATCGAGCCGGGCAATGAGCCGGGCCAACCGCTGGCCGCTCTCCCACCGGTCGCGGTGTCAGCGAGCGAGCGTGCCCAACTTGCACGTGGCGAGATCGTTCCACTCGCAGGATTCGTCGCGTGCCCAAAACGATTCCGTGGGGCGCTGGCGCGCAGGATGGAACTGGCAGGACGCCCGCTGTCGATAACGGGAGAAGAGGCTGCTGAGGCGCACACGATCTCGGCGAGGCTCAGGCAGCGTCAGTCGGAGTGATCCCGATCGCGATGTCGGTGCCATCGCATGTGCGGCACCTGAGCCCGAGTTGGGCGGCTGTTGCGTTGTGGGGGTGCGGGTCACCCGTCTCGAGGTGTGCGCCACAGGACCGGCAGAACCCTGCCGTCCTGAAGTGGGTCGTGCCGCATGAGGGACAGTCGGTCCAGTCATCCGGATTGGCCTCGAGCGGGGCGACGTGCTCGGGAGCGGTTGCTTCGACGGTCTCCGTGTCGTCAGACCTTGTCTGCGCCCAGAAGTCTTCTTCGTCTTCCGTATCAACTCTAGGTGGTGGGAATGGCGGATCCTGTGATTCGCTTGGTGCGAGCGACCTCGCCCGAGTCGTCTTTGGGTGGGCGATGCCCGTTGAATCAAAGGAGTACAGAGCGATGCCTTGCGACTCGGCTACAGATATTGCACCCGTGGTGAAGCCTGAGGCAGAGAAGATCACGAGGCGTTTGTCCTCCGGTGCGGCTTTGAGGAGAGCGAGAACGGATGTCTGCTCGACAGGCTTGTCCGACCATCGAACCCTCGCAAATGTGGTCTCCGTTATCAGCTGAACCGATCCGTGTGCAGGCTCTGTGATCTCGTCCGGTGGCTCACCTATGTGGTCGAACCAGAGGAAGGCAGCTTGGTACGACTGGTCGAGGCTGAGAACGTTGCTGGCGGTGTTTGGCATCAGATCAGTTTACGACTCTGGGTTCGGTTCGAACGTGTGGGGTCGAGTGATTCCAGTCCCCGAGAAGCGTCCGGAGGGCTGCGATGAACGCAAGCGGCTGGTCGAGCATCAGATGGTGGTGCGCCTCAGGAATCTCGATGACCGGCGACACCTTTCCCATCAGTTCGTACATGTAGTCGGCGACGTCCGGAGGAACGATCGCTGACTTCTCGCCCGTGAAAAGGGCGACCCGGCACTGGACGGACGCAAGTTGGTCCCGCAGCGCCACGATATTGCCTCGGAAAAGCCCTGGGTCGAACTTCCATGTCCACCCAGCTTCGACTTCGTGGACTGAGTTCCGGGCGATGTGCTCGATGATGTAGGCGTTTTCGGATGGCTGCGGCGGGATGAGCCGGAAATGCTCCATGGCTTCAGCTTGGCTCGTATACGTGCCAGGGTGCCGGAACGCCCTGCCGGATCGTCCCTCCTCGCTTTCGGGTGATGGTCTGCGCACAGGCGTGTCGACGATCACGGCGCCTGCCAACTGATCCCCGTACGAGGCTGCGGTCTGGATGGTCACCATGCCGCCGAGGCTGTGGCCGACGACGACTGGTGGCCCGGAGAATCCGACATCGTCTGCTACTGCTACGACTTCCTTTGCCCAAGTCGGGTGCCCGTAGGCGTCGCGCCAGCCTGATTCCCCGTGGCCGGAGAGGTCGAAGGCCACAGCATGCCAGTGGGACGAGAAGAACGGGGCTATGAATGACCACCACTCGGCGTGTGCGGCCCCGCCATGGACGAAGATGAGCCCTGGCAACCCGTCGGTTCCCCACGAGAGATACGAGATGTCAGTTCCTTCGACGGTGACCGTTCGATTCTCAGGTTGTGTGGCGAGGGCGTTCGTGAACCAGGACGGTACAGGCTCAGTCACCGGTTCTTACCTCGTCAGGGAGGAGGAACCAACGAAGGTCGTCGAATGAGGCGGTTGCACGTACCGGATCCTGGATCGGGCCTTCGTGAGGATCGATCGTCGCAAACAGTTCATTTGCTTCGACGACGTACCTCGACAGTTCGCTCTCGGACGCGTGCTCTGGTTTCACGTCGTATGCCATCGCACCATCCGTGTAGTGGACGTCGTTGAGCGAGAACGGCGAGTCGCCTCTGCCATCGACATGGGTCCAACCTGCGGTGTCGACATCGAACTCGTACCACGGGAGCAACTTCCACCCGTGGGCCGCGACGATGTGCACTGCTTCGAGGATGAAGTTGAAGACCTCGTCTGAGATGAAGTAGTTGAAGTTGACCCGAATCCATCCTGGCTTGATCCCCTCGCAGCCAAGGAGGATCTCGTCGCTGAAGTGCCGCGAGGTTTCGTCATCGATTCCGAGCAGCGTGTGGCCGTATGGGCCGGCGCATGAGCAGCCCCCTCTCGACTGGATGCCGAAGAGGTCGTTCAGCAACGCGACCACGAAGTTGTGGTGGAGATACTGGTCACCGTGCTTGATCACAAACGACACGATCGAGAGGCGGTCAGCGTCCGGATTCCCGAGCACCTCGATGTCCGGGTTGTCCTTCCAACTGTCGATCGCCTCGCGGATCAGGATGTGCTCGAGTCCACGGATACGGCTCGGTCCGACTGCCTCTTTGAGTTGGAAGACGAGGCCTGCCCTAATCGACCCGACAATGGCGGGCGTGCCGCCCTCTTCCCTGTGCTCGATGTCGGCGATGTACTCGTGGTCGGAAGGGTTCACGAACGCAACCGTCCCGCCGCCGGGAACTCCTGGCACGCGGTTCTTGAAGAGGTCTTTGCGAGCGATAAGCAGGCCTGGCGTCCCCGGCCCACCGATGAGCTTGTGGGTTGAGATGAAGATCGCGTCTTTGTACGCGCCCGGAACATCCTCGACCACCATGTCGATGGAGACGTACGGTGCGCAAGCAGCGAAATCCCAGAACGAGAGTGCTCCGTACTGGTGAAGCAGCGCGGCGATGCCGTGCGTGTCGGAGATGATGCCCGTCACGTTCGAGGCTGCCGAGAAGGAACCGATAAGCAGCGGGCGGTCCCGGTACATCTTCAGTTCCTCTTCCAGTTGCGCCTGGTCGATGTGCCCGTCAGCGTCCTCACCGATCTTGACGACATCTGCGATCGACTCTCGCCAAGGCAACTCGTTCGAGTGATGTTCAAATGGCCCGATGAACACGACGGGCCGCTCCTCGGGCGGGATCTGATCCGTCAGGTGGTACGAGGTGTCGAGCCGGTCAGGGATCGAGATGCCAAGCACCCGGATCATCCTGTCGATGGCCCCGGTACAACCGTCTCCGACGAACAGCACAGCGTGCTCGTCGGTGGCCTTGACGCACTGCCGGATGATCTCCCGTGCGTCCTCGCGGAACTTGGATGTCTGGAGTCCGGTGCCTGATGACTCCGTGTGCGTGTTGGCGTAGAGGGGGAGCACGACATCGCGGATGTAATCCTCGATGAACGAGAGGGACCTCCCAGAAGCCGTGTAATCAGCGTACGTGACCCGCCTCGACCCGAACGGTCCAGGAACCGCGTGCTCCGTCCCGATGACAGAAGCCCGCACAGATTCGATGATGTCAGTCATGGGCAGAAGCGTAGCCCAGCGCTCGGCTGCGCCTCGCTGTGGGCTACCGACGACGGACGACGGACCGAATGCAGACGCCCGAGATCCGAAATCCAAAATCAGACGGAGCCGGAGCGAGCCACCACGTCCGTCCCCCTTTCAAGGGGGACGGACGAGCGAAGGGAGCCAGGGAGATCTCCGTGGTCCGTGGTCCGAAATCCAAAATCAGACGGGACCGGGCGTGCCACCACTTCCGTCCAGCTTTCAAGGGGGACGGGCGAGCGAAGGGAGCCAGGGGGATCTCCGTGGCCCGTGGTCCCTGCTCTACCCCAGAAGTGCACCCTCACGTACGAGAAGGTCATGCTTGATCTCCGGCCCGAAGGCATAGTTGCCGACGGAGCCGTCAGAGCGCACGACCCGGTGGCAGGGGACGATTAAGGGGATCGGGTTACGGCCGAGTGCGGTGCCGACCGCCCGT
>CAXMSN010000117.1:0-4848 GCA_964196275.1 uncultured Kiloniellales bacterium | reverse complement strand
GTGTCGTTGATGGGCGGCACTCCCCACAGCTCCGGCCTGAACAGTGGCGGAGATTTCCATTGGGCGCAGTTCTCATTGGAGGGCGGCAAGCTCGAATTGATCGCGGCTGCTGACCAGCAGGACGAGAGCCACTTCATCAACGTATTCATCGAGGCGAGAGGCGAAGGACTGCATCACCTCACGTTCAAAGTCGCTGACCTTCGCAAGGCCGTCGACAAGGCGGCCGCATTGGGCTTCACGGTTGTTGGGTACGACGACACGGACAGTGGATGGAAAGAGGCTTTCATCCACCCGAGATCATCACATGGAGTACTGATTCAACTGGCCGAATTCACCGACGGATCCTGGTGAGCGGCCGTTGAGTCGAGTCACACTGATTCCGATAAGGGACTTCGAAGGCATGACGCGGCTGGAAGGCATTCTCCAACCGAAGGAGAGAAGGGAACTCTCCCGGGATCTCGCTGACCTCGCGCTCGCTGCAGTCGCAGGCGCAAACATGTCGCCGATCGTCCTGACCTCAGACGCGGAAGTGCGAACGTGGGCAACGGCAAGCGGCGCACGCGTCATTGCGGATGGCGGTAGCGGCCTGTCTGCTTCGGTGACCAATGCGATCTCCGAGCATGCCCTCCCCGACTGGATGGTCACACACGCTGACATGCCGCTCGTGACCGCGGATGCCCTGGGCAATCTCGCAGAGGCCGCGTGGGGATCTGGGCACGCACTGGCACCGAGCATCGACGGTGGCACCAACGCCATCGCTGGCTCGGGACCGTTCCGCTTCTCCTACGGACCCGGATCGTTCCACCGCCACTTAGCTGCTGTGCCCGCGGCAGCTGTGATATCTGATCCGGCGCTCGCCATCGAGATCGACACCGAGATGCATCTCCGCTCGGTCAGGAACCTGCCGGTGCCGTCTAGCCTCCGACTATGACCAGCGGTATCTTCGACGAACTGACATCTGACCGTTCCGGCTTGGAAATTCCGGCACGCGCTCTGACCATAGGGGCACACCCAGACGACGCTGAATTCGGCGCTGGAGCAACCCTCACGAGATGGGCATCGGCTGGATGTGAGATCACGATCCTCGTGGTGACCGATGGCTCCAAGGGAGCGTGGGATGTCGCCACTGATCAAGGCGAGCTCGTCAGCCGTCGCAAAGAAGAACAGCGTGCGGCGGCCGCCGTGATCGGCGCGGTAGCCATCGTTCATCTCGATCATGTCGACGGCGAACTCGAATACAGCACGGCGCTACGGGCGGAGATCGCTTCGGAAGTCCGAAAACACAGGCCGGACGTCGTCCTCACTCACGACCCGTGGCAGCGATATCAGATGCATCCCGATCACCGAGCAACAGGCCTCGCGGCGGTCGACGGCATCGTTTCGGCGAGAGAGCCTCTCGCACTCAGGGACTCAGGCCTCGACGCTCATCGACCTGACGCCGTCTTGCTTTGGTCGGCTGACGAACCTGACCATGCCGAACCGGTCTCAGACGAGTGGTTCAGCTACAAGCTGAAGGCGCTCCTGTGCCATACCTCGCAGGCTGAGACAACCATGGCGGATGTCGCTGATGATGAAGCCAAGCGAGCAGCGTTCACCGAGCGGCTTCGGACATGGCACACGGACCAGGGTGCCGAACTCGGCGTTGGCCCCTCAGAGGTCTTCAAGAGGCTCACACCATGAAAAGGCTGCGATGAGCGTTCTCGTTCTCGGGACCGGAATCGTCGGCTGTGCCGCGATCTCGGATCTCCTTCGGAGAGGGCATGACGTCACGGTGGCGGACTCCGACGAGGCAAGTGCCAAAGATGCCGGCGAACGATTCGGAACTTCAGCACATGTCGTGGACGTCGCGAACGTCGATGCCCTCACGAGACTTCTCGCAGACCAAGCCGTCGTCGTGTCCGCCGTGCCATACCGCTTCGGTGTCGACGTGGCCAAAGCGGCCGTCGCTACCGACACGCACTACCTCGACTTCGGTGGCAACCCGACAGTTGTGGCTGCCCAGAAGGCACTGAGCGGGGACGCTGAGTCGGCCGGTCTGATGATCGTCCCGGACTGCGGGCTTGCGCCAGGGCTTGCGAACGTGATGGCGACACAGCTGATCGATGAAGCCGAACCTGGACCCATCGACAGCGTCCAGATGCGGGTCGGGGCGCTCCCCCAGCACCCCGTCGGAGCACTTGGCTACCAGCTGGCGTTCAGCCCTGCAGGCCTCATTAACGAATACGCCGAACAGTGCGAGGTGATCGAAGACGGAAGTTACACAACCGTCGATCCGCTTTCACGGTTCGAGAACGTTGAGTGGAAAGGGTGGGGTCCCCTCGAAGCGTTCTCAACAGCAGGTGGAACGTCGACGATGTCTGCGATCCATGCCGACCGGGTGAACCATCTTGAGTACAAGACGCTTCGCTTCCCCGGCCACGGGAAGACGTTCCGCTCCCTGTTCGAGATCGGCCTGTTCAGCGAGGAACCCGCAGATTCGAGAGAATCGCCTCGCGACGTCTTGCTGAGGGCGCTCGACGCATCCCTCCCTCGAGGCGAACCGGATCTTGTTCTCGTCCGCACGTGGATCGACCAAGGCGGGAAGCGACGCACGCTCCAGATCGACGACGTCGGACGCGATGGCTTCACCGCTCTCGCCCGCACCACAGCCTTCCCCGCGACAGCACTCGCTCATCTGATCATGACGGGTGTAGTGATGCGCCCCGGCGTCCTCTCGATGAACGAAGCCGTCCTCGGCTCAGAGTTGTTGCCAGAACTAGAAGCCGTGAACATCACTGTGGTGGAGAGCTAGCAGAAGGCCTCAGACCAGCATTCCGCTCGTCCTCCCTTCAGGGGGGACGGCAGAGGAGCGCAGCGACGATGCAGGGGGGCCTGTGAGCCTGCGAACCGGGGGGCTGGATATTCGGGAACGGCAGAGGAGCGCAGCGACGATGCAGGGGGGCCTGTGAGCCAGCACCAGCTCAGTTCGCCCAACACCCTCCTGGCTCGCAAGCTCGCCGGTCCTCCCTCTCAGGGAGGACGGACCGAGCGCTAGCGAGCGACCACGCCGATCTTGTCGCTTGTGTCGGCGTCGAAGAAGTGCAGCTTCTCTGTGTCGATAACGAGATCCAGCTCTACGCCATCTGGCACGGAAACGTCGGGGCTGATCCTTGCGGTGAATTTGCTGTTGTCACCGAGGGACCCAACTGTCGACCCGGAGTCAGCGAGGAGCTCCTCGATGTCAGGGGTGACAACTGGCGGGCTGTCAACGCTGAAGTGGACATACGACTCTGAGCCGAGTGATTCATTGATGTCCGACGTCACGTGGATCGTTCGAGCAGGATCGCCATCGACGGCTCTCGCATCCTCGATCGCACCCGGCCTGATGCCGATAACGATCTGCTTCCCGTAGTAGTCGGCAAGCCCTGGATGGCGATCGATGGCTTCTTGTGCCACGGTCACCGAATGATCGGCGAACGTCACCGACACGACGCCGTCGGTCTCGGACAGCGTTCCGTAGACCAGATTCATGGCGGGGCTGCCGATGAATCCTGCCACGAATAGGTTCACAGGATTGTTGAATAGCTCTGTCGGTGGGGCCACCTGCTGCAGGTTGAACGGTCGCTTCGCAGACACTGGTCTCATCACAGCTACTCGGTGTCCGAGCGTCATCGCTTCGATCTGATCGTGTGTGACGTACACGGTCGTTGTGCCGAGACGTTTGTGGAGCCGACCGAGTTCGGCACGCATCTGCACACGCAGCTTGGCGTCAAGGTTCGACAGCGGCTCGTCCATGAGGAAAGCTGTTGGTTCACGGACGATCGCCCGACCCATCGCAACACGCTGGCGTTGACCGCCTGACAGCGCCTTTGGCTTGCGATCGAGAAGTTCTGTTATCTCGAGGGTCTCCGCAGCTTCGGAGACCCTGCGGTCGATCTCATCCTTCGGCGTCTTGCGAAGCTTCAACCCGAAAGCCATGTTGTCGCGCACCGTCATGTGCGGGTACAAGGCGTAGTTCTGGAACACCATGGCGATGTCCCTGTCCTTCGGTGGCACATCGTTGACGACCTTCTCACCAATCGTGAGCTTTCCCTCAGAGATCTCCTCAAGACCAGCGATCATGCGAAGCGCTGTCGACTTCCCACAGCCTGAGGGGCCCACGAGCACGAGGAACTCGCCATCGTTGATGCTGAGGTTCATCTCCCCAACCGCCCTCGTCCCATCTGGGTAGATCTTTCCGATGTCCTCAAGCGTGATGGATGCCATGGTTCTCCTCGAAAGGTAATCGGTCGCGACTACAGCATAGCCAGACACTGGTCTGCACGCCGTGGGACTATCGTGGACGTATGAGCACATCGAACGTAGCCGTAATCGCAGGGGGCACAGGTTCGGTCGGCCGGTGCCTTCTCCCCCTTCTGCTTGACCGCGACTTCAAGGTCGCCACGACATACCTGCTGCCCGAAGAGGCAACCGAACTTGAGAAGGAACTCGACTTCGATGAAGATCGTCTGATCCTCAGACGCGTCGACGTCACAGACGCGGAAGCGGCCGACACGTTCATGCGCGAGGCGTCGGAAGCGTTCGGCAAGATCAACGTCATGACATCACTGGTTGGCGGTTGGACAGGTGGCAGAGATGTCGTCGAGACCGATGATGTCCACCTCGACAGGATGCTCGACCTCAACCTTCGCAGCGCTTGGAACGTGACCCGATCGGCGATCCCACTGATGGCTGAAGACTGGGGTCGGATCGTCCTCATGGGATCAAAGCACGCTACGGAAACGCCGACGGGCCAAGCCGCGTACAACATCGCCAAGGCCGGTGTGCTTGCCCTCGCAAAGTCGGTGGCCACGGAACTCTTGGACACTG
>CAXMSN010000116.1:0-4597 GCA_964196275.1 uncultured Kiloniellales bacterium | reverse complement strand
GGTGCAGGGTTCCCCGATGGATTCGAGTTGGAGCGGGGCTCATCGCATGCCGACTCGACAGGTCTCGGGCTCGACATCATCAGACGCACGGTCGAAGCATCAGACGGCAGCCTCGATATCGGGACATCGGAGTCACTCGGCGGTGCTCGGATCTGTTTGACGCTTCCTCTCGCCGAGAAGGCGTAGCCAACCCTTTTCGCATCGGTTTCGCCTCGATTAGCGCAGCGTTATCCCGACTTCCCGCATGGTGTCACCAGACATTCTGAGAGGAGACACCATGTCAGCCAAACGTCCAGCCGGAAAACGGGTCACCGGATCCCTCATAGCCGGGCTTCTGCTCGTGCCCTTGACCGCGATCGCCGCGGCCGCCATCGTCGGCTCGATTGCCCGCCCACCCGCCGCCGAAGCCGATACGTTCACCGCTGAGGTCGTAACGACAACCGAAGCTGTCACCACAACCAGCGAGGCGGTCAGCGACGAGATCGATGACGATCTCAGCGACGACGAAGCGCTCGACATCGCATGCACCAGCGGTGCAGCGGAACTGATCGAGGCCGAAATCGATGGATCGATCGATCCGCTCCAGACTGCCGCGCTCGATGCACTGCGTCAGATCTGTGAAGACGAGGGATTCACGATCGCAGGGCCTCCGGCGCCTGAGCCGATCGTCGAAGTGATCACGGTTCGCCAACCAGCACCTTCGAGCAGCGACGACGGATACTCAGATGATGATGACGGCGAGTACGACGACGACCATGACGATGACGACGACGATGATGACGATCATGACGAAGACGAGCACGAAGACGAAGAGGATGAAGAAGACGAGAAGGACGAGCATGAGGACGAGGACGACGACTGATGCGCTGGTTCACGGCCATCGGCGGTCTCATCGCGACGATCGCGGCGATCCTCGTCCTTCAGACGCTCTCCACCACGCAGCCCGAAGAGACCGCCGCTGAGCCCACGCCGGTGCCACCGCCGGTGGCCGTGATATTCGAGGAGCTGGTCTCACCCACCATCGACGATTCCGTTCTTGCGACGCTTCCCGGCCTTTCACCGTCCGTTGCCGAAGCGCTCGCCGCAGCGGGATACTCGGGATTCGCCACCGATGACACGATCGAGGGCAGCCTCACACCCGAGGTCGTCCAGACCCTCGTCGCAAACGGAGCGGTTCTCGTGATCGCTGAGAAGGCCCAAGACCCTCAGAACGGTGACGGCTGATGCCAGCACGGAGACTCAGCATTGGACGTGTGGCTGCCATCACGGCATGGACCGGCGCAGCTGTTGCGTGGGGAACGGCAGTGGTGTCCGTCGCTGCCGCAAACCCTGACGTCCAGACGGAAGAGCAGGTTCCGATCGCCGAGGTTGCGGCACAAACCACCACAGTTCTGGCGGCGGTCCCCACGATGCCGGACTCCGGGTTGATCGTCGTTCGCTACACACCGGTTGCTCGCCCCGAACCCGAAGTGATCATCGAGCGGCGTGTCGTCCAGGTTGCGTCCCCATCGCAGCCGAAGGCCAAGACACAGAGCTCCGGCTCGTGACCGTCGAGACATTCCACGCAATGGGCACGACCGTCGAGGTGCATGCCGAATCGGCCAACGACCACGAAGTGGTACGTCGCCGTGTGGGCGAGGATGAGGAGCGCTTCAGCCGGTTCCTCGACACAAGTGAACTCAGCCGGATCAACGCCTCTTCCAGAGAGATCGTCAAGATCTCGGATCACATGCGAATTGTGCTCAGTGCTGCCAAGCGCACCGCCGCCATGACCGGAGGGCTCGTCGATATCGGTGTCGGACAAGCCGTTCGCATGTGGGGCTACGACGTGTCGATGAGCGATCTCACCATGCCTGCCGAGAGACCAAACGGTTTCGCCGCATCGCATTGGGAACTGGGCGACGAAGGTGTTCGCCTGAGTCCCGGAACCCAGCTTGACCTCGGGGGCATCGTCAAGGGCTGGACCTGCGACCGTGCCGTAGAGGACGGGCTGGCGACGATCGTGTCCGCGGGCGGGGATCTCCGGTCAGCAGATGCATCTCTCGTCGTCGGCATCGTTGACCACGACGATCGGGAAGTCGCCGAGGTCGGGGTTGGGATCGGTGCGCTCGCCACGAGTTCCCGGATGAAGCGGCGATGGACTCTCACGAACGGTGAAGCCCACCACCTGATCGACCCAAGAACGATGCGACCGTCGATCACACCGATCACCTCAGCGACGGTCGTCGCAACAACGGCAGTCGATGCAGAAGCCGGGGCGAAAGCGGTGCTGATCCTCGGCGAGGAAGGGCTCGCATGGGCGGACCGCCAGCCGTGGATCCGACAGGCGGTCGCCATATGGCATGACGGTTCCGTGTACGCAACCAAATCACGGCAAGCCGCATGAACCTGACATGGTTCATCATCAGAGGCTCGGGCCTTGCCGCGTTCGCGCTCCTCAGCGCTTCGATGATCTGGGGGCTGATGGTCTCAGGCAAGATGCTCGGAAGAGCGGTGAAAGCCAAGGGACTTCAGTGGCTCCATGAGTCGCTCGGTCTCGCAGCCGTCGTCTCAACACTCGTCCACATGATCGCGCTGTCGATGGACGAGTTCATCGACTTCACGTGGTTCGACATTCTCATTCCAGGCGTGAGCACGTGGGAGCCCCTCGCGGTGACGCTCGGCGTTGTTTCGTTCTGGACGCTCCTCGCCGTTTCGTTCAGCTTCTACATCAAGAAGTGGATCGGACAGGCTGCATGGCGTTCTCTCCACTATCTCTCATTCGGTGCGTTCGCTGCAGCGTTGGCGCACGGCGTAATGGCAGGCACCGACACACTCAACCCGTGGGTCGCCGGCGGCTACACAGCCGCGGCAGTCTCCGTGACGATCCTCACGATCATCCGTGTCGTCAGCGCGGGCGCCACCGACAACCGGACCTCCACATCCAGGAACAGCGCTTCCGTAGCGCCCTAAGCGCACCAACTCCACCGAGCGATCGAACCTGTTCGCATCGCGAGGTTCTACACGGGATACTCGTGCCACGCGATCAAGGAGAGCCATGACCCTGCCGTCCGAACCGATTGACCAAACGGCAGATGCACTTGCTGAGAGGCTGTTCGAGGCATCGCTGAACACCTTCGACATCTTCGCCGTCTACGTGGGTGACAGACTCGGCTACTACGCCACGTTGTCTGCGGGCGGACCACTCACGTCGCATGAGCTTGCAACGCGCTCCGGCACAGAGGAGCGGTACACCCGCGAGTGGCTCGAGCAGCAAGCAGTTTCCGGAATCCTCACTGTCAACACGGACACCGATGGACCACGGACGTTCTCCATCCCTGACGGTCACGCAGAAGCCCTCACCAGCGAGCTGAGCCTTGCCTACATCGCGCCGTTGGCGCGCATGATCTCCGTCGCAGGCTTCAAGCTTCCCAACGTCGTCGAAGCACACCGAAATGGTGGAGGCGTCTCATGGGATACGTTCGGCGACGAGATGCGTGAATCCCAGGGAGACATGAACCGGCCAGCCTTCACGAATCTCCTCACCCAGGAATGGCTACCTGCCGCGCCGGAACTCCACGCCAAGCTGAGCGCAGGGGCACGTGTGGCCGACATCGGCACAGGAGTCGGCTGGACATCGATCGCGATCGCCGACGGCTATGCGGGCACAACCGTCGATGGTTATGACCTCGATGCCCCATCGATCGACGCCGCACGGGTCAACGCCGCGGCCGCAGGACTGTCTGACCGGGCGACCTTCCACGCCATCGATGCGGGCGATCCCTCCATCGACGGGAACTATGACGTCGTGGCGGCCTTCGAGTGCATCCACGACATGCCAGATCCCGTGTCGACGCTTACGACGATGCGTCGGCTCGTGGCCGATGACGGCATCGTCTTCGTGGTCGATGAGCGCGTCGGTGAGAGGTTCGATCCAGACGCCGACGAAGCGGAGCAGTTGATGTATGGATTCTCCAATTTCATCTGCCTTCCGGATGGCATGTCCACCGAGGGTTCGGTCGGAACCGGAACCGTGATGAGACCGGACACGCTCAGAAAGTACGCACAGGCCGCTGGCTTCTCCGACATCGAGGTGCTCCCCGTCGAGACCGACTTCTTTCGTTTCTACCGGCTCATCACGGCGTAGCAGCGCTCCCCCTGGCCAGAGCGATGGCGTAGTGTGAACGCATGATTCTGGAGCGAGACGAAGAACTCGCGACCTTGAACGCTTTGGTGGATGAGCTCGGATCTTCCGGTGGAAGGGTCGTGCTCGTACGCGGCGAGGCCGGCATCGGCAAGAGCGCCCTCGTTGCTGAGTTCGCAGCACAACAGACGGATCGAGCACACGTGCTTCGTGGCGGCTCCGATGACCTCCTCACTCCCCAGCCGCTTGGTGCGTTCTGGGATATCGCACGCGAGGCCGGATCGGTCGATACGCCGCTCAGGGCCGGTGATCGGAGAGGTGTGATGGAGGCTGTGCTCGACCTGCTGTCACGCAGGCTCAGGCCCACCATCGTCATCCTCGAAGACACACACTGGGCCGATGAGGCGACGCTCGATGCGATCAAGTTCCTCGGGAGAAGGATGGCACGCACCAACGGCGTCCTCGTACTCACCT
>CAXMSN010000115.1:0-12608 GCA_964196275.1 uncultured Kiloniellales bacterium | reverse complement strand
GCAGGCGGGTGAGTTCCTCGGTGCGGTCGGTCATACCGAGCTGCTTCGTCGTCGGCCACTCGTTGATCTCTTCACGGGCGAAGTCGATCCATCGCTCAATGCTCTTGAACATCTCGATCTGGAATGTTGCGAACAGCACTGCAGTTGGCCAGGAAGCCAAGCTCCTCGCACAAGCGGCCGAGCAGGTCGGACTCGACGTAGATATTCCGACATGCCCCGGCTGGGACATGCGAGAACTGCTTCGGCACCTCAGTGAGATCCACTTGTGGGCTGCGGCTCACGTCGCCCAACCCCACGACAAGCCCTGGGTCGACGACCTCGCTGAGCTCGCAGCCTTCTGGCCAGATCTCGGCATCTTCTGGCCGGACGACGACCAACTCATTGACCACTACCTGGCGACCAACGCCAACCTGGTTGACGCACTGGAATCGGCGCCGCTCGACGTGGAGTCCTTCACCTTTCTCCCTGCGCCGTCGCCGCTGGCGATGTGGGCCAGACGCCAAGCCCACGAAACAGCGATACATAGGTTCGACGCCGAGAACGCTGCCGGTATCGTCACCGAGTTCGACCCCGCATTCGCCGCTGACGGAATCGATGAACTACTCGCGGCATTCGCGCCACGAGCCAGCGCCTTCCCCGTCGAAAGTACGAAGACGATGGTCGTTCGCGCAACCGATACGGGGGACAGCTGGCAGGTAACGCTCGCACCGGATGGCATCACCACATCTCGCGACGATGGGCCTGCAGATGTCACCCTCACCGGAGACGCACGCGACCTCTACCTGGCGGTGTGGAACCGCGGTGATGACTCGAACGTGACGGTCACGGGCGACCACGATCTGTTCGAAATCTGGCACAAGAACCACCGAATCCGCTGGTCGTAGACGTTCGCTACCGCTCGCTCCGGACGACGGATCGGTCGCTGCGCTCCCTGACGGACTACGGACCGGAGACCAGTCGCTCAAGGCTGCGGCTAGCCAGATGCTCGGTCCGTCGTCCTCTGGAATTTCTTCTCCGCTTTGCGGAACCCTCCACTAGCCTGCTGGGCCATGTCACGTTTTCGCGTTCAACGCTGGCTGACACTCTTCTTGGCGATCGGTCTTCTCTCGATTGTCCCTATTTCCGCGTCCGCACAAACTCAGGCGGACGTAGACAAAGCGGAGCGAACGAAGGCCATTGCCGAAGCCCGCAGGTCCACGGCGTACCAGGCGTACGCGGCAGCATCGGCCCGGCTTGACGAGGCGGTGATCGAGTACCAAGCGATCAGCCACGAACTCGAAGACCTCCAGCGTCGCAAGGCCCGCATGGAGGATGCCGTCACTCGATATCGCTCTGACGCTGACTCGCTTCAGGAGTCGGCGAAGCGGATCGTCATCGAGGCGTACACGAGTGGTCAAACGAACATGATCGGTTCGGCCTTCTCAGCTGCAAGCATCCAGGACCTCGTGACCAGCCAGGCGCTCCTTGGCAGAGCGACGGAGGTCGAGCTCGCTGCCTTCGACAGCCTTGGGGCCATTTCACGACAAGTCGATCGGTCAACAGCCGAGCTGGAGATTCACGCTGCTGGGGTCCAGATCGCAGAAGACGAGGCAGCGGACCTGGTCTCAGAGATCGATGCACTGTACGTCGAGCAGCAGCACATCCTCGACCACGCAGACGATGCACTCGGCACCGCCATCTCCAATCTGAAATCAGAGATCAGGCAGAAGAGGATCGAAGACGATCGGATCAAACGACAGCAGGCCGAAGCGGCCTCCCAGGCGCCGGGCAGGGCCGGCGGAGCTGAGCCGAACGTGACCCCTGGGTTCCAGTGCCCTGTCCAAGGTGGTGCATCGTTCTCCAACACTTGGGGCGCACGAAGGAGCGGTGGTCGCACGCACAAGGGTGTCGACATGTTCAATGCTCGCAACACCCCTCTGGTCGCGGTTGTCGATGGCAGGGTCAGGTTCTCCTCGAACAGTCTTGGCGGGCTTTCGACCCACATCTACTCCGACAACGGCGTCGTGTACTACTACGCACACCTTCAGAGTCATCCGACGAACATAGGATCGGGCCAGAGGGTGAAGAAGGGCGACATCGTCGGCTACCTCGGGAACTCGGGAAACGCCAGATATACGTCGCCACATCTCCACTTCGAGATCAGGCCGAACGGCGTCGCTGTCAACCCGTACCCTACGGTGCGAGCATCTTGCTAAATTGAACGCACCAGGGGAGCGAGAATGACACAGCAGCGCAGACGAATCGACAGGGTGATGGACGCCGGCTTCACCGAGAACCTCGAGAGCCTCGAGACCGATGAGATCCGCTCGCGACGGTCCATGCTCGACGACCTCGACACCGAGTTCTCGTATTACCGCAGGATCCTCCATGGGCGCATGGATCTCCTTGACTTCGAACTGAGCCGCAGAGCTGGCAACGAGACCCGCTCGCTCATCGAGGCGCTGCCAGACATCCTGAGCGACGGACCGAGCGGCACAACGACGAACGCTTTGGACAAGGAACTATCGCTCGAGACCCCGGAGTTCGCAGGGGCTGGTCGCCGAGAGGTGGACAAGGCATTGGCGGACGATTTTCTCATCCGTTTGCCTCGCCTCGGCGACGAAGAACTCATCGAGATCCGCGAGGGTCTCGCAGCATCGGAACACGAGGTGTCGATCCAGCGTCGTGCCGTCTACAACGCTTACGACTTGATCACCTCGGAACTCACGAAGCGCTACCGGGATGGCACTGCGGACGCAGACGAACTGCTGTCTGCGAAGTAGCCGTGCAGTTCGCAAGGGTCCGAGCGGGACTCGCAGAATCGTTCGAGGACGTTGACGCCGTCGCCGTCGACACAAACGGCTCGGTGATCTTCTCATCGGGAGACCCAGAGCTTCCGATGTTCTACAGGTCTTCGAACAAGCCCTTCCAGGCGCTCGCTGCTCGTCGCGCAGGGCTCGAACTTCCGCCCGAGCACCTTGCGCTGTCGTGTTCAAGCCATGGCGGATTCCCCGTCCACATCGCGATCGTCCGTGCCATTCTCACGGACGCAGGGTTGAGCGAGGACGACCTCAGGTGTCCGACCGACCGTCCAGAGGTTCGCGAAGCCGACCGAATGCTCGCGGCCAGAGGAAACACGAGTTCCGAGCGGATTCTCCACACCTGCTCCGGGAAACACGCAGGGTGGCTCGCAGCGTGTGTCACCGCCGGCTGGGACACGGGTAGCTACCTCGAAGATGGGCACCCGATCCAGCGATCGGTCGTGGAGGTCATGCGGGAATTCTCAGGTGTGGAACCTGAGCCCGTGGGAGTCGATGGCTGCGGAGGGCCAACTCTGCAGGGCACCGTCACGGGGCTCGCACGCGCATTCCAACGGCTCGGAACCGACCCGGAGATGGCGCCCATCGCATCTGCCATGACGCGGTTCGGAGCTTTGGTGAGGGACAACGTCCGCCCCTCCGGGAAGATCGCGCTCCAATGGGGTGGGCCGGTCAAGTACGGAGCCGAGGGATCGCTCGCCCTGGAACGGGCAGGAATCGGAATCGCTGCAAAGTCCAGGTCAGGAAGCCGGGCCGCCGTCTCGGCCGCGGTTCTTGAGGTCGCTGACAGACTTGGCATGCTCACCGCTGCCATGGACGAAGCATTGGCGGATGTGCGCACTCCCTCGGTGATCGGTGCCGGCCAACCGGTCGGCGCCTGGGAACTCTTCGGCGTATGAGTTCGCTCACGACCTCGCGGACATGGTCCTCGTTCCCGTCTTCGGGGGACACGGTGGCGAAACTGCTTGGACCATTCCCCTTCCGCCCGTTCCTTGAGACCGTGTGGCATCACAGATCTGCATCCGAAGCCGAACTCATCACCGCCTCCGATGGGCCCAACGTGGTGGCGCTCAGTGTCGCGGACACCCACATCTCCTTCGTCGGCCAGGAGAACCTGACCGATTACCACTCGCCGATCGGTGCAGCCTTCGAACAGTTGCTCAGTGACGTACTCTCGGGACACAGTGGACACTCGTACCGGTTCGACTCGATGCCGCGAGAGGTTGCAGACATCGTGTCCCGGTCGCTCGAGGCACTCGGTGCTCCAACCTCACAGGTCGAGCACGATGCGGCAGCCGTGATGGAATTGCCGTCATCATCCGATGAGTGGTTCAGCGGCCTCGCAAAGAAGGAACGGCACGAAGTACGGCGCAAGCGGAGAAGGCTCGAAGAGAGCCTCGGAACACCAACCATCGAGCGCATGGGCGCAGAAGCAGTCGGACTGTTCTGTGAGATGCACCGCACGTCGGCGGGCGACAAGGGTGCCTTCATGACGTCCGAGATGGAGGCGTACTTCGAGGACCTGGTGACCGCGGCCGATGCAACAATCCACGGGCTCATGTGTGACGGCGTCATGCGAGCAGCCGCCTTCGGATTCGAGACCGACGACGGCTACTTCTACTACAACTCGGCGTACGACATCGATGCTTCAGGAAGCTCTCCGGGAATCGTCCTCGTAGCGTCGATGATTGAGGCCCAGATCGAGCGGGGGGCGAAGGTGTTCGACTTCTTGAAGGGCGACCAGCGCTACAAGTTCCACATGGGCGCCCTCAGCCGCCCGCTCTACGTGATCGAGGGGAGACTTCCGTGATATCGAAGGTTGCGTATATCGCCATGCACACGTCACCTCTCCTGCAACCGGGGACAGGCGACGCAGGGGGCATGAATGTCTATCTCGACCGGCTGGCGCGAACGATGGCAAGGCGAGGCATCGAGATCACAACGTTCACTCGAAGGGCAGACCCCGTCCTCGAGACCGTCACGGAGGTCGAGGACGGGTACCGCGTCGTTCAGATCGATGCCGGGCCAGCGGGTCCACTGAGCACGTCAGCGATGAAGCCACACGCCCCAGAGTTCGCAACCGGCGTCATGGCATGGATAGACGACAACGACGAATCGTTCGATCTCGTCCACAGCCACTACTGGCTGTCTGGGCGGACCGGCGTCCGTATCAAGAACAAGTACGGGATCCCTCTCGCAAACTCGTTCCACACGCTCGGGAAGGTCAAAGACCTGACGAGGGCATACTCCGAGGCCCCATCGAGCGCCGAACGGCTCCTCACCGAGGAGGAGGTCATTTCCCAGTCCGACTGCGTGATCGCCTCGACACCTTTCGAGTTCGACGACCTGCTTGAGCACTACGGAGCGTCACCCGAGCGCCTGTGTGTTTCACCACCAGGGGTGGACCACAGCATGTTCTCGCCCGGAGACAAGTGGCTTGCCAGAGAGAGGCTCGGTACCGGTTCGGATCCAACGATCCTGTTCGCCGGAAGAATCCAGTCCCACAAAGGCACGGCGCTCGCGGTCGATGCGTACGCCCACCTCCGCGAGTCACTGGACCCTGCGTTCGGGAAACCCGTTCTTCAGATCATCGGTGGTGCGAGCGGCGGTGACGGCGAGGCCGAACTCGCTCGATGTGCTGCGCTAGCGGCCGAACGAAACGTCGATGACGGCGTTCACTTCATCGATCCAGTCCCCCACGCGATACTCACCGATTACTACAGGGCTGCTGACGTCGTGATCGTCCCATCACGATCCGAGTCGTTCGGGCTTGTAGCCGCCGAAGCACAGGCCTGCGGGACTCCTGTAGTTGCATCGAACTCCGGTGGGCTCGCGTACATCGTTTCGGCATCGGAGAGCGGACTGCTTGTCGATGGCAACGACCCACGCTCGTTCGCCGCTGCGATGAAGGCGGTCATCGAACATCCGAGCTTCGCTGAGCGCCTCTCGGAGGGTGCGACGGAGTTCTCGAAGCGATTCTCATGGGACGCCACAGCGAACAGACTCGTCGAACTGTACGAAGGCATCTCCGCCTGAGCCGCGAAAAGTTCCCGTCGGGAACTTTCGCACAGGAGGTTGTGCACAAGGTCCTGTGGATAGCTGTGGATATGTGGAGAACCCGAGCTCCCGACCATCCTTTGACGGCAACTACGGTCAACTAGAAGGCAAGAGATAGACTGGAACGCGAAATCCGACGCTATCGGCCGGGTTGAATCGTGGCACTGCTGGACGTATGTTGCTCGTCGGTAGGCCCGATGTGCCGAGACAGAAATCACCTCGTTCGGGGAAGTGCGGGTGACTGAAGTCGGAGTTCGTCGGGCCTTTCGGCAGCAGGTCGACGGACCTCAGACGTCAGACACGGACCACGGACCACGGACCACGGACCAGAGTTACGGCGGGCCACCGGATCGGCATGGCCTACGCTCCGCTCATGTCATTGCTTGTTGGACTCCGGCTGCCCATCGATTGGACTGCGTTCGGCTGGCCGTTCAACCCCGAGTTCGGAGGGATCGCCCTCGCGACAGGAGACCCGCAGTGGGCATGGTCGGAGACCCCACCAGATTTCGGAGTCGAGACCATGGATAACCCGCGGGGGCACGCAGTTGACGGTGTCGTCGTCGATCACGTGGTGGTGCTTGTCCCGTCACTCGATGAAGCGATCGCAACACTCGGCGACATCGACCTTGATCCCAGACTGAAGATGGAAGTTGGCGGTCGACCGGCCGCGTTCTTCAGGGCAGGTCCCGTTCTCGAGGTCATTGAATCCCCCGTCCGGGCGCCATCGATCTACGGCATCGCCGTAGCGGCCGAGGAACATCTTGAGACCCTCGCTCTCCGGTGGCGAGCCACCGGCGTATCCGTCGGCGAGATCAAACCAGCCATCCAAGCGGCCAGAAGGATCTTCACCGTTCACGGTCTGGATGCCGGATTCGCCGTCATGACCCAAGACCGAGCAGTCTGAGGTCCGAAGTCTGTGGTCTGTGGTCTGTGGTCTGAGGTCTGGAGCGAGCGCAGCGAGCGAATTCAGACTCCGAAGATCAGTTCTCTCAGTCGGACGCGCGATGTCGCAAAGGTTCCGAGATCCACGCGGATGGAACCAAGCCTGAGCCCGCGCATCGTGTCTCCATGGGTTGTTGCGACCTTCACGGCACCCTCGGTGTGCTCGAGCACGCCAAGTCCGAGACAGTGTCCGTGCTCGTCCTGGACACCAACCAACATTCCGTCAAGGCGGGAAACGTCGAACCCGGCAGGGAGCGTCGGTGCGAACACGGTTGTCTGAACACGCCACCGCGGTGGTTCGTCGCCGAGATCGTCCCTGAACGCCTCGGCTCTCGCCTGCGTCCGCTCGACAGGGGACATCGGCATCAGATCAGCGGGCGGTTTCGCCTCAGCGACGCGTACCGAGAAGAACCTTCTGAGCATCGAAACGATGGGATCGAGTTCGTTGCCGTGCTGCAGAGCGATGACCAGCACCGGGTCAGTGAGTTCAGCCAGGTGATACTTGAGGGTCTGTCCCACGACGCCGGATACGACACTGGTTGTATCGACGATGACAAGGTCGGCTTCAGCACGGGCCGCGGTAACCAACGACGCCACGCCAACCACATGGGGCAGAACGACGCCGTTCGGCTCAGTTGACCCAACGAAGCGAAGTTCGTCCGGGCTAGCGAGATCGACGAGGTCTTCTGGAGTGCGGATGATCTTGAGACCGACGCATGCGGCGGGTCCAACGGTTGAAGCAGCAACGTCGGCATCCACATACGCGACGGTGCGACCCTGAGCGACCGCATCTTCAGCGAACTGCTTGCACAGGCTCGTCTTCCCCGTGTCGGCGTCACCCATGACCATCACGACGCCAGACAGTGACGCAACTCGCTCCCTCACGCCCGCTAACTCGCTGTGCTCCACCTTCTGGCCTCCTGGCTCTCCACAGATTCTACGACTTGCGGGAGAACCGGCCTCCGTGCACATATCCGACCGCCGACCGATCCGATGTCCATGGTGCGTACGGAGCGTGAAGCAGTTGGGCGAGTTCGAGCAGAACGGTGTCGTAGTTCACCCTCCAGCCTGAAAAGTCGATCCATGCCTGATCCCTGTCCTCGACAACGTGGACACCAGCGGCCGCAAGCCGGTCGAGGCAGTCTTCGAACTCCTCTCGCTGGACCGAGATCGGATCCGTCTGTGCCGGGTCCGAGTCATACCGGATCCCGAACGTGTCAGCGATCGCTCGCAGGGTGACGAAACCGGCCCGAATGGTGAGATTTGCACTCACCTGATCTTGAGGCTCAAGGCCATCGACAGACGACGTCCATATCGATGCGGCATCGAGTGCCGTGCCGGCAGCAGTGATCCAGGACTTCTGCGGATCGGGAGATCGGAACCACGGGATGGCCGGGTTGGTCGTGTGTGTCTCTTCCAGTTCAGCGAACCACGGTTCCCACTCTGTCCAGTGATCAGAGAGTCTTTCGACCCAGCCGATGTTCTGGAACCGTTCGAGCATCACAACGGCGCTCGGAGGCACGCCAGCGCGGACCTCAAGAAGCGTCACCTGGCGCTCACGCTTCTGGAACGCAGAGTACGTGGAGGGCAGGTAGGTGATGAAGAGCGAGAGCAACAGAAGGCCCAACAGCGCTGCCAAGAAAGAGAGAGCGTGCTGACCCGTGCCAGCGGCGGCGGCGAAACCAAGCGTCGTGATCGACGACCCAGCCAGGTTGAAGGCTCCACGGACCTCGAGCCCCGGATCTGTCGCCCAGAACATCGCTGTGAAGCCGACCAGAACGAGCAGCATCCAAGCTGCGGGGACAGCCAGCAGCCCGACGGGCCCGATCAGTGCAAGCGTGCCCTCCTGCGCTTCGTAGCTTCGCCTCCTCGCAGCCGCGAACTTGAAGGTCGCCACGACCAGTCCGAACACACCCCACGAAAGAGGAGCCCTCACGGCCCTCGGAAGCACAACGGTTCGAACAGCCGTAAGCAGTACCCAAAGCACAAGCGCTGCACCAGCGAAGAATACGACGAACTCCATGTGGAGAGAAAGTACACGGTCCGAGCGACAAGAGGTGCGCCGGCCGGAGGTTCTTGTCAGTCTGTTGACGCGTAGTCGTCTCTCAACGTGCGGCGCATCAGCTTGTGGGATGCAGTTCGAGGAAGCGACTCGACGATGACGACCTCGTAGATCTTGAACAGCGGGTTCAGCTGTTCTCTGATTGCCTCTTGTAACAACGCTCGCAACGAATCCGTTCCGACATCGGCATCTGCCTCGACGACGGCGAACACAACCAATCGATCCGGACCGCCTTCGGCAGGAGGACTGGAGACGGCGGCCACCTCGATGACCGAGGCGACGGCAGACAGGACCGACTCGATATCTGCGGACGACACCTTGATGCCACCGATGTTCATCGTGTCATCAACTCGGCCGAGCGCCTGGAGGTATCCATCGGGGTCTTTGCGCACTTGGTCGCCATGCCTGCGAAGCGGCCGACCGATCTCGGGAAGATCCGTGAAGTAGACCTCGCCATGGTCCTGGTTGATCAATTCACTCGACAGCCCCATCGACGGCGGGACGATGAACACCTCGCCGACGTCGGACTCGTTTCCGTCATCATCGAGGATGACGAGGTCGAGGCCGAGCGTCGGCGTCGTAAATCGTGCGGCTATCGCAGGTTGCACGACCGTTCCGCTCATGTAGCCACCACCGATCTCCGTGCCGCCGCAATACTCGATCACAGGAACGTCTCCGGCGAGGCTCATGAGCCACCGGTAGTCGCCAGCACTCGATGCCTCTCCTGTCGATGAGACGACGTTGACGGTGGACCAGTCTCCAGGCTGGAGCACACCCGACGACCGCCACGCCGCGACGATCGATGGCACAACGCCGAGCATCGTCACGCCTGCTCGTTCGACGAACTCGACGAAGCCTCTGGTAGTCGGCGCATCGTCGTAGAGCGCTAGCGACGCTCCGTTCAGGAAGGACGCATAGATGAGCCACGGGCCCATCATCCAGCCAAGGTTCGTGGGCCAGGCGACGACATCCCCTGCGTGGATGTCTTGGTGATATCTGCCGTCCATCGCAGCCTTGAGCGGCGTCGTCTGAGTCCATGGGACGGCCTTTGGCTCCCCGGTCGTTCCAGAGGAGAAGAGGATGTTGGTGAAGGCATCGGCTGCCTGCATCACCGGCGAGAACGCTGCCCCACGGACCATGAAGTCGTCCCACATCACGTCTCCGTCGCGAAGCTCAGGACCCTCTCCAGTGCGCACGACGACGGCTTTCGGGGCGCCAGCCTCGACACACTTCGCATACATAGGAAGCGTTCTCCCAAGGCGGACCGATATGTCCTGCGTGACCACGATGACGGGACGAGTGATCTCGAGCCTTGTCTGGATCTCGTGGGGTGAGAACGAATCGGCGATGGATACCACGACTCCCCCAGCGGCGATCGTCCCGAGATAAGCGACCACGGCTTCGACGGTCATTGGCATCACGATCGCGACGGCATCGCCTGGTGAATAGCCCGAACGTGCGAATCCCGCTGCGAAGGCTGCGACCTCAGCACGCAATTCGGCCACGGACACCGTGCCCATGGCGTCTGCCTTGCCGCTGTATATCGCCACAGTGTCGTCGCCATGGTCGAGACATGACGTCACGATGTTGTACACCGCCCCCGGCAGCCACTGAGGATCCCTGGGATCCACCGATCCCCTGATGGAGACGGGCTCCCGGTCGAAGTCGATCTCGAGCGCGCCGATCACGCCCTCCCAGAAGGCATCGGGGTCCGAGACCGACCATCGGTGCAGGTCTGCGAAGTCTGAGATCCCCGTCGATTCCATCAGTTGCGTGATCTGAGACTGAGCCATTACGGCTTCACTCGGAGCCCACGATGGTGGTGAGGTTTCACTTGGCTTGCTCACGCAAGTCAGGCTAGCGATAGACCCGGTGGTGGCAGGAGCGGTCGCCGCCGCGTATGGTGGCACCAGCAAGAAAGGCAATATCGATGTTTAGACGAAAGCGCTTGGCCGCATTCGGTGTCCTCGGCGGCACGGTGACGCTGATGGTCGCCTCCTTGGCGGCACCCGCATCTGCCGAAGTGATCCAGTCGGGTTGCTCCGGGAGCGCAACGTTCTCGAACGGTGTGACGGTTACGGAGTCAACACCGCTCAGCGAGGTCTTCGAGGTCCCTGACAAGGATGACAATGTCATGTACACCGGGATGATCAATCTGCCTCCGGCCGATGAGCCCGAGCCCTTCTCTGGTGACGTGAGCGTGCGTCTACCTCTTGGCCAAAGTTGGGTAGCGGCAAATTGGCCCGTTCCACCGGGTGAGACAGAATCCGTGTCAGACTCGGGCACGTACTCCTATGAAGTCCCTGGCTTCGTTCCCCGAGGGACGGGAGGCTTGGAAGTGACGGCGTTCCACCAGCAGCGTGGGGTCACCTGTGAAGTAGCGGTCTCGCTGGCGCTTGCCGGCAGCCCTGGTCCCGCCGCATTGGTCGGCACAGCAGGAACCATCGTGTTCGGTCTCGGCGTCGGAGCAGCAGGATCACGAAGGAGGTTCACCTGATGAAGGGTCGACCAATTCTCGGTATCATCAGCGGGTTCATGTTCGGTCTCTTCCTCGGGCCCACGCTGTTCATGTGGGGCGTCATCCCGCTCCACTCGGAACTCATGTGGATCCTTCCCCTCTTGGGGATCGTCCTCGGTCTCGTCATGGCGTGGTGGGCACCCTTTGGGCGGAAGACATCGACAGCGTCTGCCGAGGCCATGTCAGGCCAAAGCACCCCCGCGGACAACGATCAGGCAGACAACGCCTGACCTCAAGCGCCTGCCGGTGGAGATGCCATGATCAAGACGCGCACGTGGTACGGCAGCAGATTCCATGTCGTCTACACGCTTGTCGTGTTCGTCGTGCTTGCGTCGTTGGACAACGCGGCGATCAGGCTCATCCCTTCGATGGTCCCTCAACTCACGGAAACGTTCGGTGTCGGCACCCTTGCGATCGGGGCGTTGACAGCGGTGCAAGTGATCGTCACGGCTATCACCGCCGTCGGATGGGGTTACCTCGCTGACGGAGGTACCCGTAAGCGGCTGCTCTTCTGGGGCACGATCATCTGGTCGGTCGCCATGGCCGGATCAGGCTTCACGACCACGTTTGCGGCGCTGTTCGCCATGCAGGTACTCGCCGGTATCGGACTCGGTTCGATCGCGTCGGTTGGTTTCTCGGTCATCTCTGATTTCGTGGCGCCGAAACGGCGCGGTCTCGCCATGTCGTTCTGGGGGTTGTCGCAGGGAATCGGTGCATTGGCAGGCACACTGCTCGCCTCCCAGGCAGGAGCAGTAAGCCACAAGATTCCGTTCCTGATCCTGGCGTTGGCTGGCTTCCTGTTCGCCACGCTCTACCTGCTCACCTTCGAGCCACCTCGGGGATATCGCGAGCCAGAGCTTGCCGAGATGTACGACGCAGGTGAGGAGTACGAGCACACGATCGACCGAGACCAACTCTCTGATCTCACCGCCATCAAGACGAACCGGTGGCTCATCCTCCAGGGACTCACAGCGCAGATCGCATACGGGTCTCTCATCTGGGCTCCACTGCTCTACCAGGAGAAAGTGATCGCAGAGGGATACTCACCGATGACGGGTCAACAGGTCGGCGGTTGGTTCACCTTCTTCTTCGCTGCCGGTGCCCTGTTCTCGATCCTTGCCGGCCATATCGGAGACCGGTGGCAGCGCCGCAACCTCTCGGGCAGGGCATACGTCTCCGCCATCGGCGTTCTCGGAGCGATCCCCTTCTTCCTGCTCTTCTTCTGGATACC